>JARLIW010000100.1 GCA_031291515.1 Beijerinckiaceae bacterium | reverse complement strand
TTTCCGTTCCCGATTCGCAGCAACCTTCGCTGACGACGCTGCCGGCGGATGTGTTCACGTCGGGTTCCCTCATCGTCGTGGATCTCGCTTACACCTACACGCCGGTGTTCGGCTCCGCCTTCTTTCACTCGGTGACGCTGCACCGCTCCGCTTATTTGCAGCCGCGCTACCTCTCGAAAGTCAACTATTCCGGAACTCTGCAATGTTGACGACCATGCCGGCGAGCCCAGATCGCGAAAGACATTCCTCATGACCCGTTTCTTGTTGAATCGCTTCCGAAGTCTGCTTGGCGACCGCCGCGGCAATGTCGCCGTCATCACGGGGCTTTGCGCGATCCCGATGTTTGCGCTGCTCGGGTTCGCGATCGATTACGGGACCGCGCTCTCGAATAAGACCAAGCTCGACTCGGCCATGGATGCGGCCGCGATGGTTGCGATCACGACAGCGAAAAACGTCGTCGACGGTCAGGGCGGTTCGATGACGTCGCCGACCAACGCGCTTGCCGCGGGACAAACGGCCGGGCTTCAGGCCTTCAAGGCGAATACCGGCACGCTCGCGTTCGTCTCGGCGACGCCGACGCCGACGATCACGGTGACAAACCCAAGCAGCCAAGTCATTCAGGCGACCGTGACCTATTCCTCGGTTTCGATGAATACGAATTTCAGCAAGATTATCGGGATCAAAACGATTCCGCTCAGCGGAACGTCGACGGCATCGCTTAAAATCGGGACCTATCTCGATTTCTACCTGCTGGTGGACGTGTCGGGTTCGATGGGCTTGCCGACGACCTCCACGGGGCAGAGCCAGCTCGCCGCCGTCAATCCCGACGACCTCTCGGATTTCCCGGGCGGATGCATGTTCGCCTGCCATTACGCGGGATATCAAGGCTTCGATTTGACGCGCGAAAACAATATCCCCCTGCGCGAGGATTCGGTCGAAAGCGCGGTCTGCACCCTATTGACGACCGCGATCGCCACGGAAACGTTGACCAATCAATTCCGCGTCGGGATTTACCCGTTCATCAACTATATCGAGGAGTTTTCGCCGCTCAGCACCAATCTCACGAGCGCGATCAATAAAGTGACGGGGGGAACCAGCGGAACATGCCCGACCACGTTGACGTCCGGCGGTCTCGTCGGCGAGCTCGACACGGGACAAAACGTCTCGACGCAATATCCGATGGGAAGCGGCGGAACGCATTTCGACAACGTCATCACGACAAAGGGATCGTCGACCGGGATCGGCCAATATATCACCTCGACCGGCACCGGCGCGACATCGGCGAGCCCACGGCCTTTCGTGTTTCTCGTAACCGACGGGATGGATAATTCGCAAACCTATATCAACGGGAATTTCAACGGGTCGAACCCCCTGGCCCTGTTCTCTGAACAGGCGTGTACCAATCTCAAGGCGCAAGGGGTGACGATTTCGATTCTCTACATTCCCTACCTCAACATCACGACAAGTAGTCATGCGGTCTCCTGGGCGATCGCCGAGGACAACCAGGCCGACGGGCAAATCCAGTACCTGCCATCGGCGCTGACAAGCTGCGCGACGACCGGGTTCTTTTACACCGCCAATTCGGCGGCCGATATTACCGACGCCCTCAATGCGATGTTTACCCAGGCGCTCCAGGTCGCCCGGATCACGCAATAGCGGGAATGAGCGCCGCCAACGCGAGCCCCGCGAACAGGATCAGCCCGGCATTGCGGTTGGAGCGGAACAGCCGCAACGCGCGAGCCGGACTTTCGGGATCGATGCGCCGGACTTGCCAGGCGAGATGCAGCGCGAAACCGAGAACGCCGGCTTGCGCCCACAGGTGCGTGCCCGCGCCCGCCGCGATCAAAGCCATCTCGATCGACGCCACGGCCAGCAGGTAGAGCGTGGCGACGGCCGCGCGGAGATGCGTGCCGAACAGCCGCGCCGTCGATTTGATGCCCGCGGCGGGATCGTCGCGCGCGTCCTGGATCGCGTAAATCGTGTCATAGCCGACGGTCCAAAAGATCGCGCCGGCATAGATCCAATAGGCCGGGGCGCTCAGCGAGCCGAACGCCGCCGCCCAGCCGACCAGGCCGCCCCAAGCAAACGCGCATCCCAGGATGAGCTGCGGCCACGAGGTCACGCGCTTCATGAACGGATAGATCGCGACGATCGCGAGCGAACCCGTGCCAAGCAGAATGGTGAAAAGGTTGAAGCAGAGGACAACGGCGAGCCCGACGAAGGACAGCGCCACGAAGAACACTTTCGCGGCCCGAACACTGACGCGGCCCGACGCGACCGGACGGCCGCGCGTGCGCTCGACCAAGCGATCGACATGGCGGTCGACGACATCGTTATAGGCCGAACCGGCGCCGCGCATGACGATCGCGCCGACGACGAACAGCAGAAGATCAACGACACGCGGCGGCCGATGCGCGGCGAGGCTCGCCAAGGCGCTCGACCACCAGCACGGCAGGACGAGGAGCCACCAGCCGATCGGCCGGTCGAGCCGCGCCAGTTGAATATAAGGATGCCAGGAGGGCGGCGCGAGCCGAAACAACCAAAACGGCGCGGCATCGGGCAGCGGCGCGCCGGCGGCGACGCCCGCCGGCCGGTCTTCGTGCGTCACGTCCACGCCCGATAATGTCTCACGCGCGGGAATGTCTAGAGAGGCCCGGTCGGGAGTTTCGGGGCTTCGACTCCGAGCCCCCCGCCGCCGACCGCCTGCTGTTGCTGCTGTTTCTTGGCCTGTTCGGCGAAGTCACAGGCCTTTTTCGCGAATTCGATCGATTTGGCGCTGTTGGCCTTCAGACCTTCGACCGTGTTTTCGGGAATGTTGCACCAGGACGTATTGGCTTCGAGATATTTGATCAGCTCGGATTCCGCCTTGACGAGGCCTTGCAAGACCGGGCACGAGGCGGCGGCATCAAGCTTCCCCTTCGAGGCTTTCGCAATCTGATTCAGCTTGTCGATGAACCCCTGCCGCTTCTGCGACAGGCCGCCGATATCGGCGTTGCAATCTCCAGCATAGGCCTGGGACAGACCAGCGGCCAAAAGCCCAGCGGCGAGCACGATGGCACTGACGCGGCAAAATACACGGCCTTCGATCATGGAACACAAATCCTCTCGCCCAATCCGCGGCGGTTAAGAAACAGTCAATAGCAAAATCACGGCCGTTTGAAAAGCGTCGCGGTATCGGCGCTCCGCATGCGAGAGCGCGTTCGGCCTTGGTGGACTCGCCGAAGCGATAAGAACTCGCTCTCGTCCTCGGGCGCTAGAGCGTGTCCCCGATCGAAAAAGTCTGCAACTTTTTCAGGACATGCTCTAAAAGCCAGGGATGGCTGCCTACGATTTTTCCGCCCCTCGGCTTTACATCGAAACTCCCGCGGGAACCGGCTACGAGCCGGGCCTCACGATCGAACTCGACAAGAGCCAACAAAACTATCTTTGCAACGTACTGCGGCTTTCCCAGGGCAAGACCGTCCTTGTTTTCAACGGCCGGGATGGCGAGTGGCGCGCCCATCTCGTTGCGGCGAGCCGCAAGCAAATGGCGCTCGCCCTCGACGAATGCGTCAGGGCACAGACCCACGCCGGCGATCTCCATTATCTGTTCGCTCCGCTCAAACATGCGCGGCTCGATTATATCGCGCAAAAGGCCGTGGAGATGGGCGCGAGCGCGCTGCGCCCCGTGCTGACGCGCCGGACCCAGGGCGGCCGCGTGAACGTCGAGCGCATGCGGGCCAATGCCATCGAGGCGGCCGAACAATGCGGCATTCTCACCCTGCCCGCGATTGCCGAGGCCGTGCCCCTGCCCGAGGTTCTCGCGGCATGGGACCCGGACCGGACCTTGATCTTTTGCGACGAAGACGCGCCGCTCGGCGATGCGCTGGAGCGTTTGAGACATCTCGAAAATCCCGCCGTCGCCGTCCTGATCGGTCCCGAGGGCGGGTTCGACGAGAGCGAACGCGCCCTGCTCTTGGCCATGCCGGGCGTGATCCGCCTGTCGCTCGGTCCCAGAATTCTGCGCGCCGATACGGCCGGCGTCGCGGCGCTCGCCTTGGTTCAAGCGGCGGCGGGCGATTGGAGCGGGAAACGGTCTTGATCGTCGCGACGTCCTTGATCTTGCCCAAATGTGTGGTCAAAGTTCCGTCGTCGCGATTTTGCAAAGGCCCCGATGATCATCTCAGGACGTTATGCCCTCGCCGCTCGAAACACCCCGATCCTGGTGATTTCGGGAGTTTTCGCGGTTTTACTGGGGGCGGGCGGCCCGGCGGCGGCGGGGGATTTCGACGGCCCGGCCCCTTCTCTGCGAGAGGCGACGTCTTGCGCGGCCTATGGGCCGGATTATGCCGCCGTCGAGGGCGGCACGAATTGCGTCCGGATCGGTGGTCACGTCCGCGTCCAGCTTGGCTCCAATGCCGGCCTTACGCCCGGAAGCAATTGGACGACGGGACAAGCCGCCCCCGCGACGTTGCGCTCGGATTCCAACAGCCCCGATCCGATGCCGACGGGCACGGCGGCAACGCATCTGCGGATTCACGGCGGCCTCGAATATCCCGGCCCGTTCCAGTAGCCGAGCGGGTTACACCACGATCACGAGCTTTTTGGCCGCCCGCGTAATGCCGGTATAGAGCCACCGGTTGCGATGCTCGCGAAACGCGCCGCTTTCATCGAACAGCACGACATCGTCCCACTGCGACCCCTGCGCCTTATGGACGGTGAGGACATAGCCGTAATCGAACGCATCCGAAGAGCGGCGCAGGGCCGGCGCGATCGCCTCCTCGCCTTCGGTGAAATAAGCAGGCAGCACGCCGATCCGCAGCGGTTTCTTGGTGGGATCGTCATCGGGCACGATGCCATAACGCAATTTGCCCGCGCGCTTGGCCGCCGCCGTCTTCACGAGCCAAATCCCACCGTTCAAGAGGCCCTTGGTCTTTTCGTTGCGCAGGCAGACGAGCTTTTCGCCGGCTTGGGGAAACGGATCCTCGTGGCCCGAGAGCTGGCGGATTCGCGTGTTGTACGACCGCCGCGTGCGATTGAGCCCGACCAGAACCTGGTCCGCCTCCTGAACGAGCGCGGCGTCGATCTCGCTCCGGCGAATCACGCGGCTCTCGCCATAGGCGCCTTGGGCCAGGCGCTCGCCCTCGCGCACCAACATCGACATGCGCACGATGGGATTGTCCGCCGCCTGACGGTGGACTTCGGTCAGCATGAAATCGGGTTCGGCATCGGTAAAGAAGCCGCCGCCCTTGACGGGGGGCAATTGCGCGGGATCGCCCAACACCAGGACCGGCTTGCCGAACGACAGCAGATCGCGCCCGAGGTCGGCATCGACCATCGAACATTCGTCGATGATGATCAGGCTTGCCTTGGCGGCGGCGGCATCGTCGTTGAGAACGAACGACGGCTCCTCGGTGTCGGCATCCTTGAGCCGGTAAATCGCGCTGTGAATCGTGCGCGCGTCGGGACAGCCCTTGCCGCGCAGCACGAGCGCGGCCTTGCCCGTGAAGGCCGCGAACACGACCTCGCCGTCGATGCCCGTCGCGAGATGCTTGGCGAGCGTCGTCTTGCCGGTGCCGGCATAGCCGAACAGGCGGAACACCTGCGGCTCGCCGCGCTTGAGCCAGGCCGAGACCGCGAGCAAGGCAGCCTCTTGCTGCGGCGACCACGCCATCTAGCCGCGACCCCAGGGCAAATCCCCAAATTTAGCACCCGCCGCCCCGTGAACCCGTCCCGACATGATGGTGTTGGCCTTTTGCAGGTTGATGGGATGTCCAAGCCGAATCGCGCCCGGCATTATACATGAAAGGTCCCGGGTTTCGCCGATTCCGCGCGCGGATGGTGGAACCACGTGACGGGCGCGTCTAGCCTCAAGCCGCCAAGGCCAAGCCCTTGGCTGTCGCGACGGAACGGTTCAGACAGAAGACGACGGCTCGAAGGCGTGGGACGAGAACATGGGTTTGAAAAAGCGCGGCGCGGAGCTGAGATGGGCCGCGATGAAATGGCTCAAGCAAAATCACCTGCACGGTCTCTGGGCCGTTTCGGTCGGCGTCATCCATCGCATGTCGCGCAACAATCTGAGCCTGGTCGCGGCGGGCGTGGCGTTTTACGCGATGTTCGCGATTTTTCCGGCGCTCGGCGCGCTCGTCTCGATCTACGGCCTGTTTGGCGACACGCATATGGTGCAAGCCCAGGTGCAGCAGCTCACCGCGCTGTTGCCGGCCGAGACCGCGAAACTGATCAACGACGCGCTCGCGAGCCTCGTCGCCAAACCAAGCCGGAGCTTGAATTCCGGCCTTCTGCTCAGCCTCGGCGTCGCCATATGGGGCGCGCGCGCCGGGACCTCGTCGCTGATTTCGGGGCTCAATGTCGCCTGCGAAATCCCCGAGACGCGCAGCGTTTGGCGCACCGAGGCGATCGCCATCGGCCTCGCCTTGGGCGCGATCGTCTTCGCCATCGTCGCCTTGACCACGCTCGCGTTGATTCCGCTCGCGCTCTCGTTCCTTCCCATTAGCGGCCGGCTCGCGGCTTGGCTCGCCTATTCGCGCTGGCCGGTTCTCGCCGTGTTCATCCTGATGGCGCTCGACGTCATCTATCGCTTCGGGCCGAGCCTCGCGGCGCCGCGCTGGCACGTCATCAGCGTGGGCACGCTGTTTGCCGCCGCGCTCTGGGTCGCGGGGTCCTGGGC
>JARLIW010000099.1 GCA_031291515.1 Beijerinckiaceae bacterium | reverse complement strand
GAAACGCTCTTCGTCCGTGTCCGCAGCCGGAGCGGGCACGTCGGATGGGGTGAGTCCGGCGCCGATGCGATCATGGCGGGCGAGACGCTTGCCGGCATGGTCGCGATGATCGAACAGCATTTGCGCACGCCGTTGCTGGGCGCGTCCCCGTTTGATCATGACCGTTTGGAGACGGCTTTTAGCCGTGTCTATGCCAATGGCGGGGCCAAGTCCGCGGTGCTGATGGCCGTGTTGGACCTCGCGGGAAAGCTGGGTGGCAAGCCCGTCGTCGAGCTTTTGGGCGGCGCGGTTCGGAGACGCGCCTTGGTCCTTCGCGTGATCGGCGGTTCCGCGGACCTCGATGCCGACGTCGCCGAAGCGTTGGCGCTGCAACGCGAGGGGTTCCGCGCGTTCAAACTGAAGGTCGGTGTCGCGGAATTGGAGCGGGAGATCGAAACCGTCGCCGCGCTCCGTCGCGCGCTCGGACCCACGGCGGCGATCGCCGTGGACGCGAACATGGCATGGGATGTCGCCTCCGCGAGGCGCTTCGCTCGCGGTGTCGCGGCGTTTGCCGTGAACTTCATCGAGCAACCTGTCGCGTCCGCCGATTTCGAGGGTTTGGCCCAAGTTGCCGAGGCCTCGCCCGCTCCTGTCGGCGCGGATGAAGCGGTTCATGGCGATCAGGACATCGAGCGGCTCGCGGCGCGGGGCGGGGCGAGCGGACTCAGCCTCAAGGCGGCGAAATTCGGCGGCCTCGCGGCCTTGGTGCGGGCCGCGACCTTGGCACAGGCGCGGGGCTTGCGCGTCAATCTCGCCATGCTGGTTGAATCGCCCTTGGCGACCGCCGCCATCGTTCATGCCGCCTGTGCGCTTCCCGCCGTCGACTGGGGCGTGAGCTTGGGGTCGCTTTGGGTGTCCGAGTCGCCCGCCGTTGCGGATCTCGAATCGGTCGGAGGCGAGGTGATCCGCGGCGATGGCCCTGGTCTCGGCGTCACCGTCGATGAGGGAACGCTCAGGGGCTTCATGGCGCCCGGATTTGATTGGGGAGGCGCGTCATGAGTCAGATCACACGCGTTCAGTTCGGAGCCGTCGAATACGATGGTGGCCGAGGGCCGGTCCAGCTCGGCTCCCTTCGGTTTCGCCGGGCGGTTCTGGTGGCGCGGGTGGAGGCTGAAGGCGGCGCGCGCGGCCTTGGCGTGATTTGGAGCGTGCTCGAATCGGACGCGTCTTATGCCGAGGCGGCATCCACGTTGTTCGCCGAAGCCTTGACCGGGCTAGACGCGCTGGCGGCCTACGAGATCGCGGCGCGCTGCCAGAGCCTCGGCGCGGCCGCGGGGATGTCCCTCGCGGCATGCGCTCTCGAGTTGGCGATATGGGATCTTGCGGGGCACCTCTGGAAGGTTCCCACCGCGGTGTTGCTGGGCCGGAAGCGCACCTCGATACCCGCTTACGTCGTCTCGTCCGAAGAGTTCGGCTTCGAACATGTTGAACAATATCTGGACCTGTTGGAGGGTCACGTGCGTGACGGCTTTCGGGCTTTCAAACTCCACTTGTGGGGCGATGCGCGGCGCGACATCGACGCCTGCGCCCGCATCCGGGATGCGTTCGGTTCCGGCATCACGTTCATGCTGGATCCGATCAGCCGCTACCGCCGGAATGAGGCGTTGCAGGTTGGCCGCGCTCTGGAGGATCTCGCGTTTACGCGTCTTGAGGATCCGATTTCGCCGTTGGATCATGCCGGCTACGAATGGCTTGCGTCGCGGCTGAACGTCCCCGTCGTGGTCAACGAGTCCCAAGGCTGGAGCCTCTCGGAATGCGACCGGGCGACACGCGGCGGCGTCGTCCAGGGTCTTCGCTTTAATCCGCTCCGGACCGGAATCGTCGCTTGGGCGAACTTCGCCGCGGTCGCGCAAGCCAATCAAGCCGAGCTGGACATTTCGTCGTTCGCGCCTCGTGGCGGCGTCGAAGCATGTCTTAGTCTCGCGCTTGCCGGCGCCACCACGCGCTGGTTCGAACATCATACGACATGTGGCCTCGGCGAGGTTCCAGGTTTGCGCTCGGGCGTGGTCTTCAACGCCGGTGTCGCGTCGGGTTCCGGACGTCCGGGACTTGGATTCGATGTCGATTGGGCCGAGCTGGATCGACACACGCACTGGTTCTCCAGATAGAAGGAAAAAGATCCCCGTGAAGAACATTCTTCGGATCGCCGCGTTTCTGATGTGCCTGACGTCGCAAGCCAACGCGGCCCGTGCGGAAACCGCCAGCATGGCGCTCGGCACCGGTGTCGACCCGGCCTTCGCCACCGCGTACGTCGCCCAATCCATGGGTATTTTCAAACGGAATGGTCTCGACGTGAAGTTGAATACCGGCCCAAGTGGCTCCGCGATGGTCTCATACTTGGTCAAAAACCAAAGTCAGGCGGCCATTGCCGCCGAACAGGCGGGCATCACGAACTTCAATCTCGACCCCAATGTGGTCTTGGTTGGCGAAACGGCCGCCGCGGACGACTGGTGGGGCGTCGTGGGCCGGGACACGCCCGGTCTCGCCGACTTGAAGGGCAAGCGCATTGGTGTGTCGCTCGGCAGTGGAAGCGAGGTCTTCTGGAACGCGATCATCAAGAGGTTTTCGCTCGACCCCAAAGACTACACGATCGTCAACGTCGAGCCGCCGGAAATGGTCGCCGCCCTATCTCGTAGGGACATCGATGCGTTCGTGTGCTGGGAGCCGTGGCTGTCCCGGGCGGTGAAGTCCGTCCCCAACACCAAAGTCCTGCGGAACAACGTTGGAATCATGCTGCCGCGCGCAATCTTGTATGTGAATCGCGGCTGGGCGCAAGACAACCCCAAGGCCGCTGAACTGTTCGTTCGCTCCTTGGTGGAAGCGACGGACGTGATCCATAATGATCCCGGCGCCGCCGCGAAGGTCGTGTCCACGTTCTTGAAGTTGGACTTGGAGGAAACGAAGGTCTTCCTTACGAAGATTACGTTTGGCGTGCGCCTAGACGACGCAACGCTGAACCATATGCACGGCGTCGAAGCCGAATTGCGGAGAACCGGCCGGCTCACCAAGCCCGTGGACTGGAAGGCATTCGTCTATCCCGATCTTCTTCGCAAGGTCGCCCCCGCTGCCGTCACCGTGAAAGATTGAGGGATCAATGGCTCTTGTCACTGGCATCGATGTCGGCGTCCTCGAATATGGAACCATGGTCCAATGGCTCGGGCAAGGTGGGCCCCAAACCGCGACGATCGTCAGGGTCAGGACCGATTGCGGCGAGTCTGGCGTGAGCGTCTCCTGGAATGACTCACCCTCGGCGACGTCCATGGCACTTGCGATCGCCGCCTGGTTCCGCGAGGCGCTAGTCGGGATCGATGTTCGCCATCATCCGATCGCGGCGGAACGCGTCATGGAGACGGCAGCATGGAATGGCACGTCCTGCGTTGCCATCGCCGCCGTCGACAACGCAATGTGGGACGCGAAAGCCAAATGCCTCGGGATGCCGCTTCATGCGCTTTTGGGAACAAGGCATCTCTCGCTACCCGCTTACGGCGTGTCGCGCGAAGAACTTTCGATGACCTCGGCGGATCAGGTGATCGAACACGTGCTGCGTTTCAAGCAGGAGGGTCATCGCGGTTACAAACCGCATCTGTGGGGGGATCCCCGCCTGGATCTCGACGCCTGCGCAGCCATCCGCCGCGCCGTGGGCGACGAGTTCGCTTTGATGTTCGATCCGCTGGGCCGCTACGACTTGTTCGAGGCGCTTAAGGTCGGCAGGGGATTGGAGGAACTCTCCTATCTGTGGCTGGAGGATCCGTTGCCCCATTCGCAGCGTCATGGCTATCCATGGTTATCCCGGCAGCTGGCCATTCCCGTGTTCGCCACCGACGCGTTGTATTGGAGCTTTGGCGACTATTTGGAGGCCGCCTCGCGCCAATGTCCCGTTGGACTTCGCCTCGACGCTGGACGCCAAGGCATCACGTTTTGCCGGAAGGTCGTCGAAGCGGCCGCGCCATATGGCGTACGTTGCGAGTTCCACGCCTTCGGCCCGGAGCCCAACTCGATCGCTGGGCTCCACGTGGCGCTGTCTCAGAAGCTAGAATCTTACTACGAATGCTGTGTTCCGGTCGCCGACTATGTCGTGCCGGGTTTCGACGCGCCGACCGCCATCGATGGCGGAGGCCGCGTCGCGGCACCCAAGGGACCGGGCCTGGGGCTCGCCGTCGATTGGGATTATGTCGACAGGCACACGAATTGGATCAAAGAATAGGGATGGGCGGATGACGTCGTCGTTCAGCTCGGCGGAAAATGTACCCGCCACGAGTGAAATCACGTATTATGTAGCGCTGGCAAGTCCGTGGGCCTATCTGGGCCATGAACGTTTTTGGAAGCTCGCGCGGGACCACGACGCGAGGATCCGCTTGCGGCCGATCGATCTCGCGGGACAGGTTTTCCCTGTGTCGGGAGGGGTTCCGCTCGAAAACCGTTCCGCCGCCCGAAAGGCGTACAGGCTGGTCGAATTGCGCAGATTCAGCCAGGGCTTGAATGTCCCCATGGTGCTTGAACCAAGATACTTCCCTGTCGATGGGGAACTGGCGTCGAAGATCGTGGTCGCCGCGGATCATTGTCTTGGAGCGACGGCCGCGATGCGCCTGACCGCGGCAATCATGAGCGCCATTTGGAGGGATGAGCGGGACATCGCCGATCCATTCGTGATGCGCGGTCTAATTACCGCGCTCGGCCTGCCCGGCAATCTGTTAGAGATTTCGCAACGGCCCGCCGTCGCCCGCGCATACATGGCGAATGCCCGGTTCGCCAATAAGCAGGGGGTGTTTGGCGTACCGAGCTATGTTCTGAACGGCGAGGTGTTTTGGGGGCAGGATCGTTTGGACTTTCTGGCTATGGCGCTGTCCCGGACTAATTGTTCCGGTTTGTCGCGCCGCCATCCACCGTTAGAATCGTTCCGCTGACGTAGCTTGCCCGGGGTGAGGCGAGGAAAACGACGGCGTCGGCTATTTCCGATGGGTCGCACAAGCGGCCGAACGGTAAATTCATGCTCGCAAGCACGTCGTCCGCATGGTTCGGGGTTCCGTATTTGCCGATGCTCCAATCCCGCAACAGACCCTGGATTCTATCTGTTGCCGTGGCGCCCGGATGTACGCCGAGGATGCGCACACCGAAATCGGGAGACCTGGCTCCCAACGCTTTCGTCAGCCCGGCTAGCGCGAGGTTTCCAGTGCTGCCCAAGATGTACTTGTCGTTCATGCGGTCAGCTGAATTCCCGATGACGTTCACAATGACGCCACCGCCGCGGGTCTTCATGTCTGTGAAGACGGCACGCGTTATGTTTATGTAGGAGAAGACTTTCAGATCCCAGGAGTCGCGCCAAACCTTGTCGCTGATGTCCTCGATGCCGCCCGCCGGGTTGGACCCGGCGCAATTGATTAGGATGTCGGTCCCGGCGCAGGCTCGTGCGAAGCCCAGCTGATGTTCGGAGGTCGACAAGTCGCCGCGATATGTCTCGACCGCCACGCCGCGGCTTTCCCTCAAATCCACCGCGGTGTCCCGGAGGGCATCTCCGTCCCGGGCCGCCAGCAAAAGGGCGCAACCCTCGTCAGCGAACGCATAGGCAACGGCCCGGCCTATGCCTTTTGTCGCGCCACTGACCGCCACGCGTTTTCCGTTCAACCTGAGATCCATGCGCACTTCGCCCCTAGCTGATTTATCCTGTCGCCGCCGACCATATCGGCGAAAAAAATCTTTGCATACTAGTTTTAATGTCTGATAGTACCAAAATAACGGAGATGCCCAGACATGTCACTCATTCGTTTCTCAAATGTGGGAAAATCGTACGACACCCAGAGCGGACGACGGGTTCCGGCCCTTCGGGGGTTTGAACTGGAATTGAAGCGGGGAGAGTTTTTCTGCCTCCTCGGTCCGTCGGGGTGCGGCAAGACGACCATTTTGTCGCTGTTGGCCGGATTCGAAGCTCCGACCACGGGCGAGATATTGCTCGACGGCGAACCGATTTCGGGAACCTCTCGCGATCGCGGCGTCGTGTTCCAAGGCGACAACTCGCTATATTCTTGGCTCACGGCGCTGGAGAACATCGAATTCGGGTTACGGTTGCGGCGGCTTCCGCGGAAAATATACCGGCCAAAGGCGATGGAGTACCTGCGTCTTGTGGGATTGGACGGGCAGCAGGACAAATATCCAGCGGAGTTGTCCGGTGGCATGAAGCAGCGGATCCAGGTCGCGCGGGCTTTGGCCAACCAACCGAAGATTCTTCTGATGGACGAGCCGTTCGGGGCATTGGATGCGCAGACCCGCGCGACCATGCAGCGGGAGCTTCGTCAGATATGGCGCGCCACCGAGGCGTCGATCTTTTTCATCACCCACGACATCGACGAAGCAATCACGCTTGGCTCCCGAGTCGGGATTATGAGTGCCGGCCCAGGCGGCACATTGCAGCAGGTGATCGAAATCGAGATGGGTGACGAGCGGTCTCGGTCAGATTTGACCTATGTCGATTACTACGCACGGATCGAGCGTGCGGTGGGTCATGAAGTTAACCGCGCGGGGAAGCGCATCCAGGAGCCGGTATGAGCACTTTTGCTGTCACGACTATTCATGTGAAGACGACGTGGGCGTTCCGCCTTGCGAGCGGCATTCTGCCTTACCTCGTCAGTTTTTCCGCACTGTTCATCGCATGGCACTTGGCGTCGATTTACCTCGTGAAGTCGATTCTGTTCCCGCCTCCGATCGAAGTCTTCGTGAAGGCCTGGGAGCTTCTGCGCAGTGGCGATCTGGAGATCGACATGCTTGCAAGTCTTCAACGGATCTTTCTCGGCTTTTTCCTTGGTTCGGCGCTCGGCATCCCCATAGGTCTTACAATTGGGAGTTTCGCATCGGTGCGACGCCTGGTCGAGCCCTGGACCGAGTTCCTCCGCTTCATCCCCGCCACGGCTTTGATCACCATCGCCGTTATCTGGTTCGGGATCGGCGAAGAAGGAAAGGTGTTCCTGATCGTTTACACCACGATATTCATCGTCATCTTGAACACGGCTGCCGGTGTTGCATCCATTCACAAGAACATGACGCGCGCGGCGCTCGCGCTCGGGGCCACGCGATGGCAGATGTACACCCTTGTTGCTTTGCCGGCGACGGTTCCGTTCATCTTGACCGGAATGCGCCTCGCCATGGCGAATTCGTTCACGACGATTGTCGCGGCGGAAATGATTTCCGCGCCGCACGGGCTGGGCGTCATGCTGTGGAACGGGCGGCTTTTCATGCTGGTCGACGACATTTTCGTTTCCCTTCTCACGCTTGGCTTGCTCGGATTCGCCGCCGATCGGCTGTTTAGAATGGGCATTTACCGTTTTGCGCACCGCTACGGCCCGGTCACCTGAACTCGACAAACGAAATTCATCACGACACGGCACGGAGAAATCATGTGAAAAAGCTGTTGGTTTCCATATTGTTGATGATGTCGCTCGCGGGGCAATCCCATGCCGCCTCCGCGATCAAGATGACCGTGGCAACCGGCATCGACCCGTCCCTTGCCGCGTTTTACATTGGAAAGGTGGGCGGTTTCTTCGAGAAGAATGGACTCGACGTTACGCTGAATACAGGAGCCTCCGGTTCCGCGATGGTCCCTTTCCTCGTTAGGAACCAAGTCCAGGCTGTCTTCGGAGGCGAACAGGCCGGGATCCAGACGAATGCTTTGGATCCCGACGTGGTTGTTGCGGCGGAAATGTTGCAGGTTCAGCAATACATGGGCATAGTCGGAAAGGGCGTGGCCGACGTGGCCGCACTCAAAGGCAAGCGCATCGGCGTTGTGCTGGGAAGCGCTAGCGAGGTGTTTTGGAATGCCTTCATAAGCAAGCTCGGCCTGAACGCTAATGATTACAATATTGTGCCGGTCGAGCCTCCCGAAATGCTGGCGGCCTTGGAGCGGGGGGACATCGACGCCGCGGCAGCCTACGAGCCTTGGTTGACCCGGATATTACGATCAGTGAAGGGGGCTAAACTGATAAGAGACAACATCGGGATCATCAACAACCGCAGTTTCGTCTATCTGAACAAGACGTGGGCGGAACGGAATCCAGACGCGGCGGCCTCATTCATGAAGGCGCTCGTGCAAGCGACCGATTTCATCCATTCGAACCCGGACCAAGCGGCGCAGGAGGTTTCTTCGTTTCTAAAGCTCGATCTTGATTTAACGAAGCTTTTGATGGCCAAGATGGACTACAAGGTTAGGATGATGCCGGACTCCGTCGCGTATCTTAAGTCCGTCGAAGCCCAGTTGGCGAAATCGGGCAAATTGAAAAAAGCGGTGAATTGGGACGATTTTGTTTACGACAAGCCACTTATGCGGGCGCAGGCGAATTGATGGAAGCGCATTGATAATGTTGAAAAAAATCTCGCAATCGAAGTCGCAAATCGAGGTCCAACCTAAGCCACGACGCAGTGTCAAGGCGGATCGCGCGTCCTCGTCCGCCCCGCCAGCCACTGATGTAGGCCTCGGAGAGGAAAAGGATTCGTTCTCGCGGGACGAGATCGTCCGCGAGCTCGAAGCCGACATCATCTTGGGCCGCTTGGCACCAGGCGCGAGAATCGATGAAAGGGAACTGGCGGCTCGTTTTCACGTGTCACGCATGCCTGTCCGTGATGCGATCGGACGTCTTGCGTCGGTCGGCCTTGTCGATGTCCGGCCGAGGTCGGGAAGTTACGTCACAAGCATGGATGCGTCCGAACTAATCCAGCTTTTCGAATTTATGGGTGACCTCGAAAGTTTGTGTGCCCGATATTGCGCGTTGCGCATGAGCTTTGAGGAACGAGCGGAACTGGCCGCTCTCGCGGAAGCGACTCAACGGGCTGAGGATATTTCGATCGATGACTATCTGGCCGCCAACCAGTCCTTCCATGATGCCATCTACAAGGGCGCGAAGAACCGATACCTCGAAACGGCGGCGCGACAGACGCGCCAGCGAATCGGGAGTTACCGGAATCACACGTTCGGGATACCGGGTCGGTTGAAGGTTTCCGCTGCCGAGCACCTTGCGATTGCCAAGGCCATCAGCGAAGGCGAAGCCGATCTGGTGCAGAAGCTCATGCAAGATCATACCAACATCAAGCGCGACGACTTCGTCCCATTGCTTGCTCTCGTTGAGAACAGGAATCGTCGCGGTCAGTGAACGTTCCTGATGTCGATGACATTGGGCTTGGGCACCCGACCTCAGCCTATCGTGACACCGCGGGTGGCCAGTGACGCGTCATTTGCGATCGAGGTTGAAATGCCCGGACTCCGGAAATGCTCGGGATGGTGACGCGCATAGCATGACGCGACCTCAAGCAGGTTGTCGTCACGATGCCTGCGGCCGATGATCTGCAGACCGACCGGCAGCCCGGCTGATGTGAAACCACATGGCACCGAGACGCTGGGGAGGCCAGTCAGGCTGAAGGCGTAACAAGCGTAGAACACGTCGTAGAAGCTCGAGATGGGGTGGCCGCCAACACTGCGGGGCAGTGGTTCGTCGAGCCGCATCGCAGGCACGGCAACGGTTGGGCAAACGAGGAAATCGAAGTGTTCAAGGAGCCGCGCGACGGCATGGTAAAACATGCTCCTGTGTCGTTCGGAGTCCGCGAGGGCCAGAAGGTCGACGCCCATCGCGCCGCCGACCTGCGATTTCAAAGCGGCCGATAGTACCTCTCCGGAGTTCCGGTAGATCTCCGCGTAGCGTGCCACCATGCCGAACGCACGCGTTCCGTTGACGGCCGGCTTGACGTGACTTGCGTCGAGCCTTGCATTGTCCAGGACGCACCCGAGGTCCGATAGGTCGGACGCCGCCTGGCTCACAAGTCTCTCGACTTCCGCGTCGATGGCGACGAGGTCCATGAGGTTCATCAACAAGCCACCCCGGCGGCCGAGGAGGTCGTGGTTGCCGGAGGCCGCCGCAACATAGTCCGCTGGCGAGGCCGGCAGGGACATCGGGTCACGATCGTCGGGACCCGCCAATACGGAAAGGAGCAGGCCCAAGTCAGGCACCGTCCTCGTCATCGGCCCATGCACGTGGGCGACAAGCGTGTCCCATGCGAACTCCGATGGATGGACCGGGATCCGGCCAGCCGAGGGCCGCAGTCCACAGATGCCGCAGAAGGACGACGGGATTCGGATGGATCCGCCCAAGTCCGTGCCGAGTCCGACAGGGGTCAGGCCGCCCGCGACCGCCGCCGCCGTGCCGCCGCTCGATCCACCGGCGGTCACGTTCAAGTCGACGGGATTGCGGGTGAGCCCGAATAGCGCGTTGACGCTGTTGATGTCGTGGGCGAATTCCGGGAGATTGCTTTTGCCGATGAGGATCGCGCCGGCGTCCAACATGCGCTGAACCGAAAGAGAGGTTTCGGCCGGGACCGAGTCCCGGTACAACAACGAGCCGAACGTCGTCAGAAGGCCGGACGTCAGAAGATTATCCTTGGCCACGAAAGGGACGCCTTCGAGGGGCCGCGCCGCTTGGCCGGACCGGAGCCTGGCTTCGGCTTGCGCCGCTTGTTCCAGTGCGCGATGGTTCACCGTGCAGACGGCGTTGATGAGCGGATTTCCCATCGCGACCCGGTCAAGGGAAGCCGTTATGCTTTCGACGATGCTCAACTGGCCGGTCTTCACGAGACCGGTGGTTTCCGTTGCGGAGAGCTGGGCGAGATCCATCTGGGAGCCTTTGATGCGAGTTGAGACATGCTGGATTTGTGAGTTTGGCTGACGTAACGGGCTCACAGCCCTACGATTGTGGCTCCCCCGTCCACCACGATCGTCTGCCCCGTGAGGAACCGGCTGGCCGGGGAGGCCAGGAAAAGGGCCGCGCCCGCGATATCCGCGGGTTCGCCGATACGTCTCAGCGGTGTAAGCGATTCATGCTGTCGCCGCTTTTCCGCGTCGTTCCAAATCGCCTTTGAGAAGTCGGTTTTGATCAGACCTGGAGCCAAACAGTTGACCCGGATGCCATAGGGTCCGAGCTCCATTGCAAGATTGCGAACTAGCTGCATGTCGGCGGCTTTTGAGATGTTGTAGGCGCCGATGACGGATGAACCGCGAAGGCCGCCGATCGACGAAACGACGATTATGACGCCGTCCCGCTGCTCGACCATCCCCGGCCGCGCGAATTGGACGAGCCAATGGTTCGACAGGATGTTGTTGCTCAGGATCGTCCGGAACGCGTCATCGCTGATGCCGCTCATCGTCCCGTAGTACGGATTGGTGGCCGCGTTGCAGATCAAAATATCGATCCGGCCCCATTTCTGCAACGTCGCGTCCGTCAATCGACGCAGGTCTTCTTTCTCGGCGATGTTGGCGGCGCAGGCAAGCGCGCTGACATGATCAGATTGCGCGTTGATCTCGGCAGCCAAATCGTCGCAAGCATCTTGCCGCCGCGACGAGATCACGATGTTGCAGCCGGCCTCCGCCATGCTTATCGCGATGGCCCGGCCGATCCCTCTTGTGGATCCCGTGATGAGGGCAACTTTGCCTTTTAGGTTTTCGCTCATTTTTGTCGTCACTCCTTATGGCCGGTGTATGGTCGCAAGCCTTCAAGACGCCAAGGCCTGTCCCAGGACCCCCGGCTCTTCTGGCGGCCCATGCGAAGCGCGATGTTTAAAGCGCCTTCTCCAAACGCTTGCGCCCCCAACATCATCTGATATACTAACTAATGTAATTGGTATGATGAAAACATGATACTAACATGTCAAGCGTCGTCGATGGAGGGGTGTTCGCCTCGATGACGGTTGGTTTCAACAAGCCCGCGGCCGGGCGGAGATAAATTGTGCGAGACATGGAAAAAAATTCGGCGCTCTCGGGGATAAAGGTGCTCGATCTAAGTCAAGTCCTTGCGGGGCCTTATTGCGCGATGCTGCTCGGGGACATGGGGGCTGACGTGATCAAGGTCGAGCCGCCGGGATCGGGCGACAGCACACGCAAATCGATGGGGATCCGAGGCAAGGGCTTGGACAGCCCTGGGTTCATGGCGCTGAATAGGAACAAGCGGAGCATGGCGCTGGATCTCAAAAGTCCCACCGGACGCGAGGTGTTTTACAAGCTTGCCGCGACGGCGGATGTGTTGATTGAGAACAACCGGCCAGGCGCCTCGGCCCGGCTTGGGATCGATTACGAAACGCTGTCCCGCCACAATCCCAGGCTGATCTATGCCAGCATCTCGGGCTTCGGGCAGACCGGCCCTTGGGCGGATCGTCCAGGTTACGACCTGATCGCTCAAGCCATGTCTGGTGTGATGAGCGCAATGGGCATTCTTGGCCAGGAGCCTGTCAAATCGGGCATTTCCGTTGGCGATCTCGGTGCGGGACTCTTCGCGACATATGGCATTTTATGCGCGTTGATCGCGCGGCAGACGAACGGCAAGGGCCAATATATCGACGCCTCGCTATTCGATGCCGCGTTGGGACTGTCGGTTTGGGAGGCGACGGAATATTGGGCCACCGCGCAACCACCGCAACCAATGGGCTCCGCCAATAGGATGAGCGCTCCCTACCAGGCTGTTCGCGCATTGGACGGTTGGTTTGTCCTCGGAGCCGCCAACCAGAAACTATGGTTGTCTCTGTGCAAGATGCTGGATCGGCCGGATCTCGCGAAGGACGAACGCTTTCGGGATGTGAAGAGCCGGATGCACAACAGGCTTGTCCTCATCGAATTGCTGGAGGCCGTTTTCCGCACGCGGCCCGTGGACGACTGGGTGGCCGCGCTCTTGGACGCAGGCATCCCGGCTGGTCCCATTCTCAACTATGAGCAGGTGTTGCAAAGCGACCATGTTCGCGAGCGGCAGATGGTCCTCGAAATCGATCATCCAGTCGAGGGGAAGATCCGGACCTTGGGGTTTCCAATAAAGTTATCCGGAACGCCGCAGACGATTCGCAGACCGCCTCCTCTTTTGGGGGAACACACGGACGAGGTGATGGCGGAATTGGGCTTGAAGGACCGTTTCGACACCGGGGTCAACCCAGGGGGATTCCCTGAGCAGTAGAGCAGAACGCGAGCCATGGCCGCGCCTTCACGAAGCAAGCATCACGACAATCATCATTTGAGGTACCGCCAATGACCCTTCCCAAGACACCGAACCCCGCCGACTACGTCGAGATAATGAATCTTTACGCGATTTATAACTTGGCGAGCGATGAGGCCGACGCCGAACTCTATGCGCAGTGCTTTACGGCGACGGGCATTCTGGAGATCGGGAAACTTGCCGTCCGCGTCGAAGGCCGCGACAACCTGAAGCTCTGGAAGGAACGAGACCGGGCTCGACGCGGCACCAAATACCGGCGCCACTGGAACAGCGGCGTCCATCTTGAACAGCTTCAAACCGACTCCGTGAGAGGCCGCTGTTACCTCGTGGCGTACAACGGCGTCCCGAACACGCTCCCTTCGATCGTCGATTGCGGCACCTACGACGATCTGTTGGTCAAGGAGGATGGCCTGTGGAGATTTGCACGACGGCATCTTGCGCTTGAAGCAACGACATTCCAGCTGGATGCCCTTCAATAGAGGTATTTCGTCAGGTTGCACTAAAGCATTGCGCTGCCGATGGAGGTCTGGATGAAAACGAGCGAAGTGCGGGTTGATGTCGACGGCTCAATTGGATGGGTGACGTTCGCAAACCCGGCACGGCGGAACGCCGTCACGCTTTCTATGTGGCGCGCTGTTCCGGAGATCTTCGCGGAGCTGAAGACCGATCCATGCGTGGGCGTCGTCGTTGTCCGGGGCGACGGGGAGGAAGCTTTTGTCTCCGGCGCGGACATTTCCGAATTCGCCGATTCCCGGGCGACGGCCGACGCCGCGCTGGACTACGAAGCGGCGGGTTCGGCCGCGCTTCGGTCGATTCAGGCTTTTGAAAAGCCGACAATTGCCATGATTTCTGGTCATTGCGTCGGAGGGGGAGTGGCGCTCGCCTTGGCTTGCGATTTGCGGTTTGCGGCCGTCAACGCGCGGTTTTCGATCCCGGCGGCGCGGCTGGGACTTGGCTACGACCTCGATGCGGTGTCTCGCCTGGTTCAAGCGGTGGGCCCGTCGCGTGCGAAGGACGTCCTCTTTTCCGCGCGCCGGTTAGACGCCGCGGAAGCGCTTGCGATTGGGCTCGTCGACCGGATGCTCGCCGTTGGAGCATTGGAAAGCACGGTTCGCGAATACGCCGAAACGGTCGCATCCAACGCGTCACTGACGATTAAGGCCTCGAAGCTTTCGGTTGACGCCTCATTCCCACCCGACGCGCACAAGGTGGAACAGGCGCGTGCCGCGATCGCGGCTTGCTTTGCCAGCGCGGACTACAAAGAGGGATGGACAGCCTTTTTGGAAAAGCGCGCTCCCGCCTTCCGTGGCGTGTGATAAGGATTGCGCCGCGAGCCGACGATGCGCACGACGCCGTCATCGACCTCGATTTCGTCAATTCGAGAGTTTATATAGGCGATAAAAGTCCTGCCGGGCGTTTTCCTTCATCGCCCGCAAAACGCAATTCGCGTTTTCCGGGCTTTGATATTCGTCAAATAGGCAATGACCCGCCGCATCACAATTTGAGCCGGATCGCCGCCGAGTTCTTGGGTGATTGAGATCGGACGCAGGCCGGCCTTGCTCGATCGCCCCACGCACCACTGCGATATGATCGACCCGTTCTATGTCGCGGCCCCAGGCGGGAAGCCCGTCGCCGTCGGCGAGCGCTATCAAAGCAACGTTCCGTTTGCCGGACAGGTCCGACGCGAAAAAAATCAGAGCAAATCAAAAAACATGTATCGCTGATCCGCAAGGTTTGCCTCCCCGGCTTTCAGCCGGGGACGACGTCCTCCGGCCTCGGCTTTATCGGTGGACTCGCGGTAACCTTCCGCGATCCGTCAACGACGAGCCGGCAGGCAAGCCGCGCATAATCGGCTCGCTCCATTCCCTTGCCTTCCTTGAACCAGAGGTAATGCCAATTCAACATGCCGAACAACGACATGGTGAGCGGCTTCAGGAGGTCGTCCGAGTTCGCGCCTGAAGGCAGCAATTCGGCGATGACCGCCGAAAACATGCGCACCAAGCGGCGTTCGATGTTTTTCAGCACGCCTTGCCTGTCTGGCGAGAGCAGCTTGAGGCTGGAGATTTGGACGTCATGTTCGGCGTCGTGGTCACGATAGGCTTCGAGAAGCGCGATCGCCATGGCCTCCAGCTTGCGCCGCGGCGATTTGGCCCGCGCCGCAGCCTCCTCCACCGTTTCGGCCAACTCGTTGAGGTGGCAGAAAATAATATCGAAGAGCAGAGAGTCCTTGTCTGGATAGTAATGATAGGTCAGGGACTTCGAGAAGTCGCATTCCTTTGCGATCAGGCTCAGCGATGCACCGGCATAGCCTCGTTCAGCGATTAGGCTCGCCGCCTTGCTCAGAATGGAAACTCTTTTTTCGTCGTAGTCGCTGGCCTTCGGTCGCGCCATTATTCTATTTCACCCCGGACGCCGGAGCTGCCGTCCCTATACGATCGCCGCTCCAGCTCCGGCGCACAACTCGCCACGCATCACGCGAAACAACCACGTCGCGCCACCAGTTGCGGAAACGACGGCTCCGGTCAAGAACCGGTCTGGATTAAAGCACGCGCTCCATACAATTAGCAGAGCGGGCGGTCAACAAAATACCAGAAAACGCAAATCAGCCGGGGCGTGGTCTCTTGTCGACAATCCGCTTCGCCTTACCCTCGGAACGTTCCACTGTTCCGGGCGCAATCACGACGACCTTCGTCGTGAGGCCGATCGTCTCCTTAACCCGTTCGACGAACGTCGTCGCGTGAGCCCGCATGCCGGCGCCATCCCAGACGTGATCCCTCGCCTCGGCAATGATCGTCATGCAATCCATCCGCCCTTCGCGGCTGAGCTCGATGCTGAATTGGCCGCTGCACCAGCCGCTGGCGAGGAGCAGCTCCTCGATCTGCGTCGGAAAGACGTTCACACCCCGCAGGATCATCATGTCGTCGGACCGGCCGGTGACCTTCTCCATGCGCCGCATGCCTGGCCGTGCCGTGCCAGGAAGCAGACGGGTGAGATCGCGTGTGCGATAGCGCACCACTGGAAAAGCCTCCTTGCTCAAGGACGTGAATACGAGTTCGCCCATTTCGCCGTCAGGAAGGACTTCTCCGGTGTGTGGATCAATTATTTCCGGGTAGAAATGGTCCTCCCAGATGTGAAGCCCATCCTTGGACTCGATGCACTCCTGGGCGACGCCGGGACCTATGAGTTCCGACAGCCCGTAGATATCCGTCGCCTCGAGATCGAACGCCTCCTCGATCTCTCGGCGCATCGCATTGGTCCAGGGTTCGGCCCCGAAGATCCCGTATTTGAGCGAACTCGCCCGCGGATCGAGGCCCTGCTTGCGAAATTCATCAAGGATCGAGAGCATGTAGCTCGGCGTCACCATGATCATCTCCGGCTTGAAATCCGTGATCAGCTGGACCTGGCGCGCGGTCATGCCACCGGACATGGGGACCACCGCGCAACCAAGCCGTTCGGCGCCCTGATGCGCGCCCAAACCGCCCGTGAACAGGCCATAGCCGTAAGCGTTGTGCAGCATCATGCCCGGACGGCCGCCCGCCGCGCGGATCGAGCGCGCCATCAGACCGGACCATGTCGAGAGATCATTGGCGGTATAGCCGACGACGACCGGCTTGCCGGTCGTACCCGACGATCCGTGGATGCGGGCGAGCTGTTCGCGCGGCACCGCAAACATTCCAAACGGATAATTGTCCCGCAAATCCGTCTTAACCGTGAATGGAAACATGGAAAGATCGGACAGATTTCGGAAGTCGTCTGGGTGAACGCCTTTGGCGTCGAAGGCCCTGCGATAGTGCGAGACGTTTTCATAGGCATAGCGCAACGACCAAGCGAGACGCCCAGTCTGTAAAGACCGGATCTCGTCCACCGAGGCATGCTCGTCCAAATCGAAAAGCGTTTGCCCGGTATCTGCCAGGGACATCGAGTTCATGGTCAATCCTTCCAGCCTTCTGACGCGCTGAGTGTCCGCGATTGAAAATTTTCCCTTTCCGGCGCCAAAACCTTGCCGGCATCGAGGCTGTTGGTGGCAGGAGACTCCGAGTCTTCGTAAGCATCCATGGGCCCGCGCGCTCCAGGGCGATAGAGCAAAATCCGTTCGGCCAGGACCGATTTGCGCTGCTCCACGTTTGATCTCGATCTACTTTCCTTTGGTGGTGCACGTCCGGTAGACCGGGCATCGCCCTAGCGTGCCGCTCATGACTTATTTCTTGAACGGCGGCGTCCGTTTTTCGAGGAAGGCACTCACGCTTTCCGCGTATTCGGAGGTTCGTCCCGCTATCCGCTGGAGGTCTCGCTCGAGGTCGAGCTGATCGTCGAGCGAGTTGTCCCTGGACGCGTTCAGAGCTTGCTTGATCAGGGCAAGGCCGCGGGCCGACCGCGCGGCCAAATCCTGCGCAAGGCGCGCGGCCTCGCCAGCGAGCGCGTCATCATCGACGGCCTTCCAGATCATGCCCCAGGCCTCGGCGTGCTCCGCCGCGATTGGAACGGCCAGCATGGCGACGGCCCTTGCGCGGGCGTCGCCAACGAGCCGTGGAAGGAAGAACGTTCCTCCAGAATCTGGCACGAGACCAATCGATGAGAACGCCTGGATGAATTTGGCGGAGCGGGCGGCAACGACAATGTCGCAAGAAAGCGCGAGATTGGCGCCGGCGCCGGCGGCAACGCCGTTTACGGCACAGACGACGGGCTTTGGAAGGGAGCGTATCCGGCGCACCAGCGGATTCCACAACGTATCCACGGTCTGCCCAAGATCAGGTGCCTCGCCGCCTTTCTCTACCTGGCGGAGCGCGAGGTCTTGGCCCGCGCAGAAACCGCGGCCAGCCCCGGTCAGCACCACTGCCCGGCAATCGCGATCCTCCGCGACCCGATCGAGAGCGGCGGCCAAAGCGGCGTGCATGGCGCCGTCGAACGAATTCAATTTGTCCGGCCGGTTGAGAACGATCCTCGTCCAGCCACTCTCCTTCTCGATGAGGACAGGTTCCATCGTCTCCTCCCTTCGGCCGGCGGTCTTGAGCGCAGCTTAATTGACCGATCGACCGATTAATAGTAGTCAGCGGATCAACGTGTCAACGGCCCGGAGCTGGCCCCTGCATAAAGAGGGATGATGAGAACATTTTTCAAACATCCAAGTGGCAAGACCAACCTGCTGCTTGGATGGGCCGCCCCGCGCGCGTGCTGGTTCAACACCTTGATCCCGCTCCCCACGCCCTGCCCGGAGACGCCTCATGCGCGACGCCTTCATTTGTGATTATACGAGGACGCCGGTCGGCCGCTACGGCGGCGCCCTGAAGGACGTCCGGGCCGACGATCTCGCGGCCCATCCAATAAGAGTTCTCAAGGACCGTAACCCGGGCGTGGACTGGGAGGCCCTCGACGACGTCGTGCTCGGCTGCGCCAACCAGGCCGGCGAGGACAACAGGAACGTGGCCCGCATGGCGGTGCTTCTCGCGGGCTTGCCGGTTTGCGTCTCCGGCACGACCGTCAATCGCCTCTGCGGGTCGGGATTGGATGCCGTCGCCATCGCGGCGCGCGCGATCGCCTTTGGCGACGCCGACATCATGATCGCCGGCGGCGTCGAGAGCATGACGAGAGCGCCCTTCGTAACCGGAAAAGCGACCGAGGCATTCTCCCGTCAGGCCGAGATTTTCGACACGACAATCGGCTGGCGCTTCATCAACACGAAGCTCGCGGCGGAACATGGAACCGACTCCATGCCCGAGACGGCCGAGAACGTGGCGCGGGACTTCCTCATCTCTCGCGAGGACCAGGACGCATTTGCCTTGCGCTCGCAGCAGCGGACCAAGGCAGCTCAAGACGAAGGCTTCTTCGACCGCGAGATCAGCGCCATCAACGTGCCCGGCATGAAAGGCACCATGACAAAGGTCGAGCGGGACGAACACCCGCGCGCGGACACGTCTCTCGAAAGCCTCGCCAGGCTCAAAGCGCCGTTCCGGAAGGAAGGCGGGACGGTGACCGCCGGAAACGCGTCCGGCGTGAACGACGGCGCGGGCGCGCTTCTCATCGCGTCGGGCGATGCCGTTCGCCGCTACGGGCTCGAACCCCGCGCCCGGATCGTGTCGGCTGTCACCGTGGGCGTCGAAGCCCGTATCATGGGCATCGGACCGGCCCCGGCAACGCGCAAGCTCCTCGCCAAGCGTGGACTGAAGCTCGGCGAGATTGACCTGATCGAACTCAACGAGGCGTTCGCCTCGCAGTCGCTCGCCGTATTGCGGCAGCTCGGCTTGCCGGATGACGCGTCCCACGTGAATCCGCATGGCGGCGCCATCGCGCTCGGTCATCCTCTCGGCATGTCGGGCGCCCGTCTCGTCATGACGGCGGTCAACGGATTGACGATTTCCGGAGGCACGCGCGCGATCGCCACGATGTGCATCGGCGTCGGCCAAGGCATCGCCGCCTTGATTGAGCGCGTCCGGTAAAAGCCGTCCGCGACCATCCCGGTTTTCAATAGACCGCATAGGGCGCCGCGGTGGTCCGGCGCGCCCGCGAAATACAGTTGAAGAGGACGCCGCATGACAAAAGTATTGAAAAGCTTCGCGCGCGGCCGGTGGTTTATCCCGTCCGGCGGGCTGATCGACATCCCGAGTGCCGTCGACGGCAAGGTGGTCGCTCGAGCTTCGAGCCTGGGACTCGAGTTCGCGGCCCTGACCCGGTATGCGCGAGAGCGGGGAGCAGCGATACGCGGCATGACGTTCCACGAGCGGGCCGCTCTCCTCAAGAGGCTCGCCAACCATCTCTCGGCCCACAAGGACGCGCTCTATGCGTTGTCGGGCGAGACAGGGGCGACCCAGCACGACAGTCTCATCGATGTCGATGGCGGCATCGGCACTCTCTTCGCCTACGCCTCGCGGGGCCGGCGCGAACTCCCGGACGAGAAGGTCGTCTTCGAGGGCGTTGTGGAGTCACTTTCGAAGACGGGCAGCTTCGTCGGGGCGCATATGATGTCGCCGCTCCACGGCGTCGCCGTCCACGTCAACGCCTTCAACTTCCCGTGTTGGGGCATGCTCGAGAAATTCGCCCCGGCCTTCCTCGCGGGCATGCCAGTGATCACCAAGCCGGCGACGGCGACCGCCTATGTGGCCGAGGCGCTCGTCGAAATCATCGTCGATTCCGGCATTCTGCCCGAAGGCGCACTCCAGTTCGTCTGTGGATCCACCGGCGACCTTCTCGACCATCTGACCGGTCAGGACGTGGTCGCCTTCACCGGGTCTCTCGAAACCTCGGAGAAGTTGCGCAACCACCCAACGGTGTCACGCAAAGCGGTTCGATTCGTCGCCGAGCGAGACTCCCTCAACGCCGCCATCCTTGGGCCGGACGCCGGGCCCGGAACACCGGAATTCGACCTTTTCGTCAAGGAAGTGGTGCGCGAGATGACCGTGAAGGCGGGCCAGAAATGCACCGCGATCCGGCGTCTGGTCGTTCCCAGTTCCATCGAGGGTGACGTCATCGAGGTGCTGCGTAGCCGCCTCGCCAAGATCAAGACCGGCGATCCGCGATCGGGCGAACGCGTGATGGGCCCCCTCGCGAGTCTCGACCAGAGGCGCGAAGTCCGCGCCCAAATCCAGCGCTTGCGCGACGAGGCAGATATCGTGGCTGGCGACCCCGGCAAGGCATTCGAGAGCCTCGATCCCGCGGGCGCCTACATGGAGCCCGTGCTGCTGCGCTGTCGGAATCCAAAGTCGGCGGTCCTCGTCCACGAGGTCGAGGCGTTCGGCCCGGTCGCGACCGTCATCGGCTACGACAGCATCGCCGATGCCGTGACTCTCGTCGAAAAGGGGGAAGGTAGCTTGGTCGCCTCGATTCACAGCTACGACACGGCCTGCGTCCAAGAACTCGTATCGGCCCTCGCGCCCTACCATGGCCGCCTATTGCTGCTCGATCGCGACGACGCGGCGGAATCGACAGGCCACGGGTCGCCGCTGCCGATGCTCGTTCACGGCGGCCCGGGCCGCGCCGGAGGCGGCGAAGAGCTTGGCGGACTGCGCGGCGTCTTCCACTACATGCAACGCACCGCGATCCAAGCATCGCCCGAGCGGCTATCTGGGTTGATGCGCACATGGATCAAGGGGGCGCCGGCGCCAGTCTCGATTCCTCACCCCTTCCGGCTCGACTTTGCCGAGATCGCAACCGGGCAGACGGTCGAGACGGAAAGCCGCGAGATCACCCTCGCCGACATTGAACATTTCGCCGAGTTCACGGGCGACAAATTCTACGCGCATATGGACGAGGCCGCCGCCAAGGCAAATCCGTTCTTTCCTGGCCGCGTCGCGCACGGCTACCTGGTCATCTCCTTCGCGGCGGGTCTTTTCGTCGATCCCGCGCCAGGTCCGTTGCTCGCCAATTCCGGTCTCGACACCCTGCGGTTCCTCAAACCGGTCTCGCCGGGGGATTCGATCCGCGTGCGCTTGACTGTCAAATCGAAAAGGCCGTCCCGAAGCCCCGAATACGGCGAGGTGCGCTGGGACGCGGAGGTCTTCAACCAGCACGGCGAGACCGTCGCGCGGTACGATCTGCTGACGATGAGCGCTAGGCCGGCGCCCGCGCGCAAACAAACAAATCCAGCCAAGTAAACAAGACCGGCACGTAAACGAAACACGTAAAATTACTGGGGAGGTATCATGAACGTACAATCGGAGAGCCTCGCGCCGTCACAGCGAGCCGCCAACTTCACGAGCCGCGATCACGGTCTCTTCATCGAGGGGCGCTTCGTTGCCGGTGCTGGCGGCCGTCTTGAGGTTTTTGACCCCTCGACCGGCGAGGCGATCGGCACGATCGCCGATGCGACCGCCAACGAGGTCGATGCCGCGGTGACGTCCGCCCACGCGGCGTTCCGCGACGGTCGCTGGAGCGGCTTGCCACCGGTGGCGCGCGAGCGGATCCTGCTTCGCCTCGCGGATCTCGTCGAGACCCATGCCGAGGAACTCGCGCGGATCGAGACGATCGACCAGGGCAAGTCCATCCATGTCTCGCGCCTTCTCGACATCGGTTTCTCTGTCAACGTGATCCGCTATGTCGCCGGCCTGGCGACAAAGCTGACGGGATCCTCGCTCGACGTGTCGATTCCGCTGCCGCCGGGCGCGCGCTACACCGCCTATACGCGACGCGAGCCGCTCGGCGTCGTCGCCGCGATCGCGCCATGGAACTTCCCACTCATGATCGGCCTGTGGAAGGCCGCGCCCGCGCTTGCGGCCGGGTGCACCGTCGTGCTGAAACCGTCTGAAATGACGTCTCTGTCGGCGCTGCGGCTGGCGGAATTGGCGAGCGAGGCCGGTATTCCGGCGGGCGTGCTCAACGTGATCACCGGCCGGGGACCCGTCGCAGGCGCCACCCTCGCCGCCCACCCGCTCGTCGCCAAGATCAGTTTCACGGGCTCGACGGCCACGGGCAAGAAACTCGGGATGGCCGCGCTCGAACGGCTGGCCCGCTTCACCCTCGAACTCGGAGGCAAAAATCCGGCGATATTTCTCGAGGATGCTCCGCTCGACAAGGCGATTCCGGGGGCGATCATGGGCGGATTTCTGAATTCGGGGCAGGTCTGCGCCGCCTCGTCGCGGCTTTACGTCGCCCGCAAAATCTACGAACCGTTCCTGGAAGGCCTGCGGGCTTCGGTCGACAGGATGAATATTGGTCCCGGCCTCGACGAAACGGCGCAGATCTCGCCTCTCGTATCGGCCGCCCACCGCGACAAGGTCGTGTCCCACATCGCGAAAGCGGCCGAAGATGGCGCCCGCGTCGTGACCGGCGGCCGGGCCATCGACCGACCAGGCTATTTCGTGGCGCCGGCCATCATCGCTGACGCCAGCGAAAATCTCGCGATTAGCCGGGACGAGGTGTTCGGTCCGGTGGTGACGGTCACGCCGTTCGACGACGTCGAGGAGGCCGTGAATCTCGCGAACGACACTGATTTCGGCCTGACGGCCTCGTTGTGGACCAACGACCTGGCCAAGACGATGGAGATTGTCCCCCGCATCAACGCCGGCACCGTTTGGGTCAACAGCCATAACGTGCTCGACGCGAACATGCCCTTTGGCGGGTTCAAGCAATCTGGCATCGGCAGGGACTTCGGTCCCGATTGGCTGCATGCCTACACCGAGACAAAGTCAGTCTGCATCGCTTATTGAGCCCCGCTTTTTAACATCCGCGCGGCGGCGTCCCGTCTGCCGCGCGCCAGCCCATAGAATGATCGAGACCCTTCCTGTGCAGCAGACCGCGTCAACCCAAAACGCCCCCTTGGGCGGAACCGTCCCGCCAGTCTCGATCCGGAGAGCCGGGGACGTTGCCGTCATCTCCATCGACGCGCCGCCCGTCAACGCGCTGTCCGGCGCGGTGCGGCGCGGCCTTCTCGAGGCGTTGGCGAACGTGGCGGCCGACACGAGCATCCGGGCCGCCGTCTTGTGGGGCGGAGAAGACCGTTTTCTTGCCGGCGCCGACATCCGGGAAATGGAGGCTCCTCCGGACGAGCCGTCATTGCCCCGCGTCGTGGCCGCCATCGACGCGATGACCAAGCCCATCGCCGCCGCCATCGGGGGCGCGGCACTCGGCGGCGGCTTCGAGGTCGCGCTGGCCTGCGATCTGCGGCTAGGGTCGCCGAAAGCGTTGATTGGTCTGCCTGAGACCAAGCTCGGCGTCATTCCCGGCTCCGGTGGGACGCAGCGCCTGCCCCGTCTCATCGGCACGGCGGAGGCCATTGCCGCGATCACCTCCGGGCGCCTGTTCAAGGCCGTCGAAGCTAAAGCCGCGGGCCTTCTCGACGACGTCACCGGAAACGTCCTCGAGGCAGCCATCGCGAGCGCGCCATCGGCAGCGAAGCGGCGCGTCGCGGCGCTGCCCCTGGCGCCGGCCGCGGAGGCGGACGCGGGGGCTGTCGAGGCCGCCTTGAAGATGTCGAGGAACGCGCCCGCCGCGGAAGGCGCGATCGCAGCAATTCTGGCCGGCCGCGATGGTGGCTTTGACGCCGGCCTCGCGACCGAAAGGGAGATTTTCCTGCGCCTGCGCGGCAGCCCGGAGGCCGCCGCCTTGCGCCATCTGTTCCGCGCCGAGCGCCGAGCGTCGAAAGCACCGGATTTACAAGATGTCATGCCGCGTCCGGTGCGCTCTGTCAGCGTCATAGGCGCTGGCACCATGGGCGTCGGCATTGCCGCCGCCTTGGCGGACGCGGGCCTCTCCGTCGCGCTCCTGGAACGCCACGAAGCCGCGTCCCAGGCCGGCCAGGACCGGTTGCAAGCGATCTATGACGGTCAGGTTGCGAAGAGGCGAATCGACGAATCGACCCGCGCATATCGCCTCGGCCTCGTGAAAAGCGGCACCGACTGGTCCGTGCTCGGGGAGGCCGATCTCGTGATCGAAGCCGCCTTCGAGGATCTTGCGGTAAAGCGGGACATATTTAGTCGACTCGATAGTCTCACCAAGCCGGGCGCGATTCTCGCGAGCAATACCTCCTACCTCGACCTTTCCGCGATCGCGGCGGCGACGTCGCGACCGCAGGACGTCATCGGTCTGCATTTCTTCGCGCCCGCCAATGTGATGCGGCTGGTCGAGGTGGTGAGAACACCGGAGACCGCCCCCGACGCCGTGCGAACCGGCCTCGATTTCGCCAAGCGTATCGGCAAGCAGCCGGTGTTGGCCAAGGCTTCGGAAGGCTTCATCGGCAACAGGATCTACGCCGCCTACCGGCGCCACGCGGAATATATCCTGGAAGACGGAGCTACGCCGCAAGCGATCGACGAAGCTCTCGAAGCCTTCGGGTTCGCCATGGGGGTCTTCGCCGTCTCCGACATGTCGGGACTCGACATCGCATGGGCAATGCGCAAGCGGCTGGCGCCGGCCCGCGACCCTCGCCAGCGCTACATCGATATCGCCGATCGCCTCTGCGAAATCGGGCATCTCGGCCGTAAGACGGGGAACGGGTTTTATGATTATGCCAGCGGTCAGCGGCGCCCCAGCGAAACCGCCGCATATTTTATCGCCGAAGCGCGCCGGCGGCACGGGATCGAGCCCCGCGCCTTCGCCGCCGCCGGGATCCAGCGTCGCTTGATGGCGGTGATGGCCAACGAGGGCGCCAAGCTCCTGGAAGAAGGCGTCGCGGCCCGGGCCTCGGACATCGACGTCACCTTCGTCACGGGTTACGGCTATCCCCGCTTCCGGGGCGGCCCCATGTGGGCGGCCGATCAAGAGGGCTTGGCGAACGTCCTCGCGGAGGCCGAGCGCGCTGCGGAGGCTGGCGGCGCGGGATCGGAGCCCGCCCCCCTCCTGGTGGAACTTGCACGTCGCGGCGGCACATTCGCCGGTTGGGACGCCGGCCGAGGATAACCTTTAGGCTCTTTTTGTGTCGGCGCGACGCTGGAAAAACAGGCGCTTCTCCCAGCTCGCCTATGTCAAAGACGTCCGCCCACGACAGATCGCTCCCAAACGAAGGCGACGCACGCCGGGTTGCCGCCCCAGAGTCCGTTCTATAGAGACTGCCGCTCAAATGTTCGGGCAGGCAATCAAGTGACAAGCACGGGCGGCGAGGTTGGACGGGAAGCGATCGCATCGCTTGTGGGTCGAATGAAGGCGGAGCCTTCCCGCACCTGGTCGATCATCGTCACGTTCTTCGGCGATGCCATCGTCCCGCGAGGCGGGTCCGTATGGCTCGGGACGCTGCTCGAGCTGTTCGAGGCGCTCGGCATCAACGCTCCCGTCGTCCGGACAGCCGTCTCCCGCCTGACGACGGACGACTGGCTGGACCGGACGCGGCTCGGCCGCAATAGCTTCTACCGGTTATCGGGACGAGGCGCCTCCGAGTTCGAACAAGCCGCCAAACGGGTCTATGCCGGAGCCGGGCCGAACAGCGGCGCCAGTGAATTGTCATTCGCACTATTGAAGGCCGAAGGCGACAAGGACGCCGCGCGCGAGGACTTGAAACGGAGCGGCTACGCGCAGGTGAGCGGCGATTTGTGGATGAGCGTAAATGGCGTGGCGCCGCCTAGCGCCAATGCGATCTGCTTCTCCGGACATGCCACGCGGGAAGACGGATGGGCGCTCGCGCGCATCTGCTGGCCAGTTGGTGAACTCGCGGCGCGATATGCCGAGTTCCTTCGGGCGTTCTCGGCACTCGACGAGAATCTGAAGCATCACCATGACGTTCTTCCTCGCAATGCCATTATTGCACGGACGCTTCTCATTCACGAGTTCCGGCGGATAGTTCTGCGAGATCCTATTTTGCCGGAGGCGATCCTCCCGCCCGACTGGCCGGGACGGGAAGCCGCGGCGCTCTGCCGCCGTCTCTATGGCAAGCTTCTCCCCGCTTCCGAGGCTTGGCTCGACACGCACGGACGCTGCGCCGGCGGTCTCTTGCCGCCGGCAAGCGGCATGCTCGCCTCGCGGTTTGGCCTAGCTCCTTCGACATATAACAAAAATAATTGACTCTACGATTTTTTGTAACATATTTTCTTCCGACGAACGGAGGAACCTGTGTATACGCAAGCCCTGAACGCCACCGATTCCCAAATCCAGCCCGTCGAGGATATGTCGCAGGCGGCGGCTTTTCAGGCGCGCATCGATGCCGAAGAGCGCATTGAGGCGAACGACTGGATGCCGGAGACGTACCGGCGCACCTTGGCCCGTCAGATATCGCAGCATGCCCATTCCGAAATCGTCGGCATGCTGCCCGAAGGCAATTGGATCACTCGCGCGCCGTCGCTGCGCCGCAAGGCGGCGCTGCTAGCGAAGGTCCAAGACGAGTGCGGCCACGGCTTGTATCTCTACGCCGCGGCCGAGACGCTCGGCATATCGCGCGAGCAGTTCTTCGGCCAGTTGTTGTCCGGCAACGCCAAATATTCTTCGATTTTCAATTATCCTGCGACGACATGGGCCGACATCGGCGCGATCGGCTGGCTGGTGGATGGCGCCGCGATCATGAACCAGATCCCGTTGTGCCGCTGCTCGTACGGACCCTACGCCCGCGCAATGATAAGGGTGTGCAAGGAAGAATCCTTCCATCAGCGCCAGGGCTTCGAGATCATGGTCACGCTGTCGAGAGGCACCGGTGAGCAGAAGGCCATGGCCCAGGATGCGTTGAACCGCTGGTGGTGGCCGTGCCTCATGATGTTCGGCCCACCGGACACCGTGAGTGAACACAGCGACGCCTCGATGGCTTGGAAAATTAAACGATTCTCGAACGACGAGCTACGCCAGAAATTCGTCGACGCCACGGTTCCGCAGGCCCAGCACCTGGGACTGATGCTCCCCGATCCCGATCTTCGGTTCGACGAGGCGTCGGGCCATTGGCTATACGGCGAGATCGACTGGAACGAGTTCAAGCAGGTTTTGGCCGGAAACGGCCCTTGTAACCGCGACAGGCTCGCCGCCCGCCGCAAGGCGCATGCGGAAGGCGCCTGGGTCCGCGACGCGGCCGCGGCGCATGCGTTGAAACAAATGCGCGCGGCGGTCTGACGCCGAGGAGATCACCATGATGGAAAATAAGATGATGCCACTCTGGGAGGTCTTCATACGGAGCCGCAATGGTTTGGCTCACAAGCATGTGGGGTCGCTTCATGCGACGGACTCCAAAATGGCGGTCCAGGCCGCACGCGACGTCTACACACGGCGCGGCGAAGGACTGTCGATATGGGTGGTGCCTTCAGCGGCCATCGTAGCCTCGGATCCTTCCGACAAGGCGATGATGTTCGAGCCCGCCGAATCGAAAGTTTACCGCCATCCCACCTTCTACGAGGTCCCGGACGAAATCGGGCACATGTGATGGCCGGCCGGTACGCGATGCCCATCCACATTCAAAGGTTTGGCCCATGACCGCCCGGTCCCTGATCATCGAAGAAACGCCCCTGGTCCTCTATTGCCTGCGCCGGGCCGACGACGCCCTGATCCTCGGACACCGCCTGTCGGAATGGTGCGGCCACGGCCCGACGCTCGAGGAAGATATGGCTCTCTCCAACATGGGCCTCGATCTCCTGGGCCAAGCGCGGTCGCTCTACAGCTACGCCGCGGACGTCGAGGGACGAGGCGCGACCGAGGACGGTTACGCCTATCTTCGCGAGGAACGACAATATCGCAACCTCCTGCTCGCCGAGCAGCCGAACGGTGACTTCGCCCAAACGATTGCGCGGCAATTCTTTTATGCCGCCTTCGCGGACCTGTTTTGGCGGGCGATGACGTCGAGCGCCGACGACACCCTGGCCGCCATCGCCTGCAAATCCGAGAAGGAAATGGCCTATCACCTGCGTCATAGCGCGGAATGGGTGATCCGGCTCGGCGACGGCACGGGAGAGAGCCACGCCCGCATGCAGGCGGCGGTCGCGGCAATGTGGTCTTTTACGGGTGAAATGTTCGCAATGGACGATGCGGAGCGCGAACTGATCGAACAAGGCAAAGCCATTGATCTCGGACCGTTGCGCGATGGCTGGCGCGCCACCGTTTCGGACGTTCTGCGGACGGCCACCCTCGACATGCCGGCGTCGTCCTGGATGCAGCAGGGCGGCCGCGCCGGGAGGCACGGCGAATACCTCGGCCACATCCTTGCCGAACTTCAGCACCTCCAGCGGTCGTATCCGGGAGCGGCGTGGTGAACGCGGCCGCGAGCGACGAGCTTCTGCGCGAGCGCGTCATCGGCATTGCCGGCGCCGTTGCCGACCCAGAAATTCCGGTGCTCACGATCGCCGACCTGGGCGTTTTGAGGGACGTCGCGGTCGATGGCGGCCGTATCGAGGTGTCGATCACGCCAACCTATTCGGGATGTCCCGCCATGAACATGATCGCGCTGGAGATCGAGGTCGCGGTGGAGGCCGCGGGGCTCGGACGGCCCGCGGTGCGAACCGTGCTTTCGCCCGCCTGGACGACCGATTGGATGTCCGAGACCGGACGGCGGAAGCTCAAAGACTATGGCATCGCGCCGCCCGCGCGCGCAGCTGGACGGCGCGCGCTATTCGGCGCCGAGACCGTTCCATGCGCGCGTTGCAACTCGGCGGATACAGAGAAGCTCGCCGAATTCGCCTCCACCTCCTGCAAGGCGCTCTGGCGTTGCAAGACATGCCTCGAGCCCTTCGACTATTTCAAGTGTCATTGATGAATAGTTTATCGCCACGCTTCCACGAGCTCACCGTCAAGGACGTCACCAAAGAGACGAAAGACGCGGTTTCCGTCGCCTTTGATGTCCCGCCCCAACTGGCGGATGCCTATCGGTTCGAGCCGGGGCAGTATCTCACCCTCAAGGCGGATATCGCCGGAGAATCCGTGCGGCGATCCTATTCGATTAGTTCCGGACCATTTGACGCCGAGCTGCGCATCGCCATCAAGGCGGTCGAGGGCGGCGTCTTCTCCACTTGGGCGAACGCAGAGTTGAAAGCGGGGCACGCGATCGACGTGATGACGCCAACCGGGCGCTTCGGCCTGTCCAGACGGACCGGCTCGGATCGCGTTTTGGTAGGTTTTGCCGCGGGATCGGGCATCACGCCGATCCTATCGATCATGCGGGGCGCTCTCGACGGGGATCGTGACGGGCGTTTTTTTCTATTCTACGGTAACAAGTCGAGCGAAGATATACTCTACAAGGGTGCGCTTGAGGAGTTGAAGGACCGGTACACCGGACGCCTGTCGGTGTTCCATGTCCTTTCGCGCGAAGAGCAGGACATACCGGTCCTCAACGGCCGGCTCGACGGCGCCAAGGCCCGTATCCTACTGCGATCGATCGTTCCCTGGGAGATCGTCGACGACGTTTACATTTGCGGTCCCGAAGAAATGATCGCCGACCTCGAAGCGACCTGCCGCGCCATCGGGATCGAGCCCGACCGCATCCATTCGGAGCGATTCGTCTCCGCCCACGGCGGCAAGCGGAAGCCGGTGGCGGTGCCGCGCGGCGACGCCGCGACGCATGTGGCAAGCCTGGTGCTCGACGGCAAGCGCCGGGATGTGCTGGTGGCGGACGGCGAGACCATTCTCGATGCGGCGCTGCGCGCGGGGCTCGATCTTCCCTACGCCTGCAAGGGCGGTATGTGCAGTACGTGTCGCGCGAAAGTGGCCGAGGGCGAGACGGCGATGGAGGTGAACTATTCACTTGAGCCTTGGGAGCTGAAGGCCGGCTTCGTTCTCACCTGCCAAGCTCGTCCCGTGAGCGACCGTGTGGTGATCGATTTCGACGCGGTTTGACGTGCCGGACGGATATGCGACTTTGCGGTCGCCGCGGGCGATAGGAACCCGCTGCGCCACGACGAGACGCCGGCGTGCACAATACGCCGCGGCGGCCTCAAAGCCTGTGTGGGATAGTCGTCGGGGGGGGGCGAAGTAAAACCGTTGCGCTGCGGAAGGCGCTTGGCTTCCACGCGAATTGAGGCCCGGTGCAAACGACGGCATCGCAGAGGCGCGACATGCAAGATTCTATCTTGATCCGCAAAGACAGTTGTTCGCCTCGCATAAGGAATGCCGCGCGAACGCGGTGGAATCATCGTCCGAGTTCGGCATGCGACGATATCGGGCCCGAGGTGCGACGCTACTTCGCGGGCAGAAGCGGCCGCGGGCGACCGTCTGAGCCAAGAGCAACGAACGTAAACAGCGCTCCTGTCACCTTGCGAACGTCTTCGCCGTCGCACATTCTTCGCCAGGCGGAAACCTCGAATTTCATCGAACTTCGTCCCGTTTCGACAAGCAACGCATAAACAGTGACTTCATCTCCGACTTTAACCGGCTCGACGAATACGATCTTGTCGATGGCGACGGTTACACAGCGTCCGCGCGCGTAGCGCGCCGCGACACTGCCCGCCGCCAAGTCCATTTGCGAAAGCAACCAGCCGCCAAAAATATCCCCGGCGGGATTGGTATCGCTAGACATTGCGATTGTGCGAATTGCCGGATCGGCGTCAGGGGGGATGTCGGTCTGCAAGGTTGATCCTCATATCATCAAGAGCAACGGACGTTGAGCGAAGCCCCGACCTCATTTCCAAAGCTCGCGCCAAGGCCGGTTTCGGGAAATGCCTTCGCCAGGCGAGTGAATTCGATCAGACACCAAACGTTCATCGCGGGCTCATAGGGGAAGAAATCCGCTCCTTGCGGATCGCGTGGCGCTTGCCGACTGGCCGGAACGATCGGACTTCGTAAATTTGGATCAACGCGGAAACCCGCCGCTCGGCGCATCCGGCGGTGTCTCGCTGACTTACCCTCAACAACAGGACCGTTTTCGTCTCCGGGGTCGGCGCCCAAATGGTTGCAAATGCACAGGCCCTATATCTTCGTCGATGAGCTCTAAAAAAACTCATTGCTCATGTGTTCAAGCTCATGCCAGAGGCTTTCCGCAAAGCTCCGAAGGACAAGAAGTTCGAAGGCATCGGTGTCGATCCGAGTCAGATTGACGCCGATATGGCCGATCAGCGTCATCGCTGATGAACCGATCGCGAACACGTCTGGGTGTAGGTCGACGCCGGTTCCTTTGGCGAGAACGCATCTGGCCGACGACCCCTGCAACCGAATCCTGACCCGGCCATGGGTTTGATCGACGACATAGGCTGTTCCCTTGAGGTCATTTTCGCATTCGTCGATTTCGTGCGGCACAAGCAACCGGTCGAACACGACGAGCCACTGACCTGGCCCGGCGGCACGCATGGAGAACGGCCCGCGCGACTCCAAGGCGGCAATAATTTCAGCCGCGCTCGCCGCGCCAGGTCGGCTTAATAAATTGAGGATCGTCCCCTCTAAATTGGCCTCTAGCGTTGCCTTGCCTTTACGAGGAGTGCCGTGGGCCTTGATCGCCGGGCGGTGGACGAGCGGGAAATCGACACGGGCTGTTTCAAGCATGGAGCTTCTCATGGACGGGATCGATAAAAACCGGGTCGACAAGACGCGCGGGGGTCAATTCGGATCGTAAGCCGTTCCAGACGGTAACTTCCTCGCCGTGGCGCGCCGCGCCGCGCTTGACGAGCGCCAAACCGATGACCGAGCCAACGTGCGGCGAATAACAACTCGACGTGATGTAGCCCTGATCGTTTTCCAATGTCGGGGCGGCAGATTTTTCGAGGATATGCGCGCCGGACCGGAAGCTTGAAGCCGGATCGATCGGTACGACGCCCACGAGCTGTGGGCGGCCGCGATCGCTTAGGCCCTCGCGCGACAGCATGTGCTTGCCGATGAAATCGCGCTTTCCCGAGGATACCATTTTCGCGAGGCCAAGATCGGCGGGCACGGTCGTCCCGTCAATCTCATTGTGCGTGACATGGCCTTTTTCGATGCGCAGCACGTTGAGCGCCTCGACGCCGTAGGGCTGGATCCCGTGAACCTTACCCACCTCCATGACGGCATCGGCGACACTCTCGCCGAAGCCCGCCGGAACTGCGAGCTCATAGGCCAATTCGCCTGAGAAAGAGATCCGAAACAACAGTCCTTTCAGCTTTCCATCGAATAGCGAAACGTCTTGGGCGGCCAGAAAGGGGAACGCGAGGTTATCGAGGTCCGCATCCACGATATGTTGCAAGACTGCGCGGGATTTCGGGCCGGCCACCGCCATTTGCGCCCATTGGTCGGTCACCGATGCAAGCCGGACGTCGAGCTCTGGCCACAGCGTTTGGGCGCAGAACTCGAGATGGGTCAGCACACCGGCGGCGTAAGCGGTCGTCGTCGTCATAAAATAGCGGTCCTCCGCGAGCCGACTCGTCGTGCCATCGTCATAGACGAAGCCATCCTCGCGCAGCATCAAGCCATACCGGGCCTTGCCGACGGGCAGTTTCAAAAACGCATTGGCATAGACACGGTTCAGAAATTCCGCGGCATCCACGCCGCGGATCTCGATCTTGCCAAGCATGGAGACATCGCAGATCCCGGCATTCGCTCGGACATTGAGGACCTCGCGGTCAACGCTTTCGCGCCAACCTTTTTCGGCCGGACGCGAGAACCAGCTCGAGCGATACCACAACCCGGTCTCGACAAATGCGGCGCCGTTTTTCGCCGCCCAATCATGCAAGGGAGATTTGCGCACGGGCTGGAATTGCGCGCCATGCGATGTTCCGGCAAGGGCACCAAAGGACACCGGTGTGTAGAACGGGCGGAATGTCGTGGTCCCAACATCGGCAGGTGACACGCCGCGCGCCTCGGCGATCAGGCCAATGGCATTCACGTTGGAAAGTTTGCCTTGGTCTGTCGCCATTCCATTCGTTGTATAACGCTTGGCCAGTTCGACATGTTCATAGCCTTCGCGTACGGCAAGACCGAGGTCTTGTCGGTGAACATCGTTTTGGAAGTCGACAAAGGCCTTCGTTTTGACGCCGGGAATCGACCAAAGCGGTTTTGTTGGTTGAGGACTATATTCATGTTCGACTTTCGGGACTGCCATCGGCGGTGTCGTGACACCGAGATCCGCGAGGGCAGCGGCTGCCTGCGCGAGCCCCGACGCCGCGCAAGCGGCTAGTCCAGAGATGCCCGCCGCCGATCCCGCCAAGACCAGATCCGTTAATCCGTTCGGCGCCAGGAACGCCGCATGAGCGTCGGACCAGCGTGGCCTGCCGCCACGATGGCAGGCAAGGTGAATGACCGGGCTGAAACCGCCCGACATTGCGACACTATCGACATCCAGCCGTTCGATCCGGCCTTCGCGCCAAAGATCGACTCGGCGCACGGCCTTTCCGCCATGCGCATCCGAAATATAGCCGCCGCGCACGAGACGCGCCTTTCCTCCGTAGACCACGCTCGCGTCAACGCGACTGTCGATCACGGCGGCGACGTCCACGCCAGCGGCCTCGAGATCGGCGGCAAGGGCGTAGCCGCTGTCATTGGTGGTGAACACGGCGGTGCGGGCGCCAGGCGCGACGGCGAATCGATTGAGATAGCTGCGCATGGCGCCGGCCATCGTCACGCCTGGAATGTCGTTGCCGCCGAACACCAGCGGACGTTCTTCCGCGCCGGTCGCCAAAATCGCTTTTTTCGCCGCGATGCGCCAAAGTCGCCCGACTAAGGTGGGGCCTGAAGAGGCCGCGACATGTCCGGCTGTCCGTTCCACCGCGCCAAAAACATTGCCGTCGTACCAGCCAAAGCCCGTGGTTGCCCGTTTGAGATCGACATTTGGTAGGTCTTCAAGCTCGGCGACCAAAGTGCCTGCGAAAGTCGCGGCGGGCTGCCCGTCAATGCGCGAGGACTCGCTCAACAGATAGGCACCGAGCGCGGCATTCTCGTCGATCAGGACGACCCTTTTTCCGGCACGTCCGGCGGAAAGCGCCGCAATCAGCCCGGTTATTCCGGCCCCGATGACTAAGAGATCACAATGTGCCCAGCATTTCTCGTAAAGATCCGGATCGGTCTCATACGACGCCTTACCAAGACCGGCGGCCTTTCGGATGATGGGTTCATAAACTCTTTCCCAGAAGGCTGCCGGCCACATGAATGTCTTGTAGTAAAATCCCGCGGACAAAAACGGCGACAAAAGCCCGTCGACGGCGCCGACGTCATACGCAAGCGACGGCCATCGATTCTGACTTATCGCTTCCAGGCCTTCGTAAAGTTCTTGCATGGTGGCGCGGGTATTGGGCTCGGAGCGACCACCCTGGCCGACCGTCACCAGCGCGTTAGGCTCCGCCGCGCCAGCCGTCAAAATACCGCGAGGCCGATGATATTTAAAGCTGCGGCCAACGAATTGCTGGCCGTTGGCGAGTAGCGCCGAAGCCAGCGTGTCGCCGGAAAAACCCTTCATCGGCTTGCCGTCGAACGTAAACGACAATGGCTGCTTGCGGTCGATCAAACCGCCTTTCGCGAGACGATACGGCTTCACGGTGTCGCCTCCCCGATTTTGGCGGCATCCCGACTTGCGTAAATGTCGTGGGTGACGGTGTCGCGCGTGACGATGAGCCAGCGCCGGCAACCGGAGGTGTGATGCCAAAACTCGTCATAGGGTCCGCGCGGATTGTCTCGCAGGTACACGTAGCCGAACCACGCATCGGCCCCGGCGTCCGGGGCTGGGCGAGGGATCGCCGCGCCCTTGACGACAAATTCCTCTTTCGGACGAGACCCGCAATGGGGGCATGGAATTAGGCTGGCCATGACGCTCTGCTTTTTGTGGAGGATCAGTGAAGATTGGGTTGGGCGCCCTGGCCCTTTTCATCGATGATGTAGCCGCGTCGGAAGCGATCTAGTCGAAAGGCGCGCGCGGTTTCGTGCGGTTCGTTCTTGGCGATGAGATGGGCAAAGCAGTAGCCCGAGGCCGGCGTGGCCTTGAACCCGCCATAGCACCAGCCCGCGTTCAGATAGAGGTTGTCGAGATGCCCCCGGTCGATGATTGGCGACCCGTCCATGCTCATGTCCATGATGCCGCCCCAGGAGCGAAGGACTCTGAGACGGGAGAGCGCTGGGATCATTGCCTTGCCGGCTTCGGCGACGTGTTCGACCGTCGCCAAATTGCCGCGCTGCGCATAGGAATTGTAGCCGTCGAGGTCGCCTCCGAAAACAAGCCCCCCCTTGTCGGACTGTGAAACATAAAAATGTCCGGCGCCGAAGGTCACAACGCCGTTGATGAAAGGCTTGAGGCCCTCGGACACGAAGGCCTGTAGAACATGGCTTTCGAGCGGCAGCTTCAGGCCGGCCATTGCGGCGACGCGCGACGAATTGCCGGCCGCGGCGAGCGCGAGTTTCCCACAGCCGATATAGCCGCGCGTTGTCTCGACGCCGATGGCCTTGCCGTTGCTGGTCCGGATGGACGTCACTTCACAGTTTTGGATTATATCGACAGAATAACCGTTCGCGCCGCGTGCGTAGCCCCAGGCCACCGCGTCATGGCGAACCGTGCCGCCGCGCCGTTGCAGGAGGCCGCCTTGGATGGGGAACCGGGCGTTCGCGAAGTCGAGAAACGGATACAGGGATTGGACCGCTCGCCGGTCGAGCAAGTCAGCATCGACACCGTGAAGCCGCATAGCATTGCCGCGCCTTGTGTATGAGTCGCGCTGTGCGTCGGAATGAAAAAGATTCAGCACCCCGCGCTGGGACACCATGGCATTGAAATTGAAGTCTTGTTCCAGCCCCTCCCAGAGCTTCATCGATAATTCGTAGAATGGATTGTTTTCCGACAGCATATAATTGGACCGGATAATTGTCGTGTTGCGGCCAACGTTGCCCGAGCCCACGTAGGCTTTTTCCAAGACAGCGATATTCTGGACCCCGTAAATCTTCGCGAGGTAATAAGCGGTTGCCAGTCCGTGGCCGCCGCCGCCAACGATCACCACGTCGTAATCAGGCTTTGGCTCCGGCCGCCGCCAATGGGCGGACCAGTTCGTGTTGCCGGAGAGGCCATTGAGGATGATTGAAAGAGCGGAAAAACGCATCGGGGCCCGCCTAGTTGGATAGAGAGACAACATAGGTTGGCGCGAAGCGTCATGAATTGCACAAAACAGACGAATAATGATAAAAACACGCCATGAGCGATAACTCGTCCCTTCCCACGCAGACTATTGGGTTTGTTCTTGTGCCCAATTTCGCACTGATGTCCTATGCATCGGCGACGGAGCCGCTTCGCGCGGCCAATCTTATCGCGCGCATGAATCTCTACGCGGTACGACCCATGTCATTGAATGGGGAGGCGGTGAAAAGTTCAGCCGGCTTTTCCATTCCCTGCGACGACCTTTCCGCAGAGGGCGGTTCTTGCCACACTGTTTTTGTCGTCGCCGGCGGGAATCCGTTCGACTGGCAACATGCAACCGGGATCTATCCGTTGTTGCGCCGGTTGGCCCGGCAAGGCGTGCGCATAGGTGGAATTTCCAGCGGGCCTTACCTACTCGCCGAAGCCGGTCTGCTAGAGGCGCGGGACTTCACGATCCACTGGGAACATGCGATGGCGTTGCGGGAGGCCTATCCCCGGCTGGCGCCTCGTCAGGCCCGCTATGTGGTGGATGGCGACCGGATTACGTGCGGGGGCGGAATCGCGCCGCTCGACATGATTCATGCCTTGATTGCCGCTCGGATGGGATCCGCTTTTGCCCGAAGGGTCAGTGACTGGTTCCTTCACACGAGCATCGCCGAGCCGAGCGGACCGCAGCGTGCGTCTATGACCGAGCGATACGGCACTCACCATCGGGCACTGCTCACAGTCCTGGAAAAAATGGAGTCAACGATTGAGAAACCTCTCGGCAAGTCGGCCATGGCCCGCCTGGCCGACATCAGCCCGCGCCATCTCGATCGTCTATTTGAGAAACAAATGGCCTCAAGTTTTTTGCAGACCTATCGAAACATCCGGCTAGAGCATGCGCGTAAGCTACTAGAACAGAGCGCGCTGGCAATTTCGGAAATTGCCTTCGCGACCGGCTTTTCCAGCGCCTCGCATTTTGCCCGCGCTTATAAGCATCGTTTTGGCATTCAACCGAAAACCGTTAGAGTCTAGCGTTCTCTCCGTATTCGGAAAGATATTTTTGGGGGAATCGATGGCGTCCGGCACAAAACAGTCCGCAAAAGGAGCCCAGACGCTCCTTGTCCAAGACCCTCACGCCGTGCGAGAAGCGCGCGCTAATACGCTTGAAATGGCGATCGGGCATGAAGTGCGGACCTATCGCCGAAAGCTTGGCCTCACCGTCATTGACCTTGGAGTGGCGACGGGAATGTCCGTCGGAATGCTGTCGAAGATCGAGAATGGGAATATCTCGCCCTCTCTGGGCACTTTGCAGGCCTTGTCACGGGCTTTGGGCGTCCCGGTCACAGCCTTTTTTCGAAGCTTCGAGGAGCCTCGTGGCGCGAGTTTCGTCAAAGCAGGACAAGGCGTTGACATCGAACGGCGTGGGACCCGCGCAGGCCATCACTATAGCTTGCTCGGACTTGTCGAGAACAACACGTCGGGGGTGATGGTCGAACCCTATCTCATCACCCTGAACGCAGAGTCCGACGTCTTCCCAACCTTTCAGCACGAGGGCATGGAATTCCTCTACATGCTCAAAGGTGAAATCGTTTATCGCCACGCAGAGAGCCTCTACCACATGCAGCCGGGCGACAGTCTCTTCTTCGACGCCGACGCGCCGCATGGACCAGAGGAATTGATCAAACTGCCGGCTCGCTACCTTTCGATCATTTCCTATCCGCAGCAAAGATAATTGAACCCTGGCGGCCAAGCGAGATCGCAACTTTTAGTCACATTGACTGATGCGCACCTGGCAGAGCGAACCTCAAATATCGGACGCGCCCTCGATCGCTAGACTTGGAACAACCCGGTCATATCGGGATAGTCGCGGCATGGCTCGCTAGGTCGATCGAGGGAATAAAACCAATGAAGCTCCCCCGACACACGGCCTGATCCAAGGTCTCAGACCCTCGATCATAAGCGGCGGCGTCGCTGGCGCGGGCCGTAGGCCAGCCCACTATATGCCAATTGCTTTGGAAACTCCGCCGCCGGATCCCACCAACCGGCCCCGATCATCTAGGGCGGAATCACCAACTCACCTCCGCCATACGTGACGGAAGCGCGCGCAATCCGCGCCAAAATTTGCCTAAAAAGAAAAATTTATTCTTTTTAGGTTGATCTGCCTAGCTGCTTCGATTACGTGTCGTGTCATCGACAATGGAGAGCGTGGCCATGTGCGGGATTGTTGGATTGTTCCTGAAGGACAAGGGACTGGAGCCCGAGCTTGGTGCCTTGCTCTCGGACATGTTGATTACCTTGACCGACAGGGGCCCGGACTCCGGGGGAATCGCTATTTACCGCGCGAGTTCGCCAGGCCAAGCAAAGGTCACCATTCAATCGGCGGACCCGGGGCGTGATTTTACTGGCCTCGAGGCAGACCTTGCCGCCCAGGGCATCCGAGCCTTGGTGACCGTGAAAGATACCCATGCCGTCATCGAAGTCGAGATCGCGAAGATTTCGGAAATCCGCCTAACTCTCGGCGCGATCCGCCCCGACGTTCGCATCATGGGTTCGGGTCAAAGTATCGAGATTTTTAAAGAGACGGGCCTGCCGAAGGATGTTGTCGCGCGCTTTGGCATCCGCGCGATGTCGGGAAGCCATGGCATTGGCCACACGCGAATGGCGACCGAAAGCGCCGTGACGACGCTTGGGGCGCACCCCTTTTCGACCGGTGCCGACCAATGCCTCGTACACAATGGCTCGTTATCAAACCACAATAATCTGCGCCGGGAGCTCGTCCGCGAGGGGATGACATTCGAGACCCAGAATGATTCCGAAGTCGCGGCCGCCTATCTCACAGCCGAAATGGCCAAGGGCAAGGACCTTGGGGAAGCTCTGACCGGTGCGCTCGATGATCTAGACGGCTTTTTCACATTCGTCGTCGGCACAAAGACAGGGTTCGGTGTATTGCGGGACCCGATTGCCTGCAAGCCCGCGGTAATGGCGGAAACGGATCAATATGTCGCCTTTGGTTCGGAGTATCGCGCGCTCGTTGATCTGCCAGGCATCGCGCGCGCGCGCGTTTGGGAGCCGGAGCCGGCCACCGTCTATTTCTGGGATCACAAGAATGTGGCCGCGCGTGCCCGCGTTTGAAGAGGAAGTTTGCTCAATGCCTGTTTTCGATCTCTCCCAAACGCCGCTTCGCGCCCTGAATAGCGCCTTGCACGGAATTGAACACGGTGCCAACGACACGCTTTTCGAGATCACCAATCCGCGCGGTAGCCATGCGGTCGCGGTTGGAATCGATCGTCCGGTCAACGTCGAAGTGCATGGGTCCGTAGGCTATTATTGTGCCGGCATGAACGATGGCGGCACCGTGACAATTCATGGTTCCGCAGGTCCCGGCATCGCCGAAAATATGATGTCGGGCACCGTTATTGTCGAAGGTGACGCAAGTCAGTACGCCGGCGCAACCGGGCGTGGCGGCTTACTTGTGATCAAGGGAAATGCGGCTTCACGCTGCGGGATCTCGATGAAGGGTATCGACATCGTTGTCCACGGATCGATCGGCCACATGTCGGCGTTCATGGGGCAATCTGGGCATCTCGTCGTTTTAGGCGATGCCGGTGACGCCCTTGGCGATTCACTCTATGAAGCCAAGCTTTTCGTGCGCGGCCAGGTTAAAAGCCTGGGGGCCGACTGTATCGAAAAAGCCATGCGGCTTGAGCATCTTGAAGCGCTCGCCGTGCTTTTGGAAAAGGCCGGCGTCATAGGCGTCAAGCCGGACGAGTTCAAGCGCTATGGTTCGGCGCGCAAGCTCTATAATTTCCATATTGACAATGCAGAAGCGTATTAAAGCGAGAGGCCGCCAAATGAGTGATCATAATCCCAGGACGCCCCCGCGCAAGTCCATGACGTTCGACGATAATACGCTGGCGGAAATCCGACGCGCCGCCGCCACCGGTATTTACGATATTCGCGGCGGGGGCACGAAGCGCAAGGTCCCACATTTCGATGATCTGCTGTTTCTCGGCGCGTCGATCTCGCGGTATCCGCTCGAAGGCTACCGAGAACGTTGCGATACGACAGTTGTTCTGGGAACGCGGTTTGCCAAGAAACCGATTGAACTGAAAATTCCAATCACGATCGCCGGGATGAGCTTTGGCGCGCTTTCTGGCAATGCCAAGGAGGCGCTCGGACGCGGGGCGACACTCGCCGGCACCTCCACCACCACTGGCGACGGAGGCATGACGGATGAAGAGCGCGGCCATTCCGAAAAACTCGTCTATCAGTATCTTCCGTCGCGATACGGAATGAATCCGACCGATTTGCGTCGAGCCGACGCAATTGAGATCGTAATTGGCCAAGGCGCCAAGCCCGGAGGCGGGGGCATGCTGCTCGGCCAGAAAATTTCCGCGCGCGTGGCTCAAATGCGCAACCTACCCCAAGGCATCGACCAGCGGTCCGCCTGCCGTCATCCCGATTGGACGGGCCCAGACGATCTCGAAATCAAAATCTTGGAGATTCGCGAGATCACGGATTGGGAAAAGCCGATTTATGTGAAGGTCGGCGGTGCACGACCATATTATGACACGGCGCTTGCCGTGAAAGCCGGCGCCGACGTGGTCGTGCTCGACGGGATGCAAGGGGGCACGGCGGCGACTCAGGATGTGTTTATTGAAAACGTTGGCATGCCAACCCTAGCCTGTCTCCGGCCCGCGGTTCAAGCGTTGCAGGATCTTGGCATGCATCGCAAAGTGCAGCTCGTCATTTCTGGAGGTATCCGTTGTGGCGCCGACGTGGCGAAGGCCCTCGCGTTGGGTGCGGACGCCGTCTCGATTGGCACGGCGGCACTGGTCGCGATCGGGGACAACGATCCACGATGGGAAGATGAATACAGGAAGCTCGGGACCACAGCCGGTGCCTATGACGATTGGCATGAAGGCCGCGATCCGGCCGGCATCACCACGCAAGATCCTATTCTTGCACAACGGCTTGATCCCGCGCTCGCGGGCCGTCGCCTCGCCAATTATCTGAAGGTTATGACGCTGGAGGCCCAGACGATTGCACGCGCTTGCGGCAAGAGCCGGTTACATAATCTCGAGCCCGAAGATCTTTGCGCGCTGACGATGGAAGCGGCCGCCATGGCGCAGGTCCCTCTGGCGGGCACCAATTGGTACCCGGGCAAGAACAGCTTCTAAGGCCGCCGGACGCTCGCGCGTCCGCCCCACCGATCCGCAGGCTCTCCGCATAGGTCTCATTTTGATAAGGCAGAATTCACGTGACACAGGATCTCTCGCATTTCGCGGCTGAGCGCGGCATCAATTATTTCATGGTCAGCTACACAGACTTGTTCGGTGCCCAGCGCGCAAAACTGGTCCCCACCGCAGCTATCGCGGATATGCAGAAGAATGGTGCGGGCTTCGCGGGCTTTGCCACTTGGTTTGATTTGACGCCAGCGCATCCGGACCTTTTTGCGATTCCGGATGCGCGGTCGGTGATTCAACTGCCATGGAAAAAGGATGTGGCCTGGGTCGCCGCCGACTGCGTCATGGACGGACAACCGCTGGCACAAGCCCCGCGATGCGTCCTCAAACGGCTTACGGAGGAGGCCAAACGTCAGGGCCTTCGTGTAAAAACCGGCGTAGAGCCAGAGTTCTTCTTGATTTCTCCCGATGGGTCAAAGATTTCCGATGAGTTCGACAATGCGGAAAAGCCCTGCTACGACCAACAGGCTCTGATGCGGCGCTATGATGTCATCGCGGAGATTTGCGATTACATGCTTGAATTAGGTTGGAAGCCGTACCAAAACGATCACGAAGACGCGAATGGCCAGTTCGAAATGAACTGGGAATATGATGACGCCTTGGAAACCGCGGACAAGCATTCCTTCTTCAAATTCATGGTCAAATCGATTGCCGAAAAGCACGGGCTTCGCGCGACTTTCATGCCAAAGCCGTTCATGGGATTGACGGGCAACGGCTGCCACGCCCATATCTCGGTCTGGGATCTTGACGGCGAGACGAATGCGTTTGCCGATGCGGCGATGCCCTTTGGGCTTTCGGCTCAGGGAAGAACGTTCCTTGGCGGGATCATGAAGCACGCGTCCGCGTTGGCCGCAATCACCAACCCCACCGTTAATTCCTACAAACGGATCAATGCGCCGCGCACGGTTTCCGGAGCAACCTGGGCGCCGAACTCCGTGACCTGGACCGGCAACAACCGGACCCACATGGTCCGTGTGCCTGGTCCGGGTCGCTTCGAATTGCGGTTGCCCGATGGCGCGGTCAACCCGTATCTTTTGCAGGCGATCATCATTGCCGCCGGATTGTCCGGCCTTAAATCAAAAGCCGATCCAGGTCCGCACCATGATATCAATATGTATCAGGACGGCCATTTGGTCACGGACGCGCCGAAGTTGCCCCTCAATCTTCTCGACGCGCTACGTGCGTTCGAACACGACGCGGAACTCATGGCCACGCTAGGTGAAGATTTCTCTTCGTCATATCTAAAGCTTAAACATGACGAGTGGAATACTTATTGCTCGCAATTCACGGCGTGGGAACACCGAACAACTCTTGACATCTGATCCTCGACGGAAATCACGCTGCTTGTTTTGGCTGATGAATTTGGACGAGGCATCCCATCACAAAGCGACCTTTCGTCCAGAAGTTGGGATCAGTCCGCTTTCTACTATTGTTGTTGACCTTATCGATGGTTGGCTCTCCTCGGAAAATAGCTCGACCAGTCTCGCGATCGATATTGTATGGTTAAACACTATCCGAGAAGAGCGATCGATGTCGCCCGTTGTTCGGCTGAGATCGCTTCGATAAAAAAAGACCGCCCTTTCGAGCGGTCGGAGTCGTGGGAGGAATACGCCCGATAGGGCAGGCAGCCGAGAGCGACCGCAAGGACAAGAATACGCGGCTTCGCGATTAATGCAAGTCAAATAGATCCGCTTGAATTATTTTTCCGATAAATTTTCGTTTGCGTACAAATCACATCGCGCTTAGCGAATGGATTCCATTCGCGGCCGGATGAACGTTCGGGGCAGGGCCAGGGCGCACGATCGAGTCGCGGAGCCCAAAGCCAGAGACAGTGGCTACAGGTGGCTCGCCGATCTTTCGCCGAACGCGGAAATTAGGTTCCTCATTTGACAGGCTCGGCGATGCGTGCTCGTTCGCGGGTAGACCGCAACCTCCATCTTCAGGACTAATAGACGCATTTTCGCCATCGAGGAGGCGCGCATTGATCGCAACGGACACTAAGTTCGCTCTCGACGGAACCCAAAGTGCCATGGGAACCGCAATGTTCGCAAACAGATTTGGATTCCTTATGGACTTCCATCATGATCTTGCGGATCTCGTGGAGTAGGTGCCTCTGGATTCTTCTATCGCTGATCAGAATAGAGAGCGCTCCGTTTTTTCTCGAAATTTTAGTGACTCTCAATCGCGAAATCGGATGACGAGAAACGATGTTCTGAATTGCACTCATTGCAAAATCTAAAAGTTGGTCCCAGCCGTCAGGCCGCATATCGATGTCTATATTCGTCTTCACAAACCATGCCGGACGATTCGCTATCCATTTCTGCAGCGCAGGCATCGGCATGTTATGGGGGGCGTCGGTGCTCTCATGCGCCTCAAAACCAGAATTCTTCCGAGCCGCGTCTCTATCTTTGGTGCCTTCAAATAGGGGTGCGGCTCTCGATCTGGTTCGGTCCGTGTCTTCACGACGATGTCGACGACGATGAAGCTGTGGGCGGTTCACGACAATCACCTTGTTTTGACCCCGAAACGACTACTTACCGTTACTAAACCTCGCGACCCCGTTTTACGGTTGTGTCCCTCACGGTGCCGTCGCTCCAGCAGAGCCCGGACCGCTCTTCAACGATTGGGCGCGGCGTCAAATCCCGCTTCGTCTCACAGAGATATCAACCTCGTCGTTTAGGGCCTCCGCCAGACTCCTTGCGTCTGTAAACGATAACCGACACCGGTCACGGTCAGGATGTAACTTGGGTCGGTCGGTCTGGGTTCAATTTTCTCGCGGACCGAACGGACGAGGACACGTAGATAATTTTCGCTCGTATCATCCGTCCACATCCGTTGCATGAACGCGCTAGTCGTGACGACCGAGCCGGCGTGCTGGACAAGAAGATTAAGGCAATCGTATTCCTTCGGGGTCAGATGAATTTTTTGCCCATCGACGGTCACGTATCGGCGCGCATTATCAACGGCGAGACCTCCAATTTGAAACAGAGCCTTTTCCGTATTGGGGCGCAGCCGGTGACGAAGCGCGGCGCGGACACGGGCGAGAAATTCCGCGGCCGAAAATGGTTTGACCATATAGCCGTTGGCGCCATTATCGAGCGCGGCCACAATATCCGCTTCAACGTGCCGACCGGAAATCAAGATCAAGGCCACGTAAGGGTTTCGCGCCCGTACGTTATTGGCGAGCTCTCCCCCGGTGGTCCCGGGAATGTCCGCGCTGACGACGATCAAATCCGTTTCACGATCCAAAATTTCGAGGCCTTCGTCGAGACGGCGGGGAGCCGCCACGTCGAACCCGAGCAGCCCCAGCTGCCCTTGCAAGAAGTTACGGAAGGAAATGTCGTCGTCGACAATGACAGCTTTGGCCGTGGAACCGCATAGGTGCTGAAAACCCTCAAATGCGCAGGATTGTCTTGTCACCATCAGTTTAACCTATCCAGGTTTACGTTTCCGGTTGCGCGTGGTGCCGCGCCTTAGATGCCGTCGCTTGATTATTGATCTTGAATCGGTTGATCTCCTGGCTCCGATCGTCCGTCTCCGTTTCAAGTGAATGCGCAGCCGCAACTGGTTGTTCGACCAATGCGATGTTTTGTCGAACCACCGGACCCGCCGCGCAACCGCGGGATTGATCTCGGCAATCGTCGTCGCTGGCGCCTACGAAGCGGAGACCTCGTGGACCAAGCCATCCGTCTCCGTGATTTTCGTAATAATGTCGGTCGACGCGGCTCCGGTCCTATCGCCAAGAATCAGCCCATTTTCGACGTCCATGAGCGACGCCGATATCAACTCGTTGATCTCCTTGCTCGTCTCGTCCGAACGTCGAGTAGAGCCCGCACTTCGGACGCGACGACTGCAATCCAGGTCGCTCATTACGCGCGCGCCGCCTCGAGCTCAGCAAAATTCGGACGGCGTTACAAATCCTCGATTGTATGTAATCGAACTGCACCGCGAGGCCCGCAAGGATCGCATTATCGATGATCGTGGGTCACGCTTAAAATAGGCGATTTCAAACGACAAGAGCTTCGATCCTCGCCAAGGTCGTCGGAGGTCAATCCGGGCGTTCGATCCCGAGGCTGACGAGGTCACTTTGCAGGCCGAATAAAGCTGCCACTTACGATTCCGAAGGAGCGATTCCGAAGCTTGGGTAACTCCCCCGAATTGCGTCTTGATCCGCCTGTTTCTAGGAAGGGCGTTCGCGCGCATGCCCATCGATCCGTTCGCAAGGCGTCGCCGCGGTCATCGCGCTTCACCCGCCAAACCGGAACTGGGAAAAGCCGGGGACGGGTACTTATCGAGGTCACTATCGGTCGGCGGCGTCGCGTCATGGGACCGGATCACGAAGTCGCTCCACTTGGGACGACGCAGTTTGCGCGCATACTGCCACGAGAAGCCCGGAACCTGCGTGAACACGCGGCCTCCCGCCGTCGTGTACCAATTCTTGCAGCCGCTCGACCACACCATGTTTTTCAGTTGGTCCTGCATGCGCTTGTTGTAATTTGCCTGCACCTGGTCCCGAACTTCCATGCTGAGATAGTTCGATTCGAGCGCGCGAGCGATGCAGCGAACAGCGTAATTGATATGGTTTTCCAGCACCAAGATGAAGGACGTATGGCCAGGCGCGCTGTTCGGTCCACCGGGCAGGAACAGGTTGGGAAAGCCGGCCGCTACCACGCCGAGGTAAGCTTCGGGTGTGGTTTTCCAGAGCGCGTTCATGCTCTGGCCATCCCGCCCAATGATGTCATACGACAACATTTCCTGCACCCGATAGCCGGTTGCCAGAACCACCGCGTCCACTTCGACGCGAGCACGCGGAGTCGCGATTTCGCGCGAGCCGGCCCGCTCGATGGGATCCGTGATCAACGTGACGTTCGGACGCGTCAGCGCGGGGAAATAGTCGTCGGAGATCAGCATGCGCTTGCACCCGAATTCATAGTCCGGGGTGAGCTTGCGACGCAGCTCCGGATCGGAGATCGACTTTTCCAGATGATCCTTCGCTAGTTTGCGCACGAACTTCGCCATCCGACCACGCGGGTTCTTGAGCGCGAAGTAGCGCATCTCATGTTCGAGATAAATCGCCAGGCGCTTCAGGCGCATGGCTCCAGGCACCCAGCGATAGATCGCCTGGGTGGCCGCCGAAATCGGCGCGCTGCCACGCGGGAACACCCAGTTCGGAGTTCGCTGGAACACGTAGACGTGAGCCGCTTGTTGCGCGAGTTGCGGAATTGCCTGGACGCCGCTGGCGGCGTTGCCGATCACCGCGATGCGCTTCCCGCGAGCATCAAATTGGGGATTCCAGCGAGCAGTGTGCATGACCGGGCCCTCGAAAGACTCCAACCCAGGGATGTCCGGAGTATTCGGGAGCGTGAGCGCGCCTTGAGCCGCGACGAGAAACCGAGCAGTGATGCGTTCGCCTGAAGCCAGGTGCACGGTCCACAGGCCGGTGCCATCGTCGAAGCGAGCCGATTGGACTTCCGCGCCGTAGCTGATGAAACGTTCGAGCCCATACTTACGCTTGCAATGTTCCAAGTACTCCCAGATCTCGCGGCCCGGTGCAAATTTCTGCGACCATTTCGGGTTTAGCTCGAACGAATACGAGTATAGGTGCGAAGGGATGTCGCAACACAATCCCGGATAGACGTTGTCGCGCCAGCAGCCACCGATCTGCGGCGCCCGCTCGAGAATCCGAAACGCTGTGATTCCGGCGCGCTTGAGCTGAATGCCCATGCCCAGGCCGGCGAAGCCCGCGCCCACCACCACAACATCGAGCGGCGCTTGCTGGCCAGTCGCAGTCGTCATTAAAACCTCCCCGTTGGCTACTCTTAGAGCAATTGCTTAGCGTAGAGCATTTGCTCTAAAAGTGTCAAGCGCGGCTCGCGCGGTTTGAGCGTTTTGGTCTTACATAATGTAAACCGTGCAGCTAGACTGCGCGGGTTTTGAGAACCAGGAGCGATAGAAATGGGAGTGCAGGCTCGGTGCAAGCAGAGCGCGCCACGCGAAAGCCGTTCGCGGAGAAGCACGACGTGTGGCCAAGCCGCGCTCAGCGCCGCCACGCGCGCATCCATCCTCACATCGGCGCGCATCGTATTGATTCGGGAAGGAGCGGCGCGTTTTACCGTGCGACGTGTCGCTGAGGCCGCACAGATTTCCTCGGGAAACATGATGTATCACTTCCCGACCAAGCAGCATCTGATGCGCGAGCTCATCCGCGAGACACTCGAGAAGGATGAGGCCGAACTGGCGCAAGCAATGCAGGACATCGACACGCCGGCGCTACGCGTCGAAGCTCTAATCCGAGCCTTAGTCAAAATGGGGCTGGACGAAGAAACCAACGTCTACTATTGCGAGCTCCACGCGATGGCCATTCGGGATGCGACGGTGGCGCAACTTTTGGCGAAGTATTACGAGCAGGGCATGGCCAATGCCGTCGAGCTGCTGGCGAAATCCGCTCCGTACGTCGCGCGCGGTCGCATCGTAGGTGTCGTGCAGATGATCGTGGCCATTAGCGAAGGCGCCGGACTGCTGACCCGCTTGCCATTCACCCCTGGGACATTCGATCCGGAAGCGGTCGCCGATCTTGCGGGCCGACTCCTCGGTTCGCAGGTCGCCGAAGGACAACAGACATAATGCGCTTTCGCAAGCTGCCTCGGGCCGGGTGCTCAACGCCCCTGCGCGCCTTGCCCGTGGAGCGCTCGAACTGAGCCAACGCGCTATCTGCGTGCGAATGGTCATGCCGATGATCGACTTCACGTCCTTCTTGAGGCCGTGCACATCGCTCGAACCGTTCAGGCCCGGCACCAATTCGATACGCACGGTCATATCATCCAAGTGGCGCGCGACGCATGTCCTGCTTGTAGCGAAGCGACGTCGCGTTGTTTCAGGATCAATTCTTCGCCGATTGGCGCGTGGTCGGACGTCCTGGTCGTCGCCCTTCCTCGCATATTGCTTCGCCAAAAGTCCGGCGTCGGATCTGGTGGGCGATGCGGCCACGCGCGCGTCTTGGAACCGGACCGCGCGGCCGCCTCGCCCGATCGGTTCACGAAATGCTTTGGACCCAAAGCGAGAGCCATTCCGCGACCAGCGCCGGGCGATCCTGCCCCTCGATCTCGATCAAACAATCGTAACGATTGAGGATCCGCCCCTTCTCATCGGGCTTGCGGTCTTTCGGCAAGAACCGCCCGCGTATTCGCGAGCCGACGCGAACCGGCGATACGAGCCGAAGGCGGTCGAAGCCGTAGTTGAGATAATGTCCGGTTCTCGGCCCCCCGCTTTCCCCCGGAACGAGGCGCAAAAGGTGCGAGAGCAGCGAGATCGTTAAAAATCCGTAAGCAATCGTTCCACCATAAGGGCCATTCGCCTTGGCCCACTCGGGATCCATATGCATTGGATCGGGATCAAGGGTAAGGTCACCGAATTGGGTGATCATGTTCTGGTCGATCACAAGCCAATCCGACACAAGGGTAGGGTCTTCCGCGGTAGATGTCTGCGGTGTCATGTCAATACTCCCGAAAGAAAATCTGAAAAGATGATCAAAGCGTCACAAGCGCGTGCCGGTCATGAGAACGCAGCGCGCTTCGTCACGCGGCGCACCTCATTGAGGTCTTCATCTTTCATCGAAGCCTGTTCCCGTTCTTTACCGGTCCATCCGTGGAGGATAGCCCGCACCAACGCAGCACGAGCCGCGCCTCCGCGGTTAGGCCGCTAGCCACCGGCGACCGCTCCTAAGATCACGGTTGCAACCATTCGATATGGCGTCTTGACCCTGAGCCTCATCCCCGCGCCAAGCGGCATGCGCACGATCGAGCCAGGCCCGATCGGAGCGAACGGCGCCTCGCCGACCGAACAGTCGGCGGTCCCCGAGAGAACGACGAACGTCTCGGCATAGGGCGGCTGCGCCGACACAAAATAGCCGGTGTCGGCCTTCCAGATCATCACGCCGACGCCGCGCTCGGCGTCGAAGTTCAGGTACTTGCGCCACGCCGTCCCGATTCCCTCCTCGTCTCTTGCGTCCGACGGCTGGAACCCGTCATCATTCATAACGTCCTCGACAGAAGTCATTCCCACGCCCTTTCATTATCTCGGTCTTCTGGACATCATTGCACCGACCCTCGAATGCCGCGGTCCATGCTCACTCGGCGGATGCTACGCATTCGAAAATTCGAGCGGGCGGTACATCACGGCGGCATTCGCAAGACTGCAGACGTCAGAGTTCGCGCGCCCCGCGCTCCCGCCGCCGATGATCCAGCCCTTGGCGGTGCATACGACGAGCTTGATCAACCGCATGACACTTTGCAGACGAACGAAATGGTCGAAGCGGGGGCGCGCACTCCGCTCGAAAATTCTCGGGAATCGTTCCCCGCGCGGAAGGCCTGCCCGCCTGCAACCGGCAATATGAGCCGCAAATCTCGGGCGGCATTCGCATGCCTGCCCGTGGCCATGAACTGTTCGATCCGCCGGCGATGGATGGTGTTGCGCTTTTCCCGTCGGTTTTGGGCAATGCGGGCAAATCCGTCACGCGGGTCGTAGAGGACAATGCCAGTCATGGCAGTCCCGCCGCCCGGCGCTTGAGCTCGACCTTGTCGACCTTTCCGATTGGGAGCAGGGGCAAACTTTCCTCGATGTAAATCCGTTTCGGAATCTTGAAATTCGCGAGATGCTCGCGGCAATAGTTGAGGAGCTCTTCCGGCGAGGAGGACCCGTCTGTCAGGACATAGGCGACGCCAACTTCCTGCCACAGAGGATCCGGAGCCGCGACAACCGCGGCGAGCGAGACGCTTGGATGGCGCTCGATCGTTTCCTCGACCTCTCTCGGATAGACATTGTAGCCGCCCGACTTGTACATTTCGCGCAGTCGCCCGACGATCCGCAGACGGCCGTCGGGACGTTGTTCGGCGATGTCGCCTGTTCGAAGAAACCCGTCATGTGTGTAGGCTTCGGCGGTAGCGTCCGGGCGGCGCCAATAACCGAGCAGGTTGAAAAGCGATCGTGTCTGAATTTCGCCCGGTTCGTTGACGCCCAGAATCCTATCGTTCTCCCCGACGATGCGGACTTCAACCTGTGCAAACGGGAGTCCTACCGTCTTGGCGAGGATGTCGAGGTCCGCCGTCGGCTCGACCAAGGTGACGGCCGTCGTGGTCTCGGTGAGACCATAGTTCGTGCCGAGGCGCGGGCAGATATTCCGTAGCTTCTCGATCAGCTCCGCGGGCATGGCCGCGCCCGCCCAGACGATCAGTTGGACCGAACTCAGATCGAACGAAGCGAGGTCGTCGAGCGACAATTGCATCTGGAACGTGCTGGGCACAGAGCCCCAAAGCGTGATCCGTTCCCGCTCGATCAGCTTCAGGCTTTCCCTAACATCAAAATGCTCCATGAAGATCATGTTGCCGCCCGCGACCAGGCATGGCGTGCTGACATCAACCAGACAGCCAACATGATTGATGGGGAAGAAGTTTAGGGCGCGATACGGATCGACCGGCCATGCGCGGTTCATTTCGACGCCGGACGCCGCGATTGCCTCGTGGCAGAGCAACGCACCTTTCGGAGCTCCGGTCGATCCCGACGTGTAAACGATCGCGCAGGGATCTCGTCCCCCACAAGCCGCGCGGGCCGCGCTCAGTTCCTCGTCGGAGACCCCTTTCCCCGCGGCGAGGAAGTCTTCCATCCGTTCGATGTCGTCGCTCTCGTTGGGGTCTCCTGAGAAGGCAATCACGCGCGACAGCGACGGGCATGCACGTTTGAGCGCGCTGATATCGTCGGCATAGCTCCTGTCTTCGATCTCGAGCCGGGTGATGAGAAGGCACGGCTCGGCGTCCCTTACGATATGCTCAAGCTCCGCCCGCCGGTAACGCGGGTTCAGCCCTAGCCAGATCGCCCCCACGGACGCGGCGGCCAAGAACACGATGAAATACTCGGGCCTCGGCGTCTGTAACGTCGCGACGCGGTTACCCTTTTTGACACCGGCGGCCAGCAGCGCTTTTGCCAGGTCGTCGACCGCTCCCGCCATATCTTTGTAGGTCCACCGCGCGGCGCCCAGCGTCAGCGCGACGGAATCAGGCCGCGTGTCGGCATGCCATGCGGCATAGTCGCTGATCCGCGGCAAGTGTGGTGGCAGAAGCATGGATTGGCGCCTTCAAAGTTCGAAAATCTGTTCGGGTTGGACGCTGGGCCCGAGCTTCACTCGCTCCGCGACTCAGCTGTCCATCCGCACCTTCGCCGAGAGCTTAGGGGCGCTTGTTCGAAGCCTCACCAAGAAGTTGGTCCGCAGCTTTGCCCTCTTTGTAGGCTCGCGCTTGCGACCGGATATACTGATAGATCGCGTCGACCTGGTCTTGGCTGAGGTCATCCATGCGCGGCATTCCATTTGCCACAAACGGACCGTCATGCAGCACCTGGGCAAACGCCTGGCGGTCGAACGCTAACGCCGATTCACGCAGGTCGGGCGCTCCACCGCTCGCCACGACCTCGGCGCCGTGGCAGCCGGTGCAGTTCTGGTGGTATTCGGCGTTGCCGATGTCCACAACCTTGGGGTCTAGCTGTATTTTCGGGTCGTCGAGCGGCTTGATTGTGAAATCAGGCGGCGCCGTCTCGGGAAGGCTTGCCTTGCCATCGAGCGCAAAGGTGAGCAGGCGGCGTGGCTGCAGCCCGAATTTCCACCCTTGCTTCAGCCCGGGCATGCCTCCTTCTCCCGCGCCAGCCCCATAGCCGACCTGAACGGCGATATACTGGCGACCGTTGACTGAATAGGTAATGGGGGGCGCCATGATCCCGAGCTTCGCGTCGAAAGACCAAAGCTGCTTACCGCTGGCCGCGTCGTAAGCGAAGAACTTTCCGGTATTGGTGCCTTGGAAGACAAGGCCGCCGGCTGTCGTCATAGTCCCGGCGTTCCAAACGGAGGGGTAATCGACGCGCCAACGGATGTTCTTCGCGACGGGATCCCAAGCGATCAACGAACCCTTGCCATCCATGGGATCCTTGGGATCGATGATCACTGACGGCCACGCACCCAGTCGAAGCTTCAACCGCGACGGATCCGCAGCAACGTCGTGAACAGGATCGTCGGAGGAAACAATCTGCATGCCGGCTTGCATATATGGGATGTAAATCAGACCCGTTTTTGGATTGTACGACGATGCCTGCCAGTTGTGCGCCCCAAGAACACTTGGATAAATTGTCGTCGGCCCTTCCTCGTAACGTATCGGGCCGTTCTCAACCGGGCGGCCCGTCTTGAGGTCGATATGGTCGGCCCAGGTGACCTTGCCCAGTTTGTCGGCCGAGATGAGCTTCCCGTCTCGCCGATCGATGACGTAAAAGAAGCCATTTGAGGGCGCTTGCATAAGCACCGGCCGCTCTTGGCCATCGATCTTGAGATTGGTCAAAATGATGTCCATGGCTGCCTTCCAATCCCATGCTTCACAGGGATTGTACTGGTAATGCCATTTATACTTGCCTGTATCTTCATCGAGAGCCACAACCGAATCCACAAACAGCGCGTCTTTCTTATTTCCCTTGCTGTCTTCGCACCGGAATCGCGGATTCCACGGCGCGCCATTTCCGGTACCGACGAGAATCTGATGGAACTGCCGGTCGTAGGTGATGCCGTTCCACGGTGTTCCGCCGCCGCCATATTTCCACCATTCGCCCATCCAAGTATTGGAGGCGATCTTCGTTGTCTCGTCGGTATCGACGGCCGGATTTCCTGGCACGACGAAGAAACGCCAGAGCAGTTTTCCCGTCTTCGCGTCGAGCGTGGTGACATATCCGCGCGCGCCGAATTCGGCGCCGCTGTTTCCAATGATGATCTTCCCATCGAAAATGCGAGGAGCGCCGCTACTTGTCGAACGTTGATCGCCCGCGATAAGAAACTGTGTGGACCATGCCGGCTGGCCAGTCTTGGCATCCACGGCAATCATGCGACCATCTTTGGTCGCGACATAGACCTTGCCGTCCCAATAAGCGACGCCGCGGTTATTGCCGTAGATTTTACGAGTCCCGCGTGGATCCACTTCGCTGGCGTGAGGATCGTACCGCCAAAGCTGACGGCCGGTCGCACCATCGACCGCATAGACCGTCCCGAATGTGCCCGAGAAGTAAAGGATCCCGTCGACCGCGAGCGGCGTGCCTTCGAGCGCGTTTTCGCCTGGCAGATCAAGTGACCATTCCAGTCCCACCCGCGCGGCATTGACGGTATTGATCTGATCGAGCGGACTGAACCGGTCCTCTGCCTCGTCCCGCCCGTGGCCGAGCCAATCGGACGCGCTTGCGTTCGCCTCTGGGCAGCTTAAAAGGCTGCCGGCGCAAAGCAGAGCGAGGGAGCCGATCTTTACGGTGTGAACCACGCCTACGCGCGAGCCTGTCTGCATTTCCCTCATCCCAAGTTTGTCGCGTTCGCCGAGGAACCGGCAGTCAACGCCCGTTAATTCCGGCCTCTCGCATGGCGCCGAGAGCTCCCCGGAAGTTGCGATCTAATTTATGAGTCTATACTCATTTTTTTGGAGGCGTCAACCAGAACGCTCGCGTCGGTCGGAAGGATCGCGTCCCGAGCCCAAACGCGCCTCGGCCTCACGATCCCGCGCTTGGAGCCCCCGAGCATATCGTTTCCATTCCAACATTCGCGATCCGCGCAGTGGGGCGCCGAGAGCCATCGGCAGCGTCGATGCGCTTCACAATTTGCCAGGCGGCATGAAGATTGAAAGCCATTCGGCTACGGCGGCCGGACGCTCTTGGTTTTCGATTTCGATGACGGTGTCGAACCGCTGCACGATGCGCCCGTGTTCGCCGGGCTTGCGATCCTTAAGGGTGAATATGCCGCGAACGCGCGAGTTGACCGGTACGGGACTCACGAGCCGTAAACGATCGAAGCCATAATTGAGGTAGTAACCGTCGTCGAAACTCACGGTCCCTTTATGCCCTGTCGCATTGTTCATCATATGGGTCATCAGAGACATGGTCAGGAAACCAAATGCGATGGTGCCGCCGAATGGGCCCTTGGATGCGAATTCCGCGTTCACATGCATGGGGTCGGCATCGAGCGTCGCCTTCGAAAAGCTATCGATCATGTCCTGCGTGACGAGCACCCAATCGGAGGAAAGAACGGTGCCGATGGCCGGTAGATTGTGCGCATCGGCACCGCCCGTGCTGGTCGCATTCATCGGAATGGGCTCCTCACTCAATATAATTGAGGAATAGCTCAGTTTTTTGGGAATTTGAAGAGATTTCTGCGTGTTCGCCGGGAAATATTCCGTATTTGTTCCCTTCCGCGAACGAGAGGCGTCACGTCTCCGGTGAGTCCGGATGACAGATCGGATACGCTGTCTCGAAGCCTGTCTTGATCGCGGGAACCGCTTACGCGGCGCATGGCTCAGGCGCAACGATCCGCACGCCCGGCCCATCCTCGTGGATTTTTGAGTTTATGCTCAATATGATACGCCGGTCGACGGCCTTTGCTTCAGCGCCTGCCTGGCCAGACGTTTCGGAAACAAGGCCGATCCGGCGCCCAGGTCGGAGTTGCAAAGTTGACCCCGGTCTGTTCCAACCGTAGCTTTAGACTAACTACGCGTCTTGGTCGGGACCGTATGCATTGGAAGAAATATGGACTTGAACTATATTACTCACCTTGAAAATGAGCTGCGCGACCGGCCGCCGCAACGAAAAAGTTTGCGCACTCGCAAGCGGTTGATGATCGCGATAGCAAAAGTCTTGGAAGATCAGGGCTATCATTCTCTGCGTCTGTCCGATGCGACGCAGGAAGCGGGCGTCGCCGAAGGAACGATTTATGTTTATTTCAATGATCGTCCGCAGGCGATCAATGAAGTGATGTTCGATTTTCTCGAAAATTTTGTGCAAGTCCATGTCGACGCGCCCGTGCAAAAATTTGGGCGCGAAAGTCCATTTGAATCGTTAAACGCCTCCATCCTCCATTGGATAAAGCTCTGCCGCGCCAATTCCGGCCTTATACGCTGCATGTTCCAGATGAGCGACGAAAACCCGGATTTTTTGGCGCATGTGCAGCGATTCAACATGGGTTGGGTCACGAGCGTCAGCAAGCGTTTGCAGAAGTACCGCAAACACTCGGATGAGGATATTGCGGCCCTGTTCGTCTATTCCGTCGGCATCATGCTGGACGAGTTGATTCGCCGGCTGCTCGTCTACCCAGACGAAGGGCTCCTCTCGCAGCTGGATCGCGTCGGCGACAGAGACGAAGTCATGGCAAACGTAGTGACCAGCATTTGGATGAAGGTACTCTTCCCGGAAGCGCCGCTTCCCAGCAAGCGCACGGGGCCGCTCGCCGCGATCATCGATTGGATTCAGCAGCCCCCGAATGGCGACGGATCGGCAAAACGGGCGCGCCGGAAATTGCCGACGTCGTGAATGCCGGAATCCTCGCCGGATTCGATCCCGGCCGGGGCCCAGGCGGTGTGACGGGCGACGGCGCGCGATGACTTTGGGCACGGCGCCGACGCCGGTCAAAGAAGCGATGACCAGGGCCTTCTGGCCGCGAACGCCGCCGCCGCTCGACGTCATCATGGGGTGTCTGCGCGACGGCATTCCGGAGTTGACACGGTCGAGCCTCCACTGCTGTCTCGAACGGCACGGAATCTTGCGGCTTCCCGCCGCCGAGAATAGAACACGCGGCCGTTTTGCCGAGGCGGCGATCAACAATATCCGCATCGACAGCTGCGACCGCGCCACGCGGACGGCAAGATCCACATGTTCCTCGCCATCGATCGCGTCTGTGACGAAAACGACATCACGCACGAGATGACGAAGCCTTATCATGCTCGGACCGATGGTCAGGCCGAACGGATCGGAACGCGCTAGAAGGCCGCGTAGAGACGGCATCCAAAGAGGTTCACGGGCCCGCGATCGGGATTATAGGCAGGGTTGTCGATGAACTGGTAGTCGATGGTAAAGGCGATCGCCGGATTAATCTGGTAACGGTAGAACGCCTCGATGATATTTTCCGTCCTGGGATGCGGCAATTGTCCGTCGCCAATCAGAACACCAAGACCTCCGTCATTTAGATAGGTCGCATATTGTTTGGAAATGCCGTTGACCGCGCCGGCTATGCCAAATCTATCGCCTGGCCTGCTCCACCGGTCGCCATCGATCGAGGTGCCGAAGATCAGTGAGCGGTCAACGTCGGACGTATCAAAAACTTCATAGGCTCCATTCATCCAACCGGCTTCAACAAAAACACCGATGCCTTTGCTAATTTGCTGCTCCCAGTTCAAGCTCACCCCCTGCTTGTCCGCCCATTGGCGAACGAGGCCGGTATCGGGGTTTGCGCCGGAAGCCACACCGCCCTGCGATTGCCAGAGTGCGACGGCATCCGAATATTTGCCCATCATGCCGTGATCGTTGTAGCCAAGTAGTTTGATTTTACCTGGCTGGCCCCAAATGTTATACCGCCGCTCGATTTCACCCACGAGGTTATACTGCTTGAAGTCCTCGTCGAGACCAAACGCGCCCAATTGGGAGGCCGGGTCGCCGCCGGACGGCCCGGCCGATAGATCGAAAAATCCCGCGCGAAAGGTCCAGTCCCCGATGTAATATTCCGCCGCGGCGCCAATGGTCGTCGTCCATGCGTCGCCACCAAAGTCATATGGCAAGTTGATGAGAAACGACCAGTTGATGAAATCGGTTTTTGGGTTGAGATATGTGTTTCTGCCGAAGATTTCAGGGGCCACGTACTTGCCGATGGTCAGGACAAGGCGGTTCGAGCTGACCTCGTTGCCGAAGTTGAAAAGGCTCGGATCGATAGTTTCAGGCGTGCCGCCAAAATTGAAGGTTTGCTGGACAAACAAATGACTCAGTCTGGCGTAGGGCGTCGACAGGCCGAGCTTGAAAGCTCCCGCGCTCGAGTAACCAGCCAACCCACTCGTGTTTGCGACACCGAAGCCTTGGTCGATTTCAGGTTCGACCCAAATTTCGGCGTCCTTCCATAACCTGGCGCCGAGATATACGCCTAGCTCGGTGGTTTCACGGCTATCGCCACCCGCGGGAAGACTTCTAACCCCAGAGTAAGCCGCCGGGAACGCGGGATAGCCCTGCCAAGTACCGGTTGTCTCGACATGTATGTTGAAGCGGTCCGATTCCATCCCCGGCGCCGGGGGCTCGACTTTCGGCGGCGCTAGCCCGCCGCCGCCGAACTGATAGTTCACGCCCAGGCGGATTTCTTGCTCGGCAATATTGGATGTGACACTTTGCGAAAGACCCGGCGTCATGGCGCCTAAGTCAAAATTCGTGGTACTCTTGCCAAACCCGCTATACAAATATTCGGCGCGCGCGCTCCAGTGCGGCGACAAGGCGACTTCGACGCCACCACCCGCCGCCCAGCCCACCCGCCCGGAATCATGGGTTGTTGGTAGTGTACTGGTCGCGAGGTAAGATCGCTGGGCCTCCCAAGCGAGGCCGCCGGTCGTATAAAGCAGCCAATCTCCGGCCGCGTAGCCGAGGCGAGCTCGCACGCTGCCGGACGCGAGGATATTCTGAGCATAGCCCAGTCCGGTATTGTTTGAAATGGAGGTTCCGCCAATCCCGATGCCGGTAATGGGAGACGGGTAAGAGGGAAACCGGGCATCAGTCTCCGCGCCAAGAACAATGTGACTTGGAAGCTGATAGTTGTAGCCCGCTTGCAGGCCGTTGAACCAGCTTCCGTCTTCATTAAAAAAGTTGAGTGAATTCCCTAAGTGCATACTGCCTGCGTCGGAACCCAAACCGCCGTCGGTGTTCCATTTCGATTTGCCCCAGGCGGCACCGGTTTGGATGCCAACGTAAAAACCCGTCCAATCATAGGTGCCGCTCGCCGGAACCGTTGCCGCCTGAGTCGGCATCGAAAGATCCGCCGCCGCCGCGGCGCTTCCCGTAAACAGGGCGACTATCGCGGTTGTAAAAAAGACCGGCAACCATTTTGCCGAGGAATATGATACCATCAAACGCGCATCGTGAACTTGCGCCGACGGTTCGAATTCTCCGGCGTTTAGCGGCTCTATGCGTATTCCAGCCGCTCGCGCCGTGCCTACGTGTGTGACGATATTTTTCGCTGCGCTTTGCATGGTGCCCCCCTCGGCCATTCCTTGTCGTTTGAAGAAAATGCTTCATTATACTTGCGTGCGGGGCCGCCGACCGGTTTGGCGCGTAGCAAAGCAGAGCTACTCTACGACTCCCGCATAATACTTGTGGTCGCAGCGTGTCGGAATGGAATTTCTCTCCCTCAATGGGACAGGCGTATTTGGAATACTAACTCCCAGCCCTCCGGCACCCCTTCAGAAAATCACCTCCGCGGCATCGCCAAACCTGGGAAGACCGCTTCAACATCGAACTGAGTTTAGACTCATTTTTGTTTCTGTCAATAATGTGTCTCAATAAAGACCGAGATAATTCGCCTTGGAGCGCCGCGCCAATGACCTCATGGGAACTAAGCCTGGTCGTCCGTCCCTGTCTCCACGGCGTAACTCCGTAGTCGGCATCGCATCGTCGATGGTGGGAGTCAGGACGATCGACATTATCGCCGTGCGGATCGACCGCTGATTCGCGGTGATCTCTTGGCGTTGCAAAGGCAATCCCGCGGGTCTCGTCACGCCCGAGCTCACGGCGGCGATCGGCGCGGCGAGTGACAGCCTTTGTTTGGTTCACGTATCAAGAGCCATCGCAGCTCGACGGGAACGGATAATCCGCCCGTAAATTCGCTGCCGTTCTGTCTTGTGCCGCCCGCCATCGGCGCGCTGCTTTCGCCAAAAGGCTGAAATGCAGACGCCTGGGCCGTCTACGCTCATATCGCGGGCCGCGAAGGTCGCCCGGTTTTCACGCGGATCGCGGCCGAGGCCGCAAGACGCAAAATCATTAGGTCGTCATTGGCGCCGGGCCATCCGGATCGGTCATGGTGCGCGCCTGACTCGAGGAGCCGATCCCGTGTCGCGATCAAGCTTTGATCGGCGGTTTCGCTCGGTTCGCGAAGGCGGCGGATCGCGTTAATTGAGCGCGCTAACCAGAATCAGAAGGCGGCTCCGGGCACTGCGGCCTGCCGCCGGTTCAAACCGAGCAGCAATGGCAACGACGCGATTGCGAGAACCGCCGGAACGATGGCCGTGAATGGAGCCGACACGCGGCTGAAATCCGCGCCGAAGGTCATGGCGACGCCGGTGAGCGCGGGCCCCAGCGCAAGGCCGAGTTTTTCGGCCGCGGTCCAAAGGCCAGCGAACACGCCTTCTCCCGCTCCGGTTTGATCCGAGGCGGCAACCGCTTCATGAATGACATGAGCGGAGAGGGTAAAAGGAAGCAGTTGCAGGCCAGCCAGCGGCAGCCCCATCAAAGCAAAAAGCGCAAGCGCGATAGGCCAGGATACGTCGAGGACGGCCGCGAGGCCGAGTAACGGCGACGCCGTCGCGAATACGACTATGGCGAAGACGAGCGCTCTCCGCTCCCCCAGCGATCGACCAGCCCAGACCCAAAACGGTAAGGTGGCCGTCATCGTTCCGAGCATCGCCAGCAGGGCAATGCCGATATCCCCCTCCGCTCTGTGAAAAACGCCCGTGACCAGATAAGGCGAAACCGAAGAGACGGCCCCGATTGCCGTCAGCAGGATGATATAGGTCAGGGCCAAGGTGACGAAGCGGGGGTTGCGGATCGCTTGCCGCCATCCCGACCGCCTCACCCCTGGGACCGCGACGGGTTGGTCTCGCCCCCCCAAGGCGATGATCGGCCCGACCATGGCAAGACCACAGACGGTGGCCACGATGACGGACATGACGGCATAGCCGTGGGCGCCGCCGCCGGCGGCCGCCACAACCAGAGGGGCGACGGCGGCGCCGGTAAGGACTCCGACCATGACCACAAGCATGCGCCAGCCGACCAGACGGGAGCGCTCACGCGCCGTGGCTCCGATTTCCGCGGGAATGGCGACATAGGGAACGGCGAAGAGGGAGTAGGACGTGGCAAGGGCGAAATAGCTCGCCATCATCCAGACAAACAAAGGTCCAGCGGGAAGGCGGGGCGGGGAGAAAATGGCGATAAACGCCAATGTGACTCCCGCCGCACCCACAAGCATGAACGGCCTGCGGCGCCCAAGCGGCGTAACAGCCCTGTCCGACCAGGACCCGACGAGTGGATCCCAGAGGATCGCCCACACTTTCGGGACCAACACCAGGATTGAGGCAAGCGCCGGATCTATCGACAATATTTGAGTGCAAAAATAGAGCAGGAGCACCGTCGGCACGGTGGAAAAGACGCCGGTGCTGAACGAGCCGGCGGCATAGGCGGCCAGACCGCTTCGGCTGAGCGCGCTACGCTTATCCTGCGTTGCGCGGACATTGCTCGCGCCCAACTTGCCAGCACTCATGCGAAGCACCTCGTTCCCGCCCGTGCGGTTCGCCGTTCGTCATTCGGCGGCAGTTTTTGAGTTTATACTCAATTTTATATTTGGGTCAACATGGCGGACGAAAAGGTGAAAATCGATTTGTAGCCCCAGCATGAGGTCGTAGATTCGATGCGCGAAGGATCTGGATCGTCCTCCAACGCAAGCGGAGCTGACGGGGAATACAGGCCTGCCGATCCGCTTGCAGCGGCGGCGGCCGTCGCACGGTTCGCAACCGGCGAACGCGACGAAGCGCGCAAGACTTCCAAAGCCATCGAGGTCGACTGAAACCCCGGTGGGTCGTCAGCGGATCCGGCATGCGGTTCTCCTGGCCGATAATCATCACGTGGACGGGCTTCATGTCAGAGGGCGCCGATGACGCGAGCTCGGTTCGATCGCGTCCCTCGCCAGCGCAACGACCAGATATTCGGAGGTCCGCCGATTGGGGGCATGGTGTTTCCTGGCACGGGCATCCAGGACAACTTCGCGGGCAAAGCCAAAAACGCGGCCTTCCCGTCTGGAGTTTCGGCAGGGGCGGTGCTTGAGGCCCCGCATGACCATTCTCGGCATATGACAGCGGTTTCGCCGAAGTCACTCATGCGTTCCACCG
>JARLIW010000332.1 GCA_031291515.1 Beijerinckiaceae bacterium | reverse complement strand
GCCTCGGCGCTGAACGAATAAGTGGCCGATCCCGCGAGACCGAGGAACACGCCGGCTTGCGCGAACCCCGTGATCTGACGGCGCCCATCCGGCAAAAGCTTGAACAGCTTCACATGCCCCAAGGTGACGTTGTAAAAATCGGCCGCGGGATCTCCCTCGCCGATGAAAGTCTTTCCCGGCTCGATTTCCGTCACGACCGCGATTGATGCGAGGCGAGTGAGGTCGGGATCGTCGATCGCGTTGCAAACGCTTTCGGATCTCGCGCCGCAGGTCGCGCAAGGATCGGGACCATAACCCGGCGAAATAATGAGCGGCCTCGGCCTAACCGTGATGGACCGAATGGAGGAGGTTGCCATATCGACTTCCAAACAAAGGCGGCACAATGGGATTGCCCCAACACGTTGTGCACTCATTACACATTCGCAACGTAAACCCAATCGATATTTAGACCATAGCCAAGCTAAACCGGGAAACCAAGGGCGCACGCGTGGAGAATTGATCTAAATCAAAGCTAAGCTTGGCACGCCCTCAATAGAACTACCAGATTATCGTCTGGCTCCATTGGGTCCTATGCAAAGCCTCACGGTTCAACCCCTCATTGTGTCGCAGTCGCGCGCTGCCTACCCTCTCATCCGCGAGGTCGTCCCGACCGTTGATTTCAAGACGTGGTCGCGCTTTGTCCGTCGCACCGCGAATCCGCGTTTCGCAAACCGCAGCGGGATCATGGTGGCCTTGATCGAATCGCGTCCCTATCCGTCCGGTCTCGTCGCCTACAAAAGAGACGAGGATCTTCGCTATGGCAACGTTCTGACAGCCGATCATTTCATCGCCTTCGATCTTCTCGACCGGCAGCCAATCGCGTCGGCGCTTATCGCGGCCATGGAATCGATGGGCCGCGACCTCGGCTGCGACACGATTCGCTGGAACCTTCATCACAAAGCGGCCGGCGTCGCGTCCCACCTTCTCTCGGTCGGTCATCAACTGGGGGGCACCGTGCTCTATAAACCAGTCGGCAACGACGAAACGCGTCCCGCGCCAGAAGCATAGCCCCCAGCGCCGGACACGCGCCGTGGGACCATGCGTCTCCCTCGCCGGCCGCCGGATGCAAAGTCGCGCCCACATTGGGATCCGTCCCGCCCCCCAAGGAAACGGAAATTTAGAGACCGCGCCTTTCCGACGAGGCCTCGATATCGAGATCGTACAAATTATATTTTCGCCGCCCGAACGAGCGGAAAATATACTCCAACGTCGCCCTCCCTGGCTGATGCCGCTTTTGAAGTTCTTAATTATCAATCTATTAGCGACGGCGACGGGGAAACCAGAAAGTCAGCACACGCGTCAGTTGCGCCACAAAGCGCAATCCGACCGGCTCGCGCTTGGCGGCGGCCTGGGTCGGCGACGAAATCTTTAACGATAAATTATATGCAAAAGAACAACTTGACCGACGCAATGATCCGGCCTGCTGGCCGCCCATAAGCTAAAATCGCCTGGAGTCCCCATGTCCGCTGAAGACAATCTTTCAGAGCGTCTCAATTTCATAAAAATGGATGCCGAGGCGATTGAACGCCTGCGCTCGATCAAGCCATTGATCATGGAAGAATTGCCCAAGGCCATCGCGGACTTCTACCAACAGGTTCGTTCGTTCCCGGAAACGAAGAAGTTCTTTTCGAACGATGCGCATATCGAGGCGGCGAGCGGCCTTCAGCTCCAGCATTGGGACCAGATCTCGAGCGGCAAACTCGATCAGGACTATGTCCGCGCCGTCACCAAAATCGGCCAAGTTCATGCGCGCGTCGGCTTGGAGCCGCGCTGGTTTCTCGGCGGCTATGGCATGATCGCGCAAGCGCTCGTGACCGCCGTTCTCGCGAGACGCTGGCCGCAAGGCGGGATGTTTGTCAAAGGCCCGAAGGTGGAGACTGTCGCCGGTGAACTCGGCGCGCTCATCAAAGCCGTCATGCTCGATATCGATTACGCTATTTCGGTTTACATCGACGTATCGGAGACATCCCGCAAGAACGCCGAGGCAAAAACGCAAGCCGTCAACGCGGCCGTGATATCCGCCGTAACCGGCGCCCTCTCGGAACTTTCCGCCGGCAACCTCACGTTTCGCATGGCGGATAATCTGGCGCCGGAATATGCCCCGATCGTCCGCGATTTCAATGAAGCGGTGACCAAGCTGCAACAGACCATGGGCACGATTTCGAATTCCGCCGAGGCGATCCGCTCCGGCACCGGTGAAATCACTCACGGCTCGGACGATCTCTCGCGCCGAACCGAGCAGCAGGCCGCCAATATCGAGGAGACCGCCGCCGCGCTCGCTCAGATCACCGAAACCGTGCGTCAAACCGCCGATGGCGCGGAACAGGCCCGCTCCGTCGTCTCCACCGCGAAGAAGGACGCCGAAACCAGCGGCGAGGTGGTCCGCGACGCGGTCGCCGCCATGGGCAAGATCGAAAAATCCTCGCAGGAGATCAGCCAGATCATCGGCGTGATCGACGAGATTGCGTTTCAGACCAATTTGCTCGCCCTCAACGCCGGCGTCGAGGCCGCGCGCGCGGGAGACGCGGGCCGTGGCTTCGCCGTGGTGGCCTCCGAAGTGCGCGCCTTGGCTCAGCGCTCCGCCGAGGCCGCCAAACAAATCAAGGCGCTGATCTCGGCCTCGGCGGCCCAAGTCGGCGAAGGCGTCAAATTGGTCGGCGATGCCGGGCAAGCCTTGCAGCGCATTTCCGGCCAGGTCGGTGAAATCAACGGCCTCGTCGTCGAAATCGCCGCCTCCGCGAAAATTCAATCTGGAAGTCTGCACGAGATCAATTCCGCGGTCACGCAGATGGATCAAATGACCCAGCAGAACGCTGCCATGGTCGAAGAATCCACCGCGGCTTGCCACACCTTGGCGCAAGAGGCGTCCGAACTCGGCCGAATGATTTCCCAGTTCGAGATCGGACGGAACGTAGCCGCGGCGGCGCGCAAGGCGCCACCGGCAACCCCGCGTGCCGCCCCGCCGGCAGCACCACGCGCCGCGCCCCCGGCGCGCGCGGGT
>JARLIW010000331.1 GCA_031291515.1 Beijerinckiaceae bacterium | reverse complement strand
TTGAACAGGTTGAGGAAGACCGCGCGTCCGGTCCAGAACTCCAAGCCGTTCAAAACCGCGAGGTAGCTGGCGAGCCCGATCGAGAACGCCGGGAAAACGATGTGGAAGGTCAAGGTGAACGCGAATTGGAAGCGGGCCAAGGTCAAGGCGTCGAATTGATCCACGGGAGGCCTCCTACAATCGTCGCCTGGGACTTTGGCACCGTGCTATGTTTCAAAAAAGCGACGCTGTCGATGAGACTTTTGCCGCGGCGCCGTGTAGGGGGTGCGGCAAAACGCGCGACGCTTTTTCGTTCAAGAGTGCCGGCATTTGCGTCATCGCGCCATCGCCGGTTTACATGTGTGGCGCGGGACCCCATCTCTGATCCGTGGCCACTGCTGCCGATTTTGCGAGACTTCGAATGACTGGACAACGTCTTCCCGTGCTCATGATCCCTCATGGCGGCGGGCCTTGCTTTTTCATGGACCCGCCCGCGCAAGCGCCCCATTTATGGGATCGCATGGCCGCTTATTTGCGCGGCCTCGATGCGGCAATCGGACGGCGACCCAAGGCCGTGCTGGTGATTTCGGCGCATTGGGAGACCGAGGTGCCCACCCTGCATTACGCCGAACAATATTCGCTGCTTTTCGACTATTACAATTTTCCTCCCAAAACCTACGAGCTGACCTATCCAGCCAAGGGATCGCCGGAGGTCGCGCGGCGGGCGGCCGCGTTGCTCGCGGCGGCGGGGATCGTGACGGCGGCGGAATCCCGTCGCGGCCTCGATCACGGCGTCTTTATTCCCTTCAAACTCATCTATCCCGACGCGGATGTCCCCATTGTCCAACTTTCCCTGCAAAAGGATCTCTCTCCGGCGCTGCATATTCAAATCGGCCGCGCCCTGGCGCCGCTGCGCGATGAGGACGTGCTGATTGTCGGGTCGGGCATGACATTCCATAATTTGCGCGAGATTTTTTCGGGCCGGGCCGCCGCGGCCTCGGTGGACTTCGACAATTGGCTGGTGGCGGCGTTGGACACGCCCGATCCCGACGCGCGGGCGCGAAATTTAGAGGCCTGGGCGGACGCGCCTGGCGCGCGCATCGCCCATCCCGAGGAAGAACACCTCCTTCCCCTCATGGTCGTGGCGGGCGCGGCCGGCTCCGATCCCGGCAAGCGAAATTATTCCGAAAACCTGGGCGGAACCTCGGCGCAATCGGGATTTCGTTTTGGCTAACCTAACCCTTTGCGGGACGTGTCCGTCATGGCCGCTTCAATCGATCCCAAAATCAAGCGCACGGGCATTTGGGTGTTGCGCGCGTTGGTCGCGATCGCGTTTTTGGCGTCGGCGGGCCTGAAGCTCGCCGGGGCACCTGGAATGGTGGAAGACTTCACGATCCTTGGGCTTGGCCAATGGTTGCGGATCGTCACCGGCGCGATCGAGGCGGCGGGCGTGGTCTTGGTATTAGTGCCGGGCACGAGCCGGTTGGGCGGTCTCGTGCTTTTGGCCATTTGCGTGGGCGTGTTTCTAACAAGAATCTTTAAGTTGCATGGCGATTTGACGCATGTCGCCGTGCTGTTCACCCTTACCGCGCTCGTCGCTTGGTCCGGCCCGCCCGTGACGAGGCTGCTCTTCGGAGGACGCGGTCCCGGCGGGCGGACGTCGCTCGAAATCGACTGAGCGTCCGGCCTCGTCCTATGGGCGTATGGGGAAAGGATAGGATTCATTAACCTTTGCCAGGCAGGTTATTAACCATTATCTCCCGCATAGTGGACGGAATAATTCCCGGACAAAGTGTCGTTGCTGGGGTGTCGTTCCAGCCATTGAAAGGTCCGACGATGTTGTCTCTCTTGCGTTTCGTCTTTCCTTTCACGCTCGCGCTTTTGATTCTTCCCCAAAATCTGTTGGCCGAGGAGGCCGGCGCCAAGGGCGAATCGGCCGAGACCAAGGGCGGCGAGGCGCCCGAGCCATTCGATGCCGAGCATATTTTCGGATTTGTCGATGGGTCGGATATTGGTGAAAAGGGCGAACAAGAAATCGAGAGTGTGACCGTCGGGCGGTTTGGCCGGATCGGCGGCTATAACAATGCCGCCAACGAGACCTCGTATCGGAATACGATGACGGACAATATCCGCCTCTCGTTCGGGACGCTGACCGATTATTACAACATTCACAATGTGGCGGGCTACGGGAACATCAGCGCCGCGACATTCAGCGGCCTGACCGCGGAATTTCGCGTGAATGTTCTCAACCGCGCGACCTCGCCGTTCGGGATGAGCATTTCGTTCAATCCGGAATGGCGCCAGTTCGATCCCGATTCCGGCGCCCGGGCGCAAAACTATGCGCTGCCGGTGACGCTGCTTCTCGACAAGGAACTGATCGAGCAAAAACTTTTCATCGCGGCAAGCGCGTCCTATGCGCCCTCGTTTCTCCGCGTGAACGACAGTTACGAGCATGATGATTCGGTGACGGTGACGTCGTCGGCTTCCTATCAAGTCGTGCAGAACATTTTCGCCGCCGCCGAAATTCGTCACGAAAATATGGCTGTCAACGGCGATGTGATCGCCCATGCGCTCTATGTCGGCCCAAGCCTTTATTACAAGGTATTGCCGAACCTCAGCGTCAAGGTTGCCTGGGCCGCGCAAATTCCCGATGTCGGGGCAAAATCGCTCGACCTCACGGCCTACGACCGCAATCAGTTCGAGCTTCATCTGGCTTTCAGCTTTTAGGACGGCGCAAGAGCGGCGGGCGGGGGATTCCGCCCCGCTTTACATCGAGGGCTCATGGCCTTTAGACGGGTGGGGAGCCGTCGATCTGGCCGCTCCATTCCATTGCAAGGCAAGGTGATTCGGTTGCCCTCTCCGCGCCAATGACAGGCCTCGGTCCGTTCCCTCTTTTCATCCTCTTCATGGTGTCGTTCGTTGCCGCCGGCTTTGACGCGATCGCGGGCGGTGGCGGTCTTTTGACCTTGCCGGCTCTGCTCATGGCGGGGCTCGATCCTGTTTCGGCCATCGCGACGAACAAATTGCAGAGTTCGGGCGGCTCCGTCTCGGCCAGCCTGCATTTTGCCCGGCGCGGTCTGATCGAGCGCCAAAATGCCTGGGCTTTTGTGCTGGGGGCGGGCGGTGGCGCGGTGCTGGGCGCCCTGAGCGTGGCTCTTCTTCCCGGCACGGTTCTAAAGGCGGCGGTCCCGTTGATCCTCGTCGCCATCGCGATCTATTTCGGTTTCGCCCATCGGCCCGGAGCGGAGGACGCGCGAGCCCGGATGCCGCCTTTGGTGTTCGCCGCCACTTATGCGGTCGCCACGGGTTTTTACGACGGCATATTTGGACCAGGCGCCGGGTCGTTTTACATGGCGGGATTCGTGGCCTTGCTGGGCTATGGGTTGCTCCGCGCCACCGCGCATACGAAGCTCGCAAACGCCGCGAGCAATCTCGGTGGACTGGCCTTTTTCGCGCTGGCCGGTAAAGTCGTATGGCCGGTCGGCCTCGTCATGGCGGTGGGAGCCTTCATCGGCGGTCAAATCGGCTCGCGCTTGGCGATCAGCCACGGCGCCAGGCTGATCCGACCGCTCTTGGTGACGGTCTCGTGCGTGATGGCCATCCGTCTTCTCGCCGATCCCGCGAACCCGATCCGGCAGTTCGTTTCGCGCTTGTTCGTCCATGCCACGGGGATATGAAGAGATGGATCGGGATGGCGGGCTCCGGAGTACGATCCGGCTCGTGGTGGCGTTGAATCTCGGCTTTTTCGTCATCGAGACGATCGCGGCGCTGTCGACCGGTTCGGTCTCCTTGTTCGCCGACAGCGTCGATTTTCTCGAGGATGCCTCGATCAACCTGCTGATCTTGGCGGGTCTAGGTTGGACGTCGCGAGCACGGGCACGCCTGGGAATGGGCCTGGCTGCGATCATCCTGCTGCCAGGCCTCGCGGCGTTCGTCATGGCGTGGCACCGGTTCACGGTGGGAACGGCGCCTGATGCCGTGGTCCTCGGCGTGACGGGCCTCGCCGCGCTTGCCGTCAATAGCACCTGCGCGATTCTGGTCGCGCGCCATCGCGCCAGCGGCGGCAGTTTGACGAAGGCGGCTTTTCTCTCGGCGCGCAATGATACGATGGCCAATGTCGCGATTATCGCGGCTGGCGCTCTTACGGCTTGGACCCGCTCGCTTTGGCCGGATCTGAGTGTGGGGCTGGCGATCGCTTGTCTCAACGCCGGTGCCGCGCATGAGGTCTTTACCGCCGCGCGGGCGGAGGGCCGAGAGGACAGCCTGTCCCGAAATCGCTAGGGCTTGAGGGGGCCGGCCTCGCGACGCGGGCTAACCAAGCGCGGGTCGGTATCGAACAGCCACGAGACGAATTTGGAGATGGCGATAAAGTCCTGCCCGCGCCGGCTGATGCGGTAATGGCCGCCGGCTTCCGCGACGTTGCCGATTTCGGTTTGTTCGCGCAGGCGCCGCCCGATCTGTTGGTAATCGCCGATATAGACGTCGACGAAGCGGCGGCTCATGTCGTCCGTGGCATAGCTCTGCTCCGGATGAGCGGCCATTTCGCCGAGCATGAAAATGCTCACCGAGCGATCGACCGTCACGGGGGCAACGACGAGAAAACAGATGTTGAACGACAACGAGAGGACCGCCGCGCAAAAGGCGTCGCGGCTATTCAAGCCGTGGCGTCCCCACCCTTTGATCATCGCGGCGAGAAGCGCGAACAGAATGATAAAAGAAATGCCCGCGAGCACCAGACCGCGAAAAAACAGCGCGCCGATGCCTTTGAGCACCCCGCTCTTGAACAAAGCGGCGAATGTGACGAATCCGGCGAAAACGCCAAGAGCGTAAAGCCCGGCGAGAACGGCCAATGCCAGCGCCAGGGCGGCGAAGCGCGAAGTCCT
>JARLIW010000098.1 GCA_031291515.1 Beijerinckiaceae bacterium | reverse complement strand
GCCCTCGAACTCCGGCCGCAACCCGACTTCGATGGCCGCCGCCACCGCCGCGCCGGAGGAGATGCCGCCGGGAATCCCCTCGAGCCGCGCCAATAGCCGGGCGTTTTCGAACGAAGCTTGGTTGCTCACGGTCACGACTTCGTCGATGATTTTGGTATCGAGAATTGGCGGAATGAAGCCGGCGCCGATTCCTTGAATCTTGTGGAGACCGGGTTTGCCGCCGGACAGAACCGGTGAATCCTCGGGCTCGACCGCGATGATCCGGAGCGACGGCCGGCGCGGTTTCAGCGCTTCGCCGACACCGGTGATCGTTCCGCCGGTGCCGACGCCCGCGATGAACGCGTCGATCTCGCCCTTGGTATCGTTCCAGATTTCCTCGGCCGTGGTCTTGATGTGGATGGCGGGGTTCGCGGGATTTTCGAATTGCTGCGGCATGACGGCGCCGGGGGTCGTCTCGACGATCTCGTGGGCCTTGGCGATGGCGCCCCTCATGCCGAGCGCGGCTGGGGTCAGGACGAGGTCGGCGCCAAGCAATAAGAGCATCTTGCGCCGTTCGATCGACATCGATTCCGGCATGACCAGCGTGAGCTTATAGCCGCGCGCGGCCGCGACGAACGCCAGCCCGATGCCGGTATTGCCGGACGTCGGTTCGACCAGCGTGTTGCGGCCCGGCGCGATCGTGCCTGCCGCCTCCATGGCTTCGATCATGCCGACGCCAATCCGGTCCTTGACGCTGGAGGTGGGGTTGAAGAATTCGAGCTTGGCCAGAAGATTGGCCTTGACCCCGTTGGCCTTGGCGATTTTGTCGAGCCGCACGATCGGCGTGTCGCCGATCGTTTCCGTGATGGAATTGTAGATACGGCCGCGCCCCGGTCCCTTGAAGCGTTCGTCCCTTGTTTCGCTTTGCGTCATTGGATGTCTCCGGGCTGTCGCGGTGCCACGTTCGTTCCGCGGCATCTGCAATCGACGTTAGGATTACCGGCGGCCTTGCGCCGGGTCAAACGGCAAAGCCGGAGCGCAACTTTTGCGCCGTCGGAATGCCGCGTTCAATAAATTTACATTCTACAATCTATAATGCGATCTGTGAAATAGGATCGTACTAAAGTTGGAGAGCGGCGTTCTAAATCTGAGAATTCGTAAACTGTTCAAAAAGATTTTATCTCCACCCTGACTGCGGGTGCGAGGTCGTCATGGTGCAATTTACGCAGTTCTTGTCTTATTTTAGCATCGCTTCGATCGATCCGGAGGTGGCTCAGTCGCAGGCAAAGGCCTTTCAAAAACAGATTCCTCTACTTTACACCATTCTCAGCGCCAATATGGTGACCTTGGCCTACACCTATTACGGTCGCGCGCCATCTGTTTTGACCGTGACGATGCCGCTTGTTTTTATCGCTGTTGCCGTCACGAGGGTCTTTTTCTGGCGCCAGATCGCCAGGACGGAGATGACAAAAGAGAGCGCGCTTTTTTATCTTCGAACCAATTATGCCGTCGTCTGTGGCTTGGCTCCATTGATGACGGGCTGGGCCTTGTGGCTTTATCCCTATGGCGACGCCTACGAAAAGGCGCATGTTGCCTTCTTCATGTCGATCACCGTGATCGGATGCATCTTTTGCCTCATGCATCTGCGCCCGGCCGCCCTCATGCTGACGCTTATTGTCGGAATTCCGTTCACGATACGCTTTCTGATGGCCGGCAACATCGTATTGGCCGCCATCGCGCTCAACTTTTGGCTCGTCCTCTTGATTATGGTCTATATTTTATTCCGCTATTACAATGATTTCACGGCGCTCGTGCATTCGCAGAAGCATCTGGCGGCGCTCAATGATCTGAATTTTAAAATGGCAAATAACGACAGCCTCACGGATTTGCCCAATCGGAGAAGTTTTTTTCGCGATCTCGAGGCGGCGCTGTCCCAGGCGGCCAAGGACGGAACGGTCTGCGCGTTCGGGTTGATCGATCTCGATGGCTTTAAGCCGGTCAACGACGTTCTCGGGCATTCGGCGGGAGATCGCGTCTTGATCGAAGTCGGGCGACGGATTCGCGAGACGCTTGGACCCTCGGCTCTCGTCGCGCGGCTCGGCGGCGACGAATTCGGTTTCTTATTGTTCTGTCCACCCGGTTGTTGCAATCTTCCGTTCAAGGCGGCCGCGGTTTGCGCCGCGATCCGGAAACCGATTCAGATGCCGAACGCGGTCGCGCAAGTCGCCGCGTCGATCGGCTTGGCTTATTCCTCGCCCGGAGGATCGGCGCAAAGCGATCTGCTCGAAGGCGCCGATTACGCGCTTCATTACGCCAAGGCGAACCAGCGCGGCACGGCCGTGGTGTTTTCGGCGCAGCATGAAACCGCGATCCGCGTGCAAAGCCGAATCGAGCAAGAGTTGCGAAAGGCTGATTTCAACGCCGAAATGAGTTTGAAATTCCAGCCCATTGTCGATTCGATGCGGAATCAGACCTTGGCCTATGAGGCTCTGGCGCGATGGGACAGTCCGGTCCTTGGCCCGGTCGCGCCGTCCGATTTCATCGCGGCGGCGGAGCGTACCGGTCTCATCAATCCCCTGACGGAAGTCCTTTTCGCCAAGGCTTTGGCCGCGTTGAAGACGTGGCCCGCGCGCGTGAGTCTGTCGTTCAATCTCTCGGCTTGCGATATTGCCTCGCGGGAATCGATCGAGCGGATCGGTCAAATGGTCGAGAAAAGCGGCTTTGCGCCCAGGCGGATCTATTTTGAAATCACCGAAACGGCGTTGATCCACGATTTTACGCAGGCAACGGAACGGCTTTCGTATTTGCGCAGGCTTGGCGCGCGGATCTCGCTCGACGATTTCGGGACAGGCTATTCGAGTCTGAATTACATCCACCGGATTCCGCTCGACAAGGTCAAGGTCGATCGGAGCTTTGTCGCCGGTTTGACGACCGATCAGGCGAGCCGCGATATCGTGCGGTCCATCGTCGAGCTTTGCCGCAATTTGAAATTACCCTGTATTATCGAAGGCGTCGAAACGATCGAGCAGGTGATCATTTTGCGTTCGATTGGGTGCATGATCATGCAGGGCTTT
>JARLIW010000097.1 GCA_031291515.1 Beijerinckiaceae bacterium | reverse complement strand
GTGCCTCGCGCGGCGCCGCCGAAAGCGCCGCCGCCGCTCGTGCCGTTGGAGCGCCGCCTCAAGCAGAAGCTGTCGCGCGGCCAGATGAGCGCGGACGCCGCGATCGATCTGCATGGGCTGCGCCAGCACGAGGCGCATGACGCATTGCGAGCCTTTTTGCACCGCGCCCAGCGCGACGGCGCGCGCGTGGTGATCGTCGTGACCGGCAAGGGCGGACGCTCGACCGGCGATTTCGAGGAGACCGGCGTGTTGCGCCGCGCCGTGCCGGTCTGGCTTCACATGCCGGACCTCCGGCCCCTAGTGGTCGGCTTCGAGGAGACCGCGCGCCACCACGGCGGCTCCGGCGCGCTCTACGTGCGGCTGCGGCGGCCGAGGGAGGCGCGGGATTGAGGGGCGAATTTACGGCTCGGACGGACCGTCAGGTCCAAGGCCGCGCAGATTGCCAAGAATTCGCGCGCCCTGGTCGCGGTCCACCGCTTTGCGGATGAAAGGCGCGAGATATGCGTCGAGCTTGCCTTGGCCGGGATCGGCAAGTTCCCGCGTGAGCGCGTTGAGATAGGCGATCTTTTCGAGATTCGGCCAATCAAGGCTGATCCCCGCGCGACGCGCCAGCTCGTCGACCACGATTAGAATCGTGCGTCCATTGCCGTCGAGAAACGGGTGCCCGTGGGCGAGATAGCCGATCACCTCGCCGGGACGGGTCGCCATTGCCTGTCGATCCTGCGCCAGATTCAAGGCGTATTCGACGGCTGCTTGTGCGTCTCGTGGATGGGCGAACTCGACCCGACCCTTGGTGATCCGCAGATCCGGCGCGGTGATCGCGCGATCCTGCCCCGCCCAAGGATAAACGCGGTCAAAAAGAATTTTGTGCGTGCCGAGAACATCTCGATAGGCGACGCGTTTGACGATCCGCAACGCATCGACGGCCTCGGGCAGCTTGCGGAGGAATAGGCGATGCTCGAACTTGTCGACGGCAGCTTTGTCTTTGAGTCCCAAGACGTTGCGAAGATAGCCACGGCGTGCGAAATCGCCGAACGGATCGAAGATCATTCATATTTCGCGCGAAGATAGGCTCCATGCAGACGATCGGCTTCGGCTTCGCTAATATGCCCCGCGCGCGCCAAGGCGAGAGCAAGAAGTTCGGGTTCGTCCAAAAGAACGTCGTTCCCGGCAAGGCGCGTGATCGCGTTCCCGAATTCGTCGAGGTCCGTCAGCTCGTAGGTCACTTTAAAATGCCGGGCCAAATCGAGGATTTCTTCCCCGGCCGGATTGATCTTGGGTCGGGGCTTGTCCGTGACAGCGCTCATCATGGGTAGACCTTTTCGACAAATTTCCTTGTACCACGCCGCCGCATGAAATCCCAGACCACGGCTCATGGTAACCCCTTTCCCAGCGTTGCCCCGCCCGAAGATTCTGCTAAAACCGACCCATGGACAAATTCACCACCCTCACTGGCGTCGCCGCGCCGCTTGCGATCGCCAATATCGATACCGACAAGATCATTCCGGCGCGGTATCTCAAGACCATCAAGCGCACGGGACTCGGCGAGGGTCTGTTCGCGGGAATGCGTTACAATGACGACGGATCGGAAAATCCCGATTTCGTCCTGAACAAACCGGCCTATCGCCGCGCGCGAATCCTGGTCGCCGAGGATAATTTCGGCTGCGGTTCCTCGCGCGAACATGCGCCCTGGGCCTTGCTCGATTTCGGCATTCGTTGCGTCATCTCGACCAGTTTCGCCGATATTTTTTATAATAATTGCTTCAAGAACGGCATCCTGCCGATCGTCGTCTCCAAGGACGATCTTGAAAAGTTGATGGACGACGCGAGCCGCGGGTCCAACGCGACCCTGACGATCGATCTCGAGGCTCAAGTGATCAAGGGGCCGGACGGCGGAACATTGGCATTCGACATCGATCCGTTTCGCAAGCATTGTATGCTCAACGGGCTCGACGATATTGGCCTCACGCTTGAAAAGAGCGGAAACGTCGAAGTTTATGAACAAAAGATCGGGGCGGAGCGTCCATGGCTTTAAAGCGTCTTATTCCGGCCCTGCTGGCCGGTTGCCTGTTGGGACCTTCGGGTGTGATGTCGCCCGCTCTGGCCGCGTCCGACGCGCCGCCGGCGGCAACCGACGCGGCCGGCAAGGAAGAGGCGCTCGTCTATATCTTTTCAGGCGTCGTGACCGGCGGCGGGGAAACCTATTCCGGCACCTTGGTGGCGACGCCCGAGGGCCCGGAACTCGAATTGAAGTTCGGCGGCGGCGCGACCTGCGACGGCCATAAGCTGGAACCCGACAAGGGGCTGTTGCGGTTGCCGGAAACCGCCTGTTCGGACGGACGGAAGCTCAAAGCATTATTCGTCTATCAAGCCGGCGGCGTCCTTCGCGTTTACGGCTCCATCGGCGATCAGCGTTTTTCGACGCAGGCCCATGCGCTTCCTTCCGGGGCGGCGCCCTCGGCCGGCCCGACCGACAACGCGAAATAGAGTTGTCGATCTAAAAACGTTAGTTTTTTTGAGCATTCAACTTTCGGTCCGAAAGTCCAAACTATCCATTTGTCGGCCAATTAATACTCTATACATCGGCATTTGTTAGACCTGTGACGCATGACGGACTTTATTGATTATATTTCGGCTCTCGCGGATTTGCGCGACCGTGACGAGCTTGACAGGACGCTCGCGACCGCGGCTTTCGAGTTGGCTGGCGCGGCGGGCTTGTCGCTTTGGCGCGTCGTTCGCCACGAGGGCGATCTCAAAGTCCGCGAGCGGTTCCGGTTGCCGGTCGTCGCGAGCGAAGACGGCGCGCTGGAAACGGCGCTCGACGTGTCACAATTGCCATTCCTGGCCGCGCGAGCCGATCTTCGCTTGTCCTACAAGGCGAAGCAGAACTGGTCCGCTCCCGCCGAAGCGGGTGGATATCGCCACATCTTTCCGGTTTCCGATGGCCGGGACGTGTTGTGTCTGATGGAGATGGATACGCCGGAAAGGCTCGTGACCGAACAAGAGCGAATGATTGCGACGTTGATCCGCGTTTACGGCAACCATGTGGGTATTCTGAATTATGGCGACCAGGACGAGCTGACGGGCCTTTTGAACCGGCGGACGTTCGACGAGACGGTGAAGCAGATTGCGTGGCCGGAAACGACCCGCTTCAAATATGCGAGTCCTGGCAAGGCGTCCGCAAGGTGGGAGCGTGCGCATCTGGCGGTGGCCGACATCGACTTTTTTAAACGCATCAACGATCAGTTCGGTCATCCCTATGGCGATGAGGTGCTGGTCCTGATGTCGCGGCTGATGGACCGCTGTTTCCGCGACACCGACTATCTCTTTCGTTTCGGCGGCGAAGAATTCGTGATCGTCTTGCCTGGCGCCGGGGTGCAAGAGGCGGAATCGGCGTTCGAGCGGTTTCGCGCGGCCGTGGAGGATTACGCGTTTCCGCAAGTCGGGCGGGTCACGATCAGCTTGGGGTTCACCGCCATCCGGCGTGAGGATACCGGGTCGAACGCCTTCGGCCGGGCCGACCAGGCGCTCTATGTCGCCAAGCAGGGCGGCCGCAACAAAGTCTGCTGCTATGAAATGCTTGTCGGCGCGGGCATTTTGAGCGTGCGCGCGAGTCAAGAAGATAACGTCGAACTGTTTTAAAAGCTGGGGATCGCTTGACCCCGGGCGCTTGCTCTAGTATGAGCCGCGCTCTCCTGTTTTCCTAAAATACCCGAGGTAAGACGATGTCGCGCCGTTGCGAATTGACCGGCAAAGCCGTGCAGACCGGCAATCTGGTCAGCCACTCCAATCACAAGACGCGCACGCGTTTCCTGCCGAACTTGTGCAATGTCACCCTGACCTCCGAAGTCTTGGAGCGCTCGGTCCATTTGCGGATCGCCGCGGCCTCGCTGCGCTCGGTCGAGCATCGCGGTGGCCTCGATGCCTTCCTCATCAAGGCAAGCGTCGAGCAGCTCTCGCCCGCGATGCGGGTGATCAAGCGCGAAATCACGAAGAAGACCGCCGCCGCCGCGACCGCCGCCGCGTAAGTTTTCTCTGATTTAAAGTTGCGAACCGGCCCGCGCGAGCGTGGCCGGTTTTTCGTTTGGGCGGGTCAACCGCGCCGAGGAGACCCATTAGCCCTCGTCCTGAGGAGCCGCCGGAGGCGGCGTCTCGAAGGACGAGGGCGGATAGGTCCCAAGGGTGCGGTTGGCCGTTTGCGGCCCTTGCGCATCCCTCGCATTTCGAGACGCGCTTCGCGCCCTCGATGCGAGGGGATTGAAGGGCCGCTTTCTCCTCGCTACCCCAACCGCTGCGCCAGCGCGCGGGCGTCGTGGATCGGCAGCGAGCACGCGCCGTCCACGCAGACGAAGGCCGCGCCATCACCCGCCGCATCCAATTGCGCCTGGGCGGGATGGTCGGGCGGCAGATCGGTCGTGTCCCAGAGATCGATGACGTTTCGCAAGAGATAGGGCGTGGCGAGCGCGGCGAGGGTCAGCACCTCGCGCAGCGGCCCCGCCGTGACGACCGTCGCGCCGCGCAGCCGGAGATCCCAGGCGTTGAGGATGCCGGCATGGCCGACGGGATTGGCCCGTACCGCGCCCGCGACCGCGGCGAAGAGCTGATCCGCGACCTCGAGCCAATGCTTGTCGCTGCTCAAGCCGGCCAGGCGGACGAAGGCGTCGAGCGCGACGGCATGGGCATTGGGGATCGCGTCGTCGGCGGTGGGCTTGAGATGGACGATCACGTCGGTGGCGTCGGACGCCGCCATGGCCAGGCGGCCGGTCGCGGGATCGCGGTGATAGGCGAGCAGCGTCTTGCCGAAATCGCGCGCGTCCTTGAGATAGGAGCGCGCGTCGTCTTCCAAAAGCCCCGCGACTTCCTGGAGCGCGAGCGCCGCGCGCATCATCGCGGCGTAGTCGAGCGCGAGACCGGGCTTCACCGCGGCCGCGCCGCGCCGGCTATGGGCAAGGCGCAGATGACCGTGGGCATCGTGATACGTCATTTCCGTCAAAACGGCCTTATAGGCGCGCGCGGCGAGC
>JARLIW010000096.1 GCA_031291515.1 Beijerinckiaceae bacterium | reverse complement strand
GCCGAGATCACCGGCTTGACGGAGAGTCTGCTGCCGGGCATCGGCAACCGTCTCAGCCGTTTCTTTACCAACGAGATTCCGGTCAAGGCGAACTGGTGGGACATCCTGGTCTTCGTCGTGACGAGCCAGGTCAATTTGTTCCTGGTTTATTTTCTCGACGTGCGCCCCGCGATCAAGGCGCGCAAGCGCGCCCCGCGCGAGGATTTGCTGTCGCATCTCGTCGCGCAAAAATGGTCCGTGATCGATATTCTGACCGAATGTATCACCTATAGCACCGCCGGCATGTCCACGACGCGCGAGTTCATCATCGTCGCGGCCTGGCATCTGCTCGAGCGCGAGGATCTGCGCCAGCGTTTTCTCGACGCCAGCGAGGCGGGACGCCACGCCTTGCTCGAAGAGATTTTGCGGCTCGAGCCCGCCGTCGGCACGCTTTCGCGCCGCGCGACCCAGAAGATCACGCTCGACAATGATGGCGTTTCGGAAGAAATCGCGGCCGGCACCCTCCTTGAAATCGATGTGCGCGCGGTCAATGCCGATCCCGAGGTCGCGGGCCGCTGCCCCTATCATATCGATCCCGACCGCGCCCAAGGCCGCGCGCCGACGCATATGAGCTTTGGCGACGGCCCTCATAAATGCCCCGGCGCGGCGGTCGCCATTCAGGAAACCGCGATCTTTCTCGATCACCTCCTTCGCGTTCCCAATCTGCGCCTCGCGCGGACGCCCGACGTCAGCTGGAACAAGACGACGGCCGGCTACGTCTTGCGCGGCGCGGTCGTGACGGTGGGGTGAGCGGCGACGGGGTTGAAGTAAACGAACCCCGAACCACCATGCGGCTGTTTCGCCAATTGCCATAAGCCGGTCTTAAACCGGCGCTGCTAGGCTCCAGTCATGCAGCGTTCTTCGGCTCGTGAATTCGGTAAACGTCAACCGGTGCGCCGGACGGTCCCCGCGCCGAAGCCGCCGCTTGTCGTGCCGGTCGAACAGGCCGCCGTCTTCGCGACGATCCGGCAAGAACTCGGCGATGTCATCCCCGCGCAGCTCCGCGAAGTTCCTCGTTCGTTCAGCGCCGCGATCCTGGCGGGGCTGGTCACGGGCTTTTTCTTGGTCGGCCTCGATATCGGCCAGCCCGTCCCCGCCGATGCCGCGCTTCAGCCGTTGCTCGAGCGCGCCGGAATCGACGATATTGCCGGTCGGGCGCAACCTTACATGATTGCCTTGAGCCTGCTCGGCGGCGCGCGGGCGGCGGCCTCGGCTTTGTTGATCGCTCATCGCCTGCTCGCCAGGGTCGGACAGACGAGTCTGGCGGCCTATACCCTGGGCGGGGCGGGGATCAATCTCCTTTGCGCCGATCTATTCTTCGCGGTCGGCGGCATTCCGCCGCGCCACGGCTGGCCCGTCGAGATCGCCGCGGGGGCGGCGGCGGGACTTTTCTACCGCTTGTTCGCCGGAACCAAACGGATCGACCGGGAAGACCTTTCGCGCGCGTCCGGTTGAGACCATATTGGCCCCATGCCGAAAACGCCGAAACCCGCCGCCAAATCCACGCGTACCCCTAAATCACGGGCCTCTAAGCCCGAGATGCAGCCGTTGGGCGAGCATCTCGCGGCTCTGCTGAACCCGGCGCTGAACCAGCGGCGCCCCGGCTTCGAGGAGGGGCAAGCCCCGTTCGACGCTGGCCCGGTGTCGCGCATCGACGCCAAGCTCGCCTCGGCGCTCGGTCTCGACAGCGCGGGCGAACTCGATACCGCGCCGCCCAAGCCGCATCCGCTCTCGACCAGCGCCCACCCGTTCGGGATGACGGGCGCGGCCGCCACCGCCGAATCGCTCAAGGCGCTGCTCGAAGCCGGCGACCCCAATCTGCGCGAGAAAAAGCCGTGGTCGCCGCACCGTCCCGAGCGGCCGGCCAAATCCGAAGGCGGCATTCGCTTCGAAATCGTGTCGGAATTCGAGCCCAAGGGCGATCAGCCGCAGGCCATCGAGGAGCTTGTCGCGGGCGTCGCGGCCCATGAACGCGACCAGGTGCTGCTCGGCGTCACCGGCTCCGGCAAGACCTTCACGATGGCGCAGGTCATCGCGCGCACCAACCGCCCCGCGCTGGTGCTTGCGCCCAACAAGACCCTCGCGGCACAACTCTACGGCGAGTTCAAAAGTTTTTTCCCGAACAACGCGGTCGAATATTTCGTCTCGTATTACGATTATTACCAGCCCGAAGCCTATGTGCCGCGCACCGACACCTATATCGAGAAGGAAAGCTCGATCAACGAGCAGATCGACCGGATGCGCCATGCCGCGACCCGCTCGCTGCTCGAACGCGACGATGTGATCATCGTCGCCTCCGTCTCGTGCATTTATGGTATCGGCTCGGTCGAAACCTATACCGCGATGACCTTCACGGTGAAGGCGGGCGAGAAGATCGACCAGCGCCAGCTCATCTCGGACCTCGTGGCCCTGCAATACAAACGCTCGGGCGGCGATTTTTCGCGCGGTGTGTTCCGCGTGCGCGGCGATACGATCGAACTGTTCCCGGCCCATTACGAGGATCGCGCCTGGCGGATCGGCTTTTTCGGCGACGAGATCGAAAGCATCGCCGAATTCGATCCGCTGACGGGCAAGAAGACGCAGGAACTCGAATTCGTCAAGATTTACGCGAATTCGCATTATGTCACGCCGCGCCCGACGTTGCTGCAATCGATCAAGGGCATCAAGGCCGAGCTGCGCCAGCGCCTCGACGAACTCAACAAGTCCGGTCGGTTGTTGGAAGCCCAACGGCTCGAACAGCGCACCATGTTCGATCTCGAAATGCTCGAGGCGACGGGCTCCTGCGCGGGCATCGAGAATTACTCGCGTTATCTCACCGGCCGTAAGCCCGGCGAGCCGCCGCCGACGCTGTTCGAATATCTGCCCGACAACGCGCTCGTCTTCACCGACGAATCTCACGTCACGGTGCCGCAGATCGGCGGCATGTATCGCGGCGATTTCAGGCGCAAGGCGACCTTGGCCGAATATGGCTTCCGCCTGCCGTCGTGTCTCGACAACCGCCCATTGCGGTTCGAGGAATGGGAAGCGATGCGGCCGCAGACCGTTCATGTCTCGGCGACGCCCGGCACCTGGGAAATGGAGCGCACCGGCGGCGTCTTCGTCGAACAGGTGATCCGTCCGACGGGTCTCATCGATCCGCCCGTCGAGGTGCGTCCCGCGCGCGCGCAAGTCGACGACGTGCTCGGCGAAATCCGCGCGATGGCGCTGATGGGCTATCGCTCGCTCGTGACCGTGCTGACCAAGCGGATGGCCGAGGATTTGACTGAATATCTCCACGAACACGGCGTGCGCGTGCGTTACATGCATAGCGATATCGACACGATCGAGCGCATCGAAATCATTCGCGACCTGCGCCTCGGCGCCTTCGACGCCTTGGTGGGCATCAATCTGTTGCGCGAGGGCCTCGATATTCCCGAATGCGGGCTCGTGGCGATTCTCGATGCCGACAAGGAAGGGTTTTTGCGGTCCGAAACGTCCTTGGTCCAAACCATCGGGCGCGCCGCGCGCAACGTCGACGGCCGCGTGATTCTCTATGCCGATAAAGAGACCGGCTCGATGCAGCGCGCGATGGCCGAGACTTCGCGCCGCCGCGCGCGCCAGGAGGCTTACAATACCGAGCACGGCATCACCCCGGCGACGATCAAACGCGGCATCCAAGACATCTTGGGCTCGGTCTACGAGCAGGATCACGTCACCGTCGATGCCGGACTCAACAGCGACGTCCCGCTGATCGGCCATAATTTCAAGGCGACGATCGCGGATCTCGAAAAGCGCATGCGCGAGGCCGCCGCCAATCTGCAATTCGAGGAAGCCGCGCGGTTGCGCGACGAGGTCAAGCGCCTGCAAGCCGTCGAACTCGCGATCGGTCACGATCCGATGGCGAGCCAACGGGACGTCGAGGAGGCCGCCGGGGCCTTCGCGGGCGATCGAAAATATGGCCGCGCCGCCAACATCCCGTCGAACCGCCCGCACAAGCCGACCGACGACGAAATGGGGCCGCATAATTTCGGCGGCGGCGAAGCCAAGCCGCGCAGTTCGGCCGGCAAGGGCGGGACGCGCCCGACGCGGGGCAAGCGGCGCGGCTAGTCCCACTCCCGGTTGCCTATTCGCCCTACCGCTGGCTGGTGGCGCGAAAGCGCTCCAATCTTGCCGAAATCCACATGCCCGCGAGCATGGCGGCGACGAAGATGAGATCGCCCGGCAGCCCGGCGCCGAGCGCGGCGAGCGCCGGGCCGGGGCAAAAGCCGGACAGGCCCCAGCCGATGCCGAACAGAATCGCGCCGCCGACGAGCGGCGCATCGATGTCGCGGCGCGTCGGAATGTCGAACGATGGCGCGAGCCAGGGCCGCTTGATCCGGCGCGCGACGAGATAGCCGGCCGCCGAGACGCCGACCGCCCCGGCCAGCACGAACGCCAGCGTCGGGTCCCAAGAACCCGCGACATCGAGAAAGCCGAGCACGCGGCGCGGGTTCATCATGCCGGAGACGGCGAGGCCGAGCCCGAACAGCAGGCCGGCGGCAAGGGCGGCCAAGATGCGCGCGGTCATGGCTGGATTCCGTGGCGGACGACAAAGACCGTGACAATGGCCGCGGCCATGAAGGTCGCGACGGCCACCATCGAACGGCGTGACAGACGCGCGAGCCCGCAGACGCCATGCCCGCTCGTGCAGCCGTGACCCCAGCGGGTGCCGGCCCCGACCAGGAGCCCGGCGGCGAGCAGAACGGGCCAGGACGCGTCGATGCCGATGTCGGGCCAATGTCCCGCGAAGGCGACGAACAGCAGCGGGCCGCTCAGCAAACCCGCCAAGAACGCCGCCCGCCAGGCCGCGCCCTCGCCGGGCGCGAGCATCAGCCGCCCGACGATGCCGCTAATGCCCGCGATTTTTCCGTTGCTCAGCAAGAGAAGCGCGGCGGAGAGCCCAATGAGCCCGCCGCCCGCCAGGGCCTGCCAGGGATTCCAGTCCGTGATCATTCTGTTTGATCCGTTTGTCTCGAATGGGACGTGCGTTGGCATAGAGCGCTTCGAGGATCGCGCGCAAGGGTCGGAGGCCAGAGCGAAATCAAGATAAACCTCTGGCAACGCGGCTGCCTTCAGCCCTCTTTAACCTCAATGGTGAACAATCGCGCCACGGCTCCTTAGCCAAGGTCACGCGGACAAGACATGGACGACCTGATCATCGATTTCGTTACCGAGACGTCCGAGCATCTCGAGGCGGCGAGTTCGCAGCTCGTCCAATTCGAGACCGAGCCGTCGAACATCGCGATCGTGACCAGTATTTTCCGTCTGCTCCATACGATCAAGGGCACCTGCGGCTTCCTGGGCCTGACCCGGCTCGAAAAACTCGCGCATTCGGCGGAAGCCGTCGTGAGCATTCTGCGCGAGGGCTCGCTGGCGACGCCCGATCTCGTCAGTCTGATCCTCGCGGCGGTGGACCGGATCCGCATGATCCTGGTCGAGCTCGATCGTCATGCCGCGGAACCGCCGGGCGACGATCGCGATCTGATCGAAGCCTTCGAAAATCACCTCGCCATGCTCGAGGGCCGCGCCTCCGTCGCCGCCGCGCCGGATGCGATCGTGGCGCCGCATCCCGCGGAGGCCGCCGAAGGAAAGTCGCCAGGGCCGAGCCAGCAGGGCCACCAGCCCGAAACGATTCGCGTCGAAGTCGGTACGTTGGAACGGATGATGGTGCTCGTCTCCGAACTCGTTCTGACCCGCAACCAATTGTTGGAAATCTCGCGGCGTCAGGAGGACGAGGCGGTCAAAGCCCCGATGCAACGGCTGTCGGCCCTCACTAGCGACCTCCAGGATTCCGTGATGCGCGCCCGGATGCAGCCGTTGAGCCGGCTGTTCTCGCGCTTGCCGCGCTTGATCCGCGAGCTCGCGGTCGAGACCCACAAGAAGCTCTCGCTCGTCGTGGAAGGCGGGGAAACCGAGCTCGACCGGCAACTCATCGAGGTCATTCGCGACCCGCTCACCCACATGCTGCGCAATTCCGCCGATCATGGCATTGAAACACCCGACGTCCGGGCGGCGGCGGGCAAGCCCGAGGCGGGAACGATCCATATCGCCGCGAGCCACGAAGCCGGCTATATCACGATCACCGTGTCCGATGACGGACGCGGGCTCAGCCTCGAAAAGATCAAGGCGAAAGCGTTGGCGCGCGGGCTCGTGGCGCCGGCCGATCTCGATCGCATGACGGACGAAGCGATCTATCGCTTTATCTTCCTGCCGGATTTCTCGACGGCCACGCAGATCACCAATATTTCCGGACGCGGCATCGGCCTCGACGTCGTGCGCGAAAATATCGAAACCATCGGCGGCTCGATTTCCGTGGCCGCCAAACCCGGCAAGGGCACGAGTTTCGGCCTCAAAATTCCGCTCACCCTGGCGATCGCGCCGGCCTTGATCGTCGAGGTGGGGCCGCATCGCTTCGCATTGCCGCAGCAATCCGTGATCGAGGCGATCGGATTTGGCGAGGGCAGCCACCATCGGGTCGAGCGGGTGCAAGGCAGCTTGGTTCTGCGGCTTCGCAACCAGGTCATCCCCTTGGTCGATGCTCGCGAGATTCTGCGTCTCGGCGACGCGCCAGCCGTGCCGCAAGAAAGCCAGCTGGCCGTGATCATGCGCGTCGGAACGCAGTGCTGCGGGATCATCGTCGACAATGTCACGGATGTGCAGGAGATCGTGGTCAAGCCGCTCGGCGCGTCCTTGTCCCATCTCTTCTGTTTTTCGGGCCACACGATCCTCGGCGATGGCTCGGTGGTTCTGATCCTCGATCCCGCGGGCATCGCCAAGGCGCTCGGTCTCGTTCAAGTGTTGGAACTCGGCGTCCAAAACAATATCGAGCCGTTTGTTCCGCCACGCGAAAAAACCAGGCTGATTCTCTTCCGGGCCGGCAGTGATGCGCTCAAAGTCGTGCCGCTGTCGCTGATTTCGCGAATCGAGGCGATCACCGACGAGGCGACCGAGGTCAGCGACGGCATGCTCGTGATGCAGCATCGCGGCTTCCTGATGCCGCTGATCAGCATTTCCAGGGAAGACGCGACAAAGAAAGAGCGCCCGGTCCTCGTAATGGGCATCGGCGGCCAAAGCGTCGGTCTGATCGTCGACGAAATCATCGATATCGTGGAGGATTTCCTCGATATTGAAATTGCCAGCGCCAAGGACGGGACGATCGGAACCGCCTATATTCAGGATACCGTCGTCGAGATCATCGACATTTCGCATTACGTCAAAATCGCGCGCCCCGATGCCTTGGCGCGCGGCGTCATCAAACGTTTCGCCATCCTGCTCGTCGACGACCGGTTGTTCTTCCGCGACATGCTGTCGCCGATTCTTACCGCGGCAGGGTATCGCGTGACGACGGCGAGCTCGGGCGCCGAAACGCTCTCGATGCTGAAACGCGGCGCGGTCTTCCATATGATCGTCACCGATACCGACATGCCGGGCATGGACGGCTATACGCTGGCCCGCGAAATCAAGCGCGATCCCAAATACGCGGCGCTGCCGATCCTCGCGCTGGCGGCCCATGCCGCGCCGATCATTTCCGAGGCGGCCGCCACGAGCGGCATGTGCGGCGTGGTCGGAAAATTCGACCGGACGGCCCTATTGGAAATGATCAACGCCAATCTCGGGGTCGAGGATCTCGGCAGCCACGATCTCGAAAAACGCATCATTCAGGAATTTGCGGCATGATACGCGAGCAAGCGGTCAATCACGGCCACGTCGGCGCGTTAAAACCGCAGCAAAGCCGTTGCTTTACGGTGGTGTCCGAGGGCCGCACCTTCGGCCTTCCGGTCGAGTCGATCCAAACCGTTTTCGAAATGGTCGCGCTGACGCCCGTGCCTCTCGCGCCTTGCGAGATTCTCGGCCTCGTGAATCTGCGCGGAAAGATCGTGACCGCGATCAGCCTTCGCCGCCGATTGCGCGACGATCCGACCCGAAGCGAAACCTCAAACCTCGCCATTGGCATGGAGCATCGCGGGGAAAGTTTCGCGCTGGTCGTCGATGAGGTCGGCGATGTGATCACGCTCGACGCGGGAACGCAGATTCCGGTTCCGTCTCATCTTGGCGTGGAGGGGATCAAGATCTCGGCGGTCCATCGGCTCGAATCATTGATTCTGCCCTTGCTCGATCTCGATTGGGTCTTCACCTTCTCGCGCGAGACCTGAGATCGAGCGCCGCGCGCTCGTGACCTGTCGCGTCGCTTCCGTTGGTCGGGATTTCGCGAATCGGTCGGAATAGGCGCAAGGAAATGGCTGACGTGCGGAGGCGCCTTCAGGCTCGACTCCGTGCGATTCGGCGTTTCCCGATCGCGAATCGCTGACCCAAAATCATGCGGGCCCAACGTGGCGGGAACCCGATCCAGGCTCGGGATCGGCCCCGGCGGGCATGGCATTCGGGCGCCATGACCGCGATCTTGTGTTTAGGCGATGATCCGCTCGTCGTCTTCGCTCGGCTCGCGCAAGACGTAGCCGCGGCCCCAGACGGTTTCGATATAGTTGCGGCCCTGGCTCGCATTGGCCAACTTCTTCCGCAGCTTGCAGATGAAGACGTCGATGATCTTGAGTTCGGGTTCGTCCATGCCGCCATAAAGGTGGTTCAGGAACATTTCCTTCGTCAGGGTGGTGCCCTTGCGCAGCGAAAGCAGCTCCAGCATTTGGTATTCCTTGCCGGTCAGATGCACGCGCGCGCCGGACACTTCCACCGTCTTCTGGTCGAGATTGACGATGAGGTCGCCGGTCGTGATGACCGATTGCGCATGGCCCTTGGACCGCCGGACGATCGCATGAATTCGGGCGACCATCTCATCCTTATGAAAGGGCTTGGTCAGATAATCGTCGGCGCCGAAGCCCAAGCCTTTGACCTTGTCCTCGATCCCGGCGAGCCCGGAGAGAATCAGGATCGGCGTCTTGACCTTGGCGACGCGCAAGGTGCGAAGCACCTCGTAGCCCGACATGTCCGGCAGATTGAGATCGAGAAGGATAATATCGTAATCGTACAGCTTCCCGAGGTCGATGCCTTCCTCCCCGAGATCCGTCGTATAGACGTTAAAATTTTCGGACTTGAGCATCAGTTCGATGCTCTGTGCAGTCGCGCTGTCGTCTTCAATTAATAGAACGCGCATCTTTGGCCCCCAGCTTGCCCACGTCGGTTGCCCAACGGCGCGACAGCATCCTGAAATATCACGCTTGCCCGAAAATGGAGGCGCGATACCTCTTTGTACGAATTTTCATAACGTTAACGGGGATTGGTTAACGAATTCCATCAAAACCTGGGCAGGCCGAGCCGTCTGCATAATTTTTCCCACCTAGTTGTTTGCTCTGGCGCGCGGAGCGCCTCTGGACTCGAACGCGACACAATCACGGCTCCCCGGGGCGGAGTTCTTTCGGCGAACGGTTCCGCGAAGGACGATCCTCGTCGCGGAAATAGTCCTGCTTTCAGAGCTTTGAATACTTTCCCAATAGGAAAGCTCGTCGCCTTTCCGCGGAAACGCCTCGGAAATAAACCCGCACGCAAGCATGGCACGCCAAGACGTTACGTTTGAATCGGCGACCTGATACGCCAGTCCCGAATCACCACCTCGCCGAATATACACATTGAAGCGCGGACAGCGCATTTTTTGATGCGTCCGGTAACAAACCAGCAACTTTGATGCGGCAAGATCACACTGTCTCGCGGAAGTCCTGTAAATATGATCGGGTCGCTCACCGGCCCGTATCGCGGAGTCACGGTATGAAATCGCGGGATTCTCTCTTGCGTCTGAAACGCTTTCAGGTCGACGAACGGCGCCGCCGCGTGGCGCAAATCGAGACGATGATCGCGGAGTTTTTACGGATGGCCGGCGACCTCGACCGCGAAATCGCGACCGAGGAACAAAAAGCCGGGATCACGGATATGGCCCATTTCGCCTATCCGACTTATGCGCGGGCGGCCCGAGCGCGGCGCGAAAATCTCACGCGCTCGGCGGATGAGTTGAAGGAACAACTCGGGGAAGCGCGGCAGCAGGTCGAGGAAGCCATGGTGGAATTCACCAAGGCGCAAGGACTTGAAGGCCGGGAAAAGAACGGCGACCGGACCGAGTTCCCGGTCAAGAAAGCCGAGCCGGTCCTGTTGGGCTTGCGCGCGGGCTAATTTTGAACCCCGGTCCGTCGGTTGGGGCACGTCTCGAAAAGTTGAAGGCTTTTTCGATCGGGGACGTGCTCTAAGGTATTAAAACACAAGGGATTTCTCGTCACCTGGTGCTTCCGGGTGGCGAGCGCTCCGAAGGTCGCGGACCGGCCGCCCCTTCAAACGGGACTCTCGCTTTCATCGATGCGTTCGGCCAAGCCGCGGTGCGTCGCGCGCTCCTGGCGGAAGAAAGCGCGCGCCGTCGATGCATTATCCGGCCGCGAGATCGTCCGCTTCGGGGGCCTCGAGTATCCGCATTCGCATCAGCCGAAAGATTCGGCAATTCCCGCGTTTCGCGCGGCGAGAGCCGCCATGGCCTTTTCATGGTGCCTTCAAAGGCCTACGAACCGTCATTCATGCCATTGGCCCGGAGCAGGATGAAACGCGTTCAAGACTTCATTTGGCCAGCCATTGGTTTGATCGCCGTCGCCGTATCCCTGAGGCTGCTGTTTCAGGAGTTCCGAGGCGACGCGATCGCGGCCCAGGTCTGGGCCGCAATTCTCGCGATCACGCCCGCTCATTACGCGCTTGCGATCCTGTCGACGATTCTCGCTTATACGGCTTTGGCTTGGTACGACCGGATCGCCTTGCTGCATCTCGGCATCAAATCGATTTCCGTCACCTTCATCGCGCTTTGTTCGTTTACGACCTATGCCTTGAGCCACAATATCGGCGCTTCGGTTTTTTCGGGCGCGGTGGTGCGATATCGCGCCTATTCCTCGAAAGGATTAAGCGCCGCTCAGGTGGCCGTGCTCGTCGCGCTATGTTCGCTGACCTTTTTGCTCGGAACGCTGCTTTTGAGCGGCCTTGTCCTGGTCTTCGAGCCGGGTCAGTTGAGCCGATTGGATGGTCTGCTGCCGTCGTTTCTCACCAATACGGCCATTGCGCGGGTGTTCGGCACGCTGTGCCTCGGCGTGACGGCCGCCTATATCGCGGGCTCGATTTTGCAATCGAAGCCGCTGGCCATTGGTGGATTGCGGATCGACTATCCGCGCTGGCCCATCGCCTTGCGCCAATTCATCGCGGCGCCGCTGGAACTGTTGGGCGCGGCCGGCATCATTTATTTCGCGCTGCCGGAAGCTGGCAATCCCGGCTATTTCGCGGTTCTGGCGGTGTTTCTGGCGTCCTTTTCGGCCGCTTTGATCTCGAATGCGCCGGGCGGTCTCGGCGTTTTCGAACTGCTCTTCATCAAAGCCATGCCGGGCATTCCCAAAACCGAGGTTCTGGCCGCGCTTCTGGTCTTCCGGCTTTTATATCTTCTGATCCCGCTGCTCTTCGCCACGATCGTGGTCGCGTTTTTCGAGCGTCACAAGTTCAAGGCGCTGTCGCGTCTGATAAAATGATGTGGCGGCCGGAAACAGTTTAAAATGCATCTCGAAATACATGGATCATCGGCCGGGTTTTGGGCCGGCCGATGATTTAATATCAAGAATTACGCGCGGTAATGCTGCAAACGCGTGGTCCGCAAGCCGGCTAAGCCGTGCTGATCAATCGACATCTGCCAAGACAGAAATTCATCGACGGTAAGTGTATACTTGCTGCAGGCTTCTTCGAGAGAAAGCAGCCCGCCGCGCACCGCCGCGACGACTTCCGCTTTACGGCGGATCACCCAACGCTTCGTTCCACTCGGCGGCAAGTCCGCGATCGTAAGAGGACTGCCGTCGGGTCCGATCACATATTTGACCCTAGGACGAAGAGACTCGGACATGACATTTACTCACTTACAGCTAGGCCTTATCACACCAATGTAGTCCTTCCGCTTTAAGATTTACCTAAACCAACGCGCTGGTATCTAAGGATATTTCGCTTTTTTCCTGGCCATAACTTGCCAAATCATTAGGAAATCGAGAACTGTGTTCCTGTTTGAAACATATCCGGCGTTTTTTACGTTGTTTCGCCTTGGATGGAAAATTAAAGACTTGTTCACCATGCCGGATGGGTCTTTTCCGCGCCCTCGAAAATAAGCGGCGCGAAAGCTTCAGCTGATGTCCCGAAACAGCGTCGCCGCGCAAAACTTGCGCGTGGGCTCGTCTCGTCTTACCTAAGCGCCAGCGCCGTCCCGCGCCTTTCCCGCACCCCGTGTCCCGCCGTGAACAGTCTCGAGATCGCCAAGCCCCCCGAAAACACGCGCGTGGTCGTCGCCATGTCCGGCGGCGTCGATTCCTCCGTCGTCGCGGCGCTGCTTCATGCCGAGGGTTACGACGTGATCGGCATCACGCTTCAGCTTTACGACGACAGCGCCGTGGCCACGCGAAAGGGGTCATGCTGCGCCGGGCGCGATATTGGCGATGCGCGGGCCGTCGCGGCGCGGCTCGGCATTCCGCATTATGTCTTGGATTATGAGGCGCGGTTTCGCCGGGCGGTCATCGATCCGTTTGCGGCGAGCTATGCGGCGGGCGAGACGCCGGTCCCCTGCGCCTCGTGCAACAGCGCGGTGAAATTCGCCGATCTTCTCGATACGGCCCGCGATCTCGGCGCCGATGTGCTCGCGACGGGCCATTATTGCGGCACGCGCGCGCTCGCCGACGGACGCCGCGCCCTATACCGGGGCGCCGACCCCGCCAGGGATCAGAGCTATTTTCTCTATGGCACGACGCCTGACCAGCTCGCCGCGTTGCGGTTTCCGCTCGGCGCCCTGCCCAAATCCCGCGTGCGTGAACTGGCCCATGCGTTCGGCTTGGCGACGGCGGACAAGCCCGACAGCCAAGATATTTGCTTCGTGCCGTCGGGCCGCTACAGCGCGACAATCGCCCGGCTCAAGCCGGAAAGCCTCGTGCCGGGCGAGATCGTCGACCAGGCCGGGACGGTTCTCGGCCAGCACGAGGGCATTGTTCATTATACCGTGGGGCAGCGAAAAGGCCTCAACCTCGGCGCTCTGCCGTCGCGAGCGGGGGAGCCTTTGTTCGTCGTGGGGATCGACGCCAAGGCGGCGCGCGTGATCGTGGGGCCGAAAGAGGCGCTGTTGACGCGGCAGGTGGCGCTGCGCGCGGTCAACTGGCTCGGCGATGCGCCGCTCGGCGCTTGGCCGGAGCGCGGCCTCGATGTTTTCGCGCGGACGCGCTCGACCCGGCCGCCCGTCCCCGCGACGCTGTTTTCGACGCCGGATCACGGGATCGCCGTGAGCTTCCCGCAGGCCGAGTCCGCGGTCTCGCCGGGCCAGGCCTGCGTCTTCTACGATTCCGACGCTCCCGACGCGCGCGTGCTCGGCGGCGGCACGATCACGGCCGGGTCGGCACCCGCGTTGCCTTCGCGCGGCGATCAAGAGGCCAAGCAACCGATGATGGCGCTCTGACGTGACCAACGCCGTGCCGCACGAATCCGCCATCGGCAATGCCGATGTCGAAGCCGCCTATGCCCGTTGGGCGCCGATCTACGATCTGACCTTCGCGCTCGTCATGCGGCCCGGCCGCGTCGCGGCGGCGGCGGCGGCGGATCGTCCCGGCGGGCTCGTGCTCGACGTCGGCGTCGGCACGGGGCTCGAATTGCCGCTGTTCGACAAAGCGACGCGGCTCGTTGGCATCGATCTCTCGCGCCCCATGCTCGCCAAGGCGCACGCGCGGGTGGCGTCGAAGCGATTAAATCAGGTCGAGGGCCTGCTGGTGATGGATGCGATGCATCTCGCCTTCCCCGACGCGACCTTCGACGCGGTCGTCGCGCCCTATGTGCTGACGGTGGTGCCCGATCCGCGGGCCAGCCTCGACGAATGGGCGCGGGTCGTGAAGCCCGGCGGCGAAATCGTGCTGGTGAACCATGTCGGCGCCGAACGCGGCGCGGTCGCGGCGATCGAGGCCTGGCTCGGGCGGCGCAGCGCCTCGCTCGGCTGGCACCCGCAATTTCCCTGGGCCGTCATCGGCGATTGGATCGCCGCGCGCCCTGGCATGACGCTCGCCGAGCGCCGCCCGCTCGCGCCGTTCGGGCTGTTTACACTGACGCGGATCAAGAAGGCGGGGTGAAGCTCAGTCGTCGTTGCTGGCGTTGAGACCTTCGACGGAGATGATCGGGGCGATGCCGGGCGATTTCGTGAGCCAGAGGCCGACATTCTCGCCGTTGGCGACGAAATCGACGCCTTGGCGCTCCAGGGCCTTTTGAAACAGGCCGACGGTCATCGGCGGAATGGTTTGGCCGGACTCGAAACGGGTGATCGTGCTGACCGAAACGCGCGCGGCGTCGGCGAGTTCGCGCGTGCTGATCGAGAGACCCGCGCGCGCCATTCTGCATTGTTCTGGCGTCATCATATTCTTTCCCCGTGAAATGGCCCTGTAAAAATGGCGCCCCAGGCTTAAGCCCGGCGGCGCCACACGATGAATCTAAGTTATGAGGCCGCAGGTAAAGCGGCGTCTAATCCTAGACGGCCTTGAGGTTCACGGCGGATTCTTTTCCGCGGTCAGCCTTGGTCTCGTAGGAGACCTTCTGTCCTTCGTCGAGGTTACGAAGCCCCGCCTGTTCCAGAGCCGAGATGTGAACGAACACATCCTTGCCACCCTGGTCAGGCTGGATGAAACCGTAGCCTTTTTCGCCGTTGAACCACTTCACAGTACCCGTAGCCATAGAACGTCCGATCATTAATAGCCTGGCCCAAGTGGGACCAGTCGTCCTTCTTAGGCACGAACAATGGGGCGATGCAACGCCGGAAGTAAGGACAAACCGAGATTGGCGCGCCAGAGGCCGGTTATTCGTACCTCAGCTTGCGCTTCAGCCGCCGGAATCCGAACTCTTGATCCCCGCTTCGGGCTTGGGCGCGAAGGCCGATTTGAGCTTTGTCGCCACGAGCTGCTGCGCGAGCCGGGCCTTTTCGACAGCGGCGCCCATGCCGAAAAAATCATGGGTCACGCCGTCATAGTCGCGCATTTCGACGGGCACCGTGGCAAGCCTGAGCTTGCCGCCGAGCCGCTCGCCATCCGAGCGCAGAGGGTCGATCTCGGCCGTAATAATGGTCGTGGGCGGCAGGTTCTCGACATTGCCGTGGCCGATCAGATCGATTCGCGGGTCGCTCATCTGCCCGGGATCGGCGAGTTCGAGGCCAAAAGCCCAGACCACGGCCTTTCGGCTCCACGGGCGCGCGGCCGCATCCTGCAAATAAGACGCGGTCTTCATGTCGATGCCGGCCGCTGGCGTGATCAGAATTTGCGCCACCGGCATGGGGAGTTTGCGATCGCGCGCCGCCATGGACGTGTCGATGGCCAGCATCCCCCCCGCGCCCTCGCCGACGAGGGCGATTCGCGCGGGATCGCCGCCATGCGCTCCGGCATTGGCGAGCACCCATCGATAAGCGGCGAGCGCATCCTCTTGCGCCGCCGGAAATTTGGCTTCGGGCGCGAGGCGGTAGCTTGGCGCGATGACGATGGCGCCGGTCGAGCCGGCCAGCGCGCGGGCCGTCGCGTCGGCCCCGGCCTTGTTGTCGATGACGAAACCGCCCCCATGATAAAACACAATGACGGGCCTTGGCGCCGTTCCCTCCGAACCGGCCGCCACGAAGATCCGGGCGTCCATCGTGCCACTTGGGCCGGGATAGCTGATCTCGCTGATGCCGACATCATAGGGATCGAGCGCCTTGCCTCGATCTTGCGCCAATTTCAGAGCCGATTCGATCGGGGCGGGCTGCTTGCGCGCCTCGTCGGGGCTCAGCGTGTCGAGCGGCTTTGGTCCCAGGCTCCGCCAGGCGTCGAGCACATGTTTCATGTCGATGTCGACGCCCGCGCTCGGGTCGCCGATGAAGGTTGCGATAATTTGATCGAAGCGGTCCTTGAGCGTCGGCCGCTCCTGCGCCTGCGCGACGCCGGCGAAAAGGGCGACGGCGAGGGGCGCGCTCGCGAGGATCTTGAACCGAAGGGACATGGCGCGCTCTGCTTGCCAGAGATCGGGACCGGCCGACGTCTTTGTTATTAGAGCAAGTCGGCGCCTTACGCGAGTCCAGCTTGTGGACAAACGCAAGGCTGGGCGGAACCCGCCTCCCCACGCACCCAAGCGCGCAAAAATGCCTTCAACCATTGCGCCACGGCGGCGTCGTGGAGATACCAGCCCTTCAGATGCATTTCGCGTGGCATGGCGCCGGGCAGCCCCAGGCGCGCCTCGCCCTTCACCGTCCATTTGCACATCATGGCATAGGTGACTTCCGGGTGAAATTGCAGGCCGTAGGCGCTCGACCCATAGGAAAAGGCCTGAGTTTCAAAATCGTCGCCCTGGGCCAACAGCGTTGCGCCGGCCGGGAGATCGAAGCCTTCGCGATGCCATTGATAGACCTTGCCCGGGAACGCGCAACGGCACAGCCGGCCGCCATGCTCGGTCGCGCGGATGTCGTAATAGCCGGCCTCCATGATCCCTTCGGGATGGGGCGCGACGCGATGGCCAAGATGACGCGCCAGCATCTGCGCGCCGAGACAAATGCCGAGAAACGGCTTGCCGGCCGCAAGGGGCTTGCCGATCCAGTCGATTTCGCCGCGAATCCAGTCTTCCTCGTCATTGGCGCTCATCGGGCCGCCAAAAATGATGGCCGCGTCATGCCCATCCATGTTTTTGGGGAGCGGATCGCCGAAACGAGGCCGACGGATATCGAGCGTGTAGCCGTTTTCGACCAACAGCCGGCCGACTCGTCCCGGCGACGAATGCTCTTGATGCAGGATGATTAAAATCCGACGCGAAGGTTGGGGCGCGTAAGGGCGATGCTGGCCAGAAAGCCAATCCATATCGTCTAACGTCTTGGAATTATCGTCAAACACGTGATCGATACCAGGCGAGTTGCGATGATTGTCTAGAAGACGAGCTAAACGGTTAATGGAGCCTTAACGAAGGCTCGAAAACAGCCAAAACCGAACGTTTTCGTAGTCTATCCATGCACAAGCGATGCCACAAGCAAATCTCGCCATGCGCCATGGGGCTATGTCCGGACGACGAGACAACGTTCGCGGACCTGCGCGGCTTGATCGCGGCACCCGATCGCGCCGGGGTTCGCGATTGCCGATGCCGTTCATCGAATAGCCAGCATCCGCGTGTTCTATTGGCGAGACTGGAGCCCGGCGTGGTTCACGCTGGACAAAAAGGCTTGGAATCATGGCGGTTTTCTCGAATCTCGGGCTGTTGGCGCTCAATCGATTCGGTTATGGCCCGCGCGGCGACGGGGATACGGCGATCGCCGCCTCCGATCCGCGCGGCTTTCTGCGCGCCGAGCTGGCGCAGCCTGGCATTACGCTTCTGTCGGGCGCGGGGCTGCCCACGACTCCGGTCGCCGTCGCTTTGTTCAACAAGGATCAGGCCGAACGCAAGGCCGAGCGTGATCAACTCGCGCAGCAACAGGCCGATGACGTCACGCGGGCCAAGCAGTTGGTCGCGCTCGGCGCGGTATCACCCGTTTTCGCCAAACTCGCCAAGGCCGACGCGGAGAAAGCGGCGGCTCTTTTGGCCAATCCGCCGAAGCCGCCGCAAAAGCCGCCGGCGCCCGAACAAATCATTTTTCGGGATGAATCTTTGGCGCGGCTGCGCCGGGCCATCGAGGCGCGCGCCGGATTTGCCGAGCGGCTCGTGGCGTTTTGGTCCAACCATTTCTGCGTCTCCGCCAACAAGGGCGGAATTGCCCGCTCGATCACCGGCGCGTTCGAACGCGAGGCGATTCGTCCGCATGTCCTGGGCAAGTTCTCGGACATGCTGATCGCGGTCGAGACCCATCCGGCCATGCTGTACTTTCTCGACAATGCGCAGTCGATCGGACCCAATTCCAAGCTTGGCCTGAAGTCTCACAAAGGTTTGAACGAGAACCTCGGCCGCGAGATCATGGAACTGCACACCCTCGGCGTGGGCAGCGGCTATACCCAAGCCGATGTCACCAATCTCGCCCGCATCATCACGGGGTGGAGCATCGCCAATGCAAACGGCAAGGAAGGCGAGCCCGGCACGTTTTTCTTTCATGCCGATGCACACGAACCCGGCCCCATCGAATTGCTTGGAAAATTCTATCTCGAAGATGGCGTGACACAAGGCAAGACGGCTCTGCTCGACATTGCGCGCCGGCCGGAAACCGCCAAGTTCATCGCCGGTAAATTTGCCCGCGCCTTCGTGTCGGATCAGCCGCCGCCGCGGCTCGTCGCGCATCTCGCGAAGGTCTTCCATGACACCGATGGCGATTTGCACGCCATGACCTTGGCCTTGATCGGCGACGACGACGCCTGGAAGCCGGGGCCGGGCAAGGTCCGCACGCCTTATGAATTCATCGTCGCGGCCAACCGGTTGATTGGCCACATTCCCGACGAGCCTGGCCAGGTGCTCGGCCCGCTCAATCTCATGGGCATGGGGCTTTGGACGCCGCCGGGGCCCAATGGCTATGCCGATTCGATCGCGGCTTGGGCTTCGCCCGAGGGGATGAAGCTGCGTCTCGACTATTGCTCGCAGCTCGCGAGCAAGCTGCGCGATCCGCCAAACCCCAACGACCTGCTCGAAGCCATGTGCGGCGCCAAACCCTCCGCGCCGACGCGCGAGGCCGTGGCCCGCGCGGAAAGCCGGCAACAAGGCATCGCGCTGCTGTTGATGTCCCCCGAAATGCAATGGAGATGAACCATGGTTGATTTTCATCCCTCGCGCCGCGAACTGGCTGTCGCTGGCACCGCGCTGTTCGGCTCGGCCTTTGTCCCGAAGATCGCCTCCGCCGCCGGGACGCGCGATCCGCGCCTCGTCGTCATTATTCTGCGCGGCGCGCTCGACGGGCTCGCCGCTGTCGGTCCCGTCGGCGATCCCGACTATGCCGCGCTGCATGGATCGTTGGCGCTCAGGTTCGATGGCCCCAACGCGGGCTTGCCGCTCGATGGATTTTTCGCGCTCAACCCCGGCATGCCGGTCTTCGCGAAGATGTACCGGGACAAACAAGCCGCGGTGCTCCATGCCACCGCGACGAACTATCGCGAACGTTCGCATTTTGATGGGCAAGACGTCCTTGAAAGCGGCATGCCTGGTCCCGGCTTTACCGAATCCGGCTGGCTCAACCGCGCCATCGCGGCGATCCCCAAGGGCGAGCGCGTGGGCCGCCTTGGCGGTTTGGCGATTGGACCCGCGACGCCGCTCGTCTTGCGCGGAAACGCGCCGGTCGTGGGCTGGGCGCCCGAAGTCATTCCTTCGGCCGATGACGAACTCGCGCGGCGCGTCATGGATCTGTACCGCCATTCCGATCCGATGCTCGCCCAAGTGTTCGGCGAGGGTCTGCAAATCGACAAGATCGCGGCGCGCGACATGGGCGCGGACCGCCGCGACAAGGGCGGGCCGGGCACGCCGGCGGGCATGCGCCAAGCCGCCGAGGGCGCGGCCCGGCTCATCGCCGCGGACGATGGACCGCGCGTGGCGGCGCTCGCTTTCGATGGTTGGGACACCCACGAGGGCGAAGGCGGCGCCACCGGCCGCCTGATGCAATTGCTCGGCGGACTCGATAGCGCCTTCGACGCGTTCAAAACCGGGCTCGGTCCGAAATGGGCCGATACCGCCATCATCGCCATGACCGAATTCGGCCGAACCGCGAAGATCAACGGCACCAACGGCACCGATCACGGCACCGCCACGGTCGCCTTCCTCGCGGGGGGCGCCGTTCGCGGCGGCCGCGTGATCGCGGATTGGCCCGGCCTGAAGGAAACGCAGCTTTTCGAGAAGCGCGATCTCATGGCCACCACCGATGTCCGCTCCGTCGTGAAAGGTCTGCTCGCCGGCCAGTTCGGGCTCAGCCCCGCCGTCCTCGGACAGTCGGTGTTTCCCGGCACGATGGCGGTGCCCCCGATGCAGGGCTTGATCGCCTGATCGTCGTCGAGATCATGCGCGGTCTTGTTCGCTCTTTTCACAAGAACTTAGAGCATGTCCTCGATCGAATACGTCTTCAGCTTTTCGGGACATGCTCCAAAAACGCAAAAGGGCCTTGCCACGGCAAAGCCCAGCTCGCGCGAACTGCTCAAGAACTACGTGTCTACCTTTGCAAGGCACCGGCGTAGTACGGCGTCACGACCTCGGGCGCCGAGGCCACCGTGGTTGATTGATCGAACTTCACCAGGACGCAAAGAGCCGAAGCCGCCAGCGCTATGGCCACGATCAGCATGATAGACGCCGAAAATTGACGCCGAGCGCTGTTGGGATCGTATTTCCGAACGAATCCCGCATCGGATATCTGTTGGAAGTGGTCCGCGATCGACATGGTGAACCCACCTACGCTCGAGTTGATGGGAGAAATGCTAACGGCGGAACAGTAAAATTCTGTTTCTTGCGGAGCTGACCGCTTCGCTGCGCGTTTTGAATTCTCTCGCAGGGTAAACGGACATTTAAGGGAAAAGTTTCATATTTTTTGTTTTTTCTTTGACAAACGAAAATAAGCACCGCCAGCAAAGGCGTTGCCGAGTAGGCGGTGCCTCGCAGGCTTCAATTCGCGTGATTTTTAGGCAACAAGCAAGCGCATGATTCGTTTCGGGCGACCCAGATCAGCCCCCCGAATAGGATCAGCATCAAGGCCGCGCCAGTGGGAACACCAAGCCCCGCGGCCAACGGACGGGCGAAAAGCGGAAGGGCCCAAATCACCGCGAGCAATGTCTTGCCGTAGGGCGGAAACCCGCGCACGATCCCGTAACTGACGAGCAATGCGATCGCCGGTCCGAGGACGGTGAGATCGTAGTCGAGGCAATAAGGCGTCGACAGCAGACTCGCGACGATCAAACCAGCGGCTTTGAGGCGATGATCCCTTTCGCCGCGCCAGAGCCAGGCAAGCGCGACCAGTACACTCACGGTGACGGCGCCTTGAATCGCATAGGCGAGGGAAACCGACCCACCCAAGAGGCGCACGGCGGCGAACGCGCTCTGCGTCTTGCCAAAGCCCGGCCCGCCCTGTTCGAGAACGGCATGCCGGGTAAACTCGAGACTCGCGAAAAACGCGTGCCACGGCTCGGAGCCAAACGCCGCGAGGGCTGCCAGCGTCGCGGCGGCGACGGTGAGGGCGGCCGCAAAAACCGTGCGAAAATAGCCCCCCGCGAGCAGGGCAACCGGGACCGCCAGCGCGAATTGCGGTTTATAGGCGAGCAAGCCGAGCAGCACTCCCGCGATCACGGGACGCTTTGGCACCAGCAGCGCGCCAGCCCCCAGAAGCGCGGCCGTGAGAAACCCGTTTTGCCCATGCACCAAATTGACGGTAACGGCGGGGTACACCAAGGCGATCGAGACGACCGCCGTCCGTCCGAGCCGCCGGATTGGGGCCGCATGCCAGATGGCGGCGAGGTAAAGGGCCAAAGTCGAGGTCTGCCACAAGGCCAGGGCGGCAAGATAAGGCAAGGTGGCAAACAAGGCCGCGAGGCCCAAAAAATAGGGCGGATAGGGCCAACTGTAAAAACCATCGGTCTGGCCAAAGAGGGCGGCTTGCGCCGCCGCATGCGCCGTATTGTCGTAGGGCTGCGCCGGATGTCCCGCCGCCACTTCGAATCCCGCGACCCAAAATTGGCTAAAATCGGTGCCGAGCGGCCGGCCCCAATGATCGAGCAGGCCGGAACGGGTCGCGATCAAGGTGATCAGCGCGCCGCCAAGGCCAAGCCCGAGCAGCAACGGATAGACGCGTAGCCTATCGCGCGTCAGCCATGCTCCCGATCTCGCCGCGTCGAACATCCGCCATCCCGCGTTCAAGCGGCAGCTTAGATGCGAGACCTTAACGCTCTTGCCTCTGGATTCTCGAGGAGACGTGGACAGCTTCACGCGCCACGGTCGGCGGGCGAGCGAACCAGGGCCTGGCGCCTTAGTTCAGCGCGCGGCTTGCTGTCGTGGCCACCGCCGTCGTACGCGGCGCGCTCGACGTGCCGATGGAAACCCAGACATTGGGATCGCTCTGAGATTGCCGCTTGACGAATTTATAGCCCGTCGCGTCCCAGGGACGGATATCCTCGACCATATTGTCGAGAATGAAATCCCCCTTGTCGGTCTTGACCGTCAAGATCGTATGGCCGTTGTCCTCTTGATCGCGGACGATCGTCATGAGCAGCGCTTGGCGAGGAAATCCCATCTCTATTAGCATCTTACGCTTTTGTAGGGCATAAATCTTGCAATCGCCCTTGCCATCGGTGGGATAGTCCCAATGGTCGAGCATCGTGCCCCAATGGTCGAGATTGCTGACAGGCTCGATCGCGGCATTGACGCTGCCATTGACGCGCCGCAACGTCCGCATAATTTTGGCGGTCAAGACGATATCAACGGGTTGCAAGGCATCGACGCGGCATTCGTCCGCGTGCCGGCCGCAAAAATCAGCCCAGCCGTAAGGCATGGTGGTGACGGCGCCAATCGGAGCCGCGTCCGTATGCAGGTCATCGGCCTGCGCGAATCCATGCATCGATGCCGGGGCGAAACCAAACGCCAACACGGCAATCGACAACAATAATGTCCGGGTCAAACCTCCCAGCATCAAGCCGACTCCAAATTTTCTTGGAATCATTAGGCGGCAACGCCTGGGGCCCGTCAATCCTTTGGTTAATTATTAGTTAACCGGCGGCATCACCCGTTCGTCTAGGGGTAAGGGCCAAATCCTCGCCTTTTCAAGGGTCGAAGTGGGTGGTCCGCCGAGGGGGATCGCGATTTCGCCGAGGGGAGACGACCTTCGCCATGCGAGACTGCGGCAAATGACGAAGTGTGCCCCTCTCGCGGAACCGAATGTCATGTGGTACGTTGTTGGGTACACGCACTGTGGATCCCCCATCACGGTGCGCGCTAGAGAGACGGCCGCTTCCTCCCCCGAAGCGGCCGTTCTTTTTGGGCGAATCGGATTTAGGAGAACCGAGGCCCGCGCCGGGCTTCGGAGAGCGCGCGCGAAAGCTTTGTGGCCAGGCCCGCCTTTTCGCGCGGTCCTAAAAATTTGGCGACTTCGATGGCTTGCCCGCGCGAATGCAGCGACAATTCCAGCACCCCGTATTCGTCGTGATCCTTTCGGATAAGGCGGACCCAGGCGGGGTGAAAGCGCCATTCCGCGCGCGTGCCGGCCGCCGTCACCTTGGCCAGCATGAGTTCGAGCGGCGTCACGCGAATGTCCTCGTAGGCCCGCGCCGCTCGAAAATTGGCCCGAAACGCGAAATAGAGAAGCGCGACGTCGAGCCCCATGAAGCCCGCGACCGGCCAAGCGCCGAGCAGCACGAATGGAAGGCTCGAGGCCAGACTGATCAAGCCGACGCCGGCCATCACGGCGCGAAAACCGGACGGCGTCAGCGACCGGTGCGGCACGATCCGCGCCTCGAACAGCCGGTATGTCGCCGGATCGTCGGCCCGGGACGCCGCGTCGCCAAAGTTATCGCGTCCCCGGAAATTGTCGCGCTCCACAGCCAACGCCGCTTCTCCCTTGCCGTTCCGCACTATAGGATGCGTTCGCTCTCGTCCTCAATAGTTAGACTATGCTCGAGATTGAAAAAGCCCGCAATTTTGGCGGGCGCGTCTTAATGTGCCCCTAATGATAGATAAGCCGTCCAAACGACCGAGCGATCCGGCTCCAACCATCGCGGTGGCCCCGGTCGCCGGGCGCAAGCCGCTGCCCAAGCGAGTGACGCGCGCGCTGACCAAAGCCGAAATTGCCGAAATCTTCCGGCGGTTCCAAGAAGCCGTGCCGGTCCCCAAGGGGGAATTGAATTCGATCAACGCATTCACCTTTTTGGTCGCGGTCGTGCTCTCGGCGCAAGCCACCGACGTCGGCGTCAACAAGGCGACCCCGGCCTTGTTCGCCCTCGCCGATAGCCCGGAAAAAATGCTCGCGCTCGGCGAAGACCGGGTGCGCGACTTGATCAAGACCATCGGGCTGTTTCGCACCAAGGCCAAGAACGTGATCGCGCTCTCGAAACGCTTGGTCGAGAATTTCGGCGGTCGCGTTCCCGACAACCGGGCCGATCTCGAGAGCTTGCCCGGCGTCGGCACCAAGACCGCCAATGTCGTCTTGAACCACTCGTTCGGCCAGCCGGTGATCGCGGTCGACACGCATATCTTCCGCGTCTCCAATCGGATCCCGCTCGCGCGCGGCAAGACGCCGCTCGAGGTCGGCCTCGGCCTCGAAAAGGTCGTGCCCCCGGCCTTTAAGCTGCACGCGCATCACTGGTTGATTCTGCACGGCCGCTATGTGTGCAAGGCGCGCAAACCCGAGTGCGGGAGGTGCTTGATTTCCGACCTCTGCCGCTGGCCGGACAAAACGGCCGGGTGATTTTTACGGCTAAACGCCCCGCGCGATCGAAAACGCGCGGCGCCTCCGTTTCAAACGAAAGCCTGGTCGAGGGAACCGGTCGCGCCTTTGCCTGTTATCCTCGCCGAGGCTTCAACGTAGAGGACAATCAATGACGGAAGGTCTGACGCCCCCGCGCTCGAAGCGGGGTTTTGCATCGATGGATGCTGCCAAACGGACGGAAATCGCGCGAAAAGGCGGGCGAAGCGTTCCGAGCGATAAGCGAAGTTTCTCGCAAAATCACGATCTTGCCTCCGCGGCCGGACGCAAGGGTGGACACTCGTCGCACGGCCGGCGCGGAGCGGCGGCGGAGTGATCTAGTCGGCCAAGAAACCAAGAACGGTTTCGCGAAAGTGGTCGGGCATTTCGAGGTGCGGCACATGGCCCGCCTTGTCCACAACGACAAGGCGGGCGCCGGGGATATCCTTCACGGCTTCCGGCGCCGCCTGGGGAATTGACGGCAGCTTGGCCGCCATTTCGGGCGTCGCATAGGCCTTGAGCGGCGCGGATTCGTCGGCCGATCCCACGATCATCAAGGTCTTGGCTTTAATATCCTTGTATTCGTCGCGCACGGGCTCGCGATAAATCATTTGATAGGTCAGCGCGGCGGCGGCGCAGAACCGTTCGTATTCGCTGCTGAGCGCGACCCGGAGGCGCCATTCCACGAAGGGCTCCATCGCCGTCGCGGGCAGCAGCGGGAAAAACCGCTTGATGAACGTCCGATAGGAGGCGACCGTCTGCCGCCGCTCGCTGGCGAGCAAGGTCTCCGTGCTCTGCGGCGGAATGAAGCGGCGGTAATCCACGAGCCCGATCGGATCTTCGAGAACGAGTTTGGCGACCGAGCCGGGATAGGCCGTGGCGATCCGCACCGCCAACATGCCGCCCGTCGAATGGCCGATAAAGACCGCGTCGCGAATCTGGAGGCTTCCCAACAGATTGATCGTCGCCTCCGCGAGAATGTCGAAGGAATAGGCGACGCTCGGCTTCGAGGATTTGTTGAAGCCGATCTGATCGGGCACGATCACGCGATAGCCGGCCCCCGTCAGATCCTTGATCGGACCCTCCCAATAAGACGAATCGAAATTCTTGCCGTGTAAAAGCACGACGGCGAGGTTGCGCGCGCCTTTCGCTGGCGGAATATCCATATAGGCCATCCGAGCGCTCTGCCCGTCGATGACATAGGTGAAAAAATGCACCGGCGCCGGATAGGGCCAACCCTCGAGGCCGATCCCCAAGGGATCGTCGTAACGATCGGGAAGGACGTCAGGAATTTTTGACCCGCGCGCCGCGGCCGATAAAGGGACGGTGGCAAGGGCGGCAAGGGGAAGCAGGACATGGCGGCGCGCGATCATGTCGGGGCAGTCATGGCGTGCGATCCCTCTCGCTTAATTCGGTTCGCTCAGACATAACGCGGGCCAATGGGGACGGGATGCAAAAGATCGTGATCGGAGATTTCAAGCCTTGACGACATCGGTTTCACCGGGCGACCGGCCGGCGGATGATACCGCGGGAATTACGCGGCGTCTCTTCGAGGTGCGCGAGCGCATCGGCCGCGCCGCGCGCGACGCCGGGCGCGATCCCACGGACATCACGCTGGTCTGCGTCTCCAAGACCTTCGAGGCCGACGCGATCGTGCCGGTGATCGAGGCGGGGGAACGCGTGTTCGGCGAAAATCGCGTGCAGGAGGCGATGGGCAAATGGCCGGCGCTGCGCGAACGTTTCGGCGCTCTCGATCTGCATTTGATCGGCCCGCTGCAATCCAACAAGGCGGACGAGGCCGTGGCGCTTTTCGACGTGATCGAAACGGTCGACCGGCCAAAAATCGCCGAAGCCTTGGCCAAGGCCATGGATAAAGCCGGCCGTCGTCCGCGTCTTTTCGTGCAGGTCAATACCGGCGCCGAGCCGCAGAAGGCCGGCGTTTTGCCCGGCGACGCCGATGCCTTCCTCAAAACTTGCCGCGACACCTACGGATTGGATATTGCCGGGCTCATGTGCATTCCGCCGGTCGACGACCAAGCCTCGCCGCATTTCGCGTTGCTCAATGTCATCGCGAAACGTAACGGCTTGGCCAGCCTGTCGATGGGGATGAGCGCCGATTTCGAACTGGCGATCCAACTCGGCGCCACCCACGTCCGCGTCGGCAGCGCGATTTTCGGCCATCGATAATAATCGCCCGGCGGACGACATCGCCGTCCGCCGTATTCAAACAATAGGCGTTCTCGTGCCCGAAAGACCTTACCGTCCGATGCCGAACAGCGGGCCGACGAAAAGATCGCCCGGATTCGGGCCGGTGGCGAATTCTCCGACCGGCACGGTGCGTCCAGGCACATAGGGCTGGCCCGGCAATTCGCTATTGCCGAACCGGTCCGGCGTGGTGATCTGATCCGGCGTTTTCAAATAGATCGTATTGGCCGTGAGATAGGCGGGGCCGCCGGTCACGGGCGCCACCGGACCCGGATCGAGGAAGCTGCGCTTGTTGACGGTCAGCGGCAGCGCCTCGTTGTCGGCCGGAATATGGCGAACGACATGATGATGCCGATGAAGCTTTGGCGCGACCGTTTCAGCGGACGCGGCAGCGCAGAGCGAAATGGCAACGCCGGCCACGAGCAGGGGGATGATCGTCATGCGCATGGGAAGAATCCTTTCGTTGCCCTGGAAATGCGTGGCCTAAGCCTTAGTTCATCCTGGCTGAATCTTTGTAGCGATTCCTCATATTACGGCGAACAATTTTTCGGAGTGTTGCGCCTTGGCCGTAAAGTTCGGACTTGAGTCCCGCCGTCCGAACGCGCTAGGAGATCGGATCTCGCGTGTGGCGCCCTTCTGTGACAGGATATTTCCAATCCCAGCCGAAGCCGCCGGCATGTTAGGCCCCGGTTCAATTGCCGCGTTTGAGCGGCCGAGGGGCGATTTGGAGACTTTGACATCATGGGTTTCAAGGTAGCGGTCGCTGGCGCCACGGGAAATGTGGGCCGGGAAATGCTGGACATCCTGGCCGAGCGCCGGTTTCCCGCCGATCAAGTCGTGGCGCTGGCCTCGCCGCGTTCGATCAACACCGAAGTGTCGTACGGCGATAAGATCTTGAAATGCAAGGTGTTGGAGACTTACGACTTCAGCGACACGGATATTTGCCTGATGTCGGCCGGCGGCGCGGTCTCGAAGGAATGGTCGCCGCGCATCGGCGCGAAGGGCTGTGTCGTGATCGACAATTCCTCCGTCTGGCGCATGGACCCCGACGTGCCGTTGATCGTGCCGGAAGTGAACGCGGACGCCATCGTCGGCTTTGCGAAGAAAAACATTATCGCCAATCCCAATTGCTCGACCGCCCAGCTCGTCGTGGCGCTGAAGCCGCTGCACGACCACGCGGTGATCAAGCGCGTCGTCGTCTCGACCTATCAATCGGTCTCGGGCGCCGGCAAGGAAGCGATGGACGAACTGTTCGCCCAGACCCGCGCCGTCTTCGTCAGCGACCCCGTGCAGAGCCATAAATTCCCGAAGCGGATCGCCTTCAACGTCATCCCCGAGATCGACGTGTTCATGGAGGACGGGTTCACCAAGGAAGAGTGGAAGATGGTCGTCGAGACGAAGAAGATTCTCGACCCCAAGATCAAGCTGGTCGCGACCTGCGTGCGCGTGCCCGTCTTCATCGGCCATTCGGAATCGGTGAATATCGAATTCGAAAATCCGATCAGCGCCGACGAGGCCCGCGACATTCTGCGCGAGGCGCCGGGCTGCCTTGTCATCGATAAGCGCGAAAAGGGCGGCTACATCACCCCGCACGAGGCGGCGGGCGAGGACGCGACCTATATTTCGCGCATCCGCGACGACCCGACCGTCGACAACGGCCTGGTGATCTGGTGCGTCGCCGACAATCTGCGCAAGGGCGCCGCGCTGAACGCCGTGCAGATCGCCGAAGTGCTGATCAACCGCAAGCTGATCACTCCGAAGAAACAGGCGGCCTGAGCGGGGCGGTCAAAGGGTCGCGCCTTGGCGGAAAACGAGTTCCTGGCAACTCCATTTTCCGCCTGACGCCGCGCCTAATACTAAATCACGGTGATCACAACCTATCTGACCTTCCCAATGCACGGGAAACCGTCCTCCGGCTGATCCTTTGGGATCAAACGACGCCGTCATTGCGAGCGCGGCGGAGCAATCCATCTCCATCCAGGGGCCGCATGGATTGCTTTGCTTCGCTTCGCTCGATCATCATTCGATAGGATGTCGATGACGGCTTATCCTGCGCGCGTCGAGTCAGGCGTCAATGCTGAAATAGACCGGCAACCCGCGATCGCGCCCGTATTTGTTCTCTAAATCGAATGTCTCGATGAAACGGAGCGCCGGGATCGCACTGGTTTCGTCCCAATCGTCGATCAACGGCACCGGCCCGGGGCGGGACGGAAGCCATGTCTCGATACTCCCGATGCGGTAGCCTCGCTCTTGCAATATGGATACGACGCGCAGCGCGTCCGGCCTGCTAAAGGCCATGTCGCCCTCGGCCGAGGTGTAAACTCTATCGAGGATGTCTGGTGGCAGCAGAGCATACCATTCATATAAATCTGGCTTCGTCATCACGACATGACCTCAAGGGGGTAGAAGCGCCATATCGGATCAGTCGATTATCTTAAAATTTCGATCGACGCGTCGACGTCCTTGTCCCAAGTCGAAAGCGTTTCATTGCGCGCGTCAGCTAGATATTGTTTGGCTAAGTTGATGTGATCCAAAATAGATTGATCTATGTTTTTTGTATTGTAAATAACGATTTTGTAGGGGGTCTCAACCGAATTGATGCCTCCTCCGATAATGGAGTCAATGAGCGGGTCGATACCTCGGCTATGCCATTCCGGAGCGCCTAGCGCCGGAAGAAGGGTCCCGTAAAAGTCATCTGTTGATGTCCATCCCGACGCATCAAGCCGGATCTGCCGCATTTCAATTCCGCTCCAGATATTCTCGATTGTCGGTTTTGATCAATGTCAACTTGATAAAAGCTACGGTAGTGGTTGTTGGTATAGCAAGCGTGACCGGCATCTGATTGGTCAATTATCAGTCGGACTCACCACGTACGCGCTCGCCATCAAGACGGACAGTGTAGGATTTATATCCTTCGGCACTTGGCGGCAGAATCGAACTGGTGTCGTAATGGGGTAAGTTCCGATAGCCATGAGGATCAAGCTTTTAACATCTTCTGTCGTTCCGCCTCTGATGGTGTTCAGTGTATCGACAATTGCTTGCTGCTCTTGAATGCTCGGAGGGGCTTTATTTAAATTTTGGGGGTCTAATGGATCGGGTGACGGCGACGGCACCGCGTCAATGCCCTCAGGTTTTAATGGGCCGTTTGCCGCAACCTGGACGTTAGGACGGCCGGAGCCTGATATCACAAGATCACGAGGACGGATCAAAGAGCTGTTCGCGCCGCCCCCACCCGGTCCCCACCGCCCGCTTTCCCTGCCGCTGCCAGCGGGGACGCGGGGTTGGGCCGGATTATAGTTGCGCAGATCGAGGGTGGCGGGATCGAGGCCGAGTTCCTTCATCAAGCCGCGCGGCGTCATGCCTTGGTCGAGCAGGCTTTCGGCGAGGCTGAGCCTTTCGGCATCCCTCGACATGCGCGCGAGACACGAGCCCTTGCCGAAGACGAGGCCCTTTTCGCCAATCGTGATGGTCCGGCAAATATCCACCGGTCATCGCGGGTCGTGAACCCCCTTGCGCAAATAATCGACGTGCATCGTGGCATCGCCCTCGGGCGGCCGGAAGCCGATCCGGCGCGTCGGAGGTAAAATTACCAATCGCGATGGCGATGTCGAAAATACGTGTGATTTGAGAGTGTTGCCAGACAGAATCGCTTCGCGTCCAGATACGGACACGAGAGCGCGGTGTCGCATTTGGCGACAAGCCATCCCGGTCGCAAAAAATGCAAAGCATATCGCGAACGCCGGGCGACGGGTCCGCCCGGCCCCGGCGTGTCTCAGTCGGTCCCGGTCTTGGACAGCCGATGGCCCGCGGCCGTCGGATCGAGCGCTTGCCATTCGCCCTCGTGGCCGAATTCGGCGCCCGATTGCAGCGAGAGCATTTCGGCCAAACGGTTGCGCGCGCGATTGACCCGGCTTTTCATCGTGCCGACGGCGCAATTACAGATCGCCGCCGCCTCTTCGTAGGACAGGCCGGACGCGCCGATCAAGATCAGCGCCTCGCGCTGATCGGTCGGCAGCCGCTGAAGCGCTTCGCGGAAGTCGAGGTAATCCATATGGCCGTGCTGCGCGGGCACGGTCGCGAGCTTGGCGGCGATGGCGCCGTCGGTATCGGCGACCTCGCGGCGGCGCTTGCGATATTCGGAATAATAGATGTTGCGCAAAATCGTGAAGAGCCAGGCCGGCAGATTGGTGCCCTCGACGAAGGAGCCGAGATTGGTCCAGGCCTTGACCAGGGTTTCCTGGACGAGATCATCGGCCCGGTCGGGATTGCCGCACAACGAGACGGCGAACGCGCGCAGATTGGGAATGACGGCAATCAAATCGGCCTTCATTTGCGCGCTGGCGGGTGGCCGCGCGACCGGTGCTGACTCTCCCGTCACTTCGCCGCCTTTTTTTCGTTGTCGCGGGGCGGGGCGGGATCGAAGTCTTTCAGAAGTTCAAGGAACCGGTCGGGGACCGGCTGGACGAGAACATCGTTGTAAACGGATCGGAGATGGCGACCGATTTGATCCGCGATTTCCGGCTTGGAAGCTGTTTTTTTGACTCGAAGGGACGACAAAGGCTTACCTCAACAGTTCGGGCCGGGCGGGGAGCTGGCTAACAAGCTGCAGCGCAAAAGAGAAAGGAGGGTGTGAATCGAGATCTCGCGCAGACGTCGCAAGGGAAAGTGAATAATGCCGCACTTTGCAGTAGCGCATGCGCTAGTTAACATTTTATCATCATTGGTCCAAACAAGAAATGATGCAAGGAATTGACACGGTCAAGGAATGAGTTCCAGCGGTATGAATCTTGGCATCCTCCCGCGGACAGACAGACAGCGCACCCGCATAACGACCCATGATAATGCCGCTGCGATAAAATCGTTCCCATTGCCGATTTTTTGTTTTTTACTTGCCCGTCGAGCCTTCGCGCTTGGGAGCCTCCTTTAGGTCATTGAGATGACAAAAAAACGCTCACTTTCGAGAATTTATTTGCTATAGGATAATGGTGGTGAAACCTATCGCGCCGCTGCAAGATTGATCTGTCGCCGCGCCGCCCGGGCCGTCGGCGAAGAGCCCGAGGAAAACGGTATATGTCAGTGTCCAAGGCCATCGCCTCTCATATCCCCTATCTCCGCCGGTTTGCGCGTGCCTTGACCGGCAATCAAGCAAGTGGCGATGCGTATGTTTTGGCTTCGCTCGAGGCGATTGTCGGCGATCCCGACGGGTTTGATCCTGGCCCCGATGCGCGGGCCGCGCTTTACCGCACCTTCTTGAAAGTGTGGGGCGCGATGCCGGTCAATACCCATGTCGATCAGTCCGGAATCTCGCCCGACGAAAGCGGCGCGCGGCGCAATCTCGATGCGATCACGCTGCGCCCGCGCATCGCCTTTCTGCTCAGCGCGCTGGAAGGATTCGATGTCACCGAGACGGGCCGCGTTCTCGAATGCAGCGAGGACGAGGCCGCGGCGTTGATCGATGAGGCGAGCAAGGAAATCGCGCGCCAGATCCAGACGAATGTCTTGATCATCGAGGACGAGCCCTTTATCGCGCTCGATCTTCAAACGCTCGTCGAGGAGCTTGGCCACCATGTCGTCGGCGTCGCGCGCACGCACCAAGAGGCGGTCGAAGCCGCCAGCCGGCGTCGCCCCGGCTTGATCCTTGCCGATATTCAGCTCGCCGACGGCAGTTCCGGCCTCGAGGCGGTCAATCAAATTCTGAGCACGTTCTCGGTGCCGGTGATTTTCATCACCGCCTATCCCGAGCGGTTCCTGACCGGCGCGGCGCCCGAGCCCGCGTTCCTGATTACCAAGCCGTTTGGCGTCAACAGCCTCAAGGCCGTCGTCAGCCAGGCCTTGTTCTTTGATCGCCGCTCGCACCGCAAGGAAGAGCCGGAAGGCGTCGTCTGATCAATAGAGCGGCGGAAGGGCGATGTTGGTCTGGAAGGGTCCGATGCCGACCTTTCCGTCCTTAAAGTCGACAGGCAAGCGGAGTTCACCATTGTCCGTCGTCGGCGCGCGCGGATGCGTGTCGAACAAACGGTTCAGCAAGCCGCTCGCCTTGGCGATGTTGGGATTGACGCCATAGCGCCGCAGGAGTGGGGCGAGGCCGGTGAAACTGGCGTCGAGACGTCCCGCGATGCGGTGCATCGCGTCGAGATGGAGGGGCCCGGCGGCCTCGATCGAGCTCTCGCCGCGAACCAACCGCATTTGCCAGAATGTAATGTCGCCACCGGCCTGCCGCCACAGCTCCATCACGTCCGCGGGGGCCAGCGCGATGGCAAAGACCGGCTTGGTGATCCGTCCCGAGAATGCGAGATCGGTATCCGTTGCGATCGTGCCCAGCGCGTCGTCGAGGATCGGCGTCTTGGCGCCGGTCAAGGCAATCTTAAATTCCACCTTGGCTTCGCCGTCCTGGGTCAAATGAAGCGTCGCGTCGCCCCGGGCGGCTTGGCCGGTCTGTGTCTCTTGCGGCGAAAAGTTCCCGATCGCCGCAAGGCCGGTCCCGCTCAGGGTGAGCGTGCTGACGCGGCGCGGCAAGCCGCCGAGCGTGCCGTGCAGCGACGTCCAGGCCACCGTGGATGCCGTCTGCCGATCCCCCGCGCGATAGGTGAAGGGCGGCGCGAGCGTGAACGCCGCATGAAACGGGTCGAGCAACGTGGCCCGGATCTCGAGGCCCTGAAGCGAAATCTCGGCCTGGTCCCCGCGCAGACGCCCGGCGAAGGTCGGATGGTCGCAGGTCATGTCGATGGCAAAGGGAAAACCGGTGATCGCGCGGCCCGGACAGGTCCAGTGCCGTCCCTGCGTCTGTTCCGCCGCCAACCAGCTGTCCAAGGCTTGGCTCGCCGTCCGCGTGGCATAGACCCAAAAGCCGCCGAGGACGCCAGCGGTCACCAGGAGAACGATCAGGATCAGGGACGGAATGCGAACGAGTGCTGGAATACGCATGATAGTTTGGGTTTTCTGGACGTGCCCTGGCGCCGCCGCGATCGAGTTGCCGATGACGAAGGTGCGCGTAAAAACGCTTTAACCTCTTAAGAGAAGAGATCAATTACGCGGCATCGGCGTGATTTGCAAAGGATGTGTTTTATCCCGTCATCGCGCTTGCGCTGGAGACCGCCGGTGTTTTATCCCGGAACTCATGAGTGGAGCGGATGGCTTTTGGGTTTTTGGTTACGGCTCGCTAATGTGGCGGCCGGGTTTTCCTTTCGAGGAAAGTCAACTCGCCTTGGTGCGTGGCTATCACCGCGCGCTTTGCGTTTATTCGCATGTGCATCGCGGCACGCCGGAGCAACCGGGGCTGGTTCTCGGGCTCGACCGGGGCGGGTCGTGCAAGGGGATCGCATTCCGGGTCCGGGATAACCTCGTCGACGAGACGATCGCCTATCTTCGGGCCCGCGAACAGGTCACGATGGTCTATAAAGAGGTGTATCTGCGCGCCACGCTTGGCGATGGCCGGATCGTCACGGCCTTGGCTTATGCCGCCGACCGCTCGCACCCCCAATATGCCGGCGCGCTCGGTCTGCTCGATCTCGAAAAATTCGTCGAGCAGGGCGCTGGATCGTCGGGAGCCAATCCAGAATATGTCGTCAACACTTATGAGCATATGACGGGGCTCGGCATCACGGATGCCAAGCTGGCGGCGCTGACACGCAAGTTTTCGCGCGCCTCACCCCTTTAGCCGCGCCAGCGCCAGCGCATGCAGACGTTCGTCGCCCGAGGCGAGAATGTCGCCCCCTGCGGCTGCGTTTCCGCCGTCCCATGTCGTGATAATGCCGCCGGCCCCTTCGACCACCGGCATCAAGGCGACGACATCGTAGGACTTGAGGCCGGTTTCGACGACGCAATCGACATGTCCCGCGGCCAGCATGGCGAAGGCGTAGCAATCGCAGCCGTAGCGCACGAGACGCGCCTCGGCTTCGAGCCGCCGCAGCGCTTCGAGATTGGCGCCCGCGTAGAGCAGCGGCGATGTCGTCATGACGGTCGCCATGTTCAGGGCGCCGCAATGCCGGGCGGTCAAACGCCGGCGCTCCCGGCGTTTGCCGAGTCCTCCGCCCGTCCAGTAGGTGCTTTCGCAATCGCCGATGAACCGCTCGCCGGTGAAGGGCTGGACCATCATCCCATAGGTCGGGCGTCCCTTGTGCATCAGCCCGATCAACACGCCCCAGGTCGGCAGTCCCGAAATAAAGGCCTTGGTGCCGTCGATCGGGTCGAGAACCCAGACATATTCGGCATCGGCCCGGATCTCGCCGAATTCCTCGCCGACGATTCCATGGGCCGGAAAGGTCGATTCGATCATCCGCCGCATCGCGACTTCGGCCGCGCGGTCCGCTTCGGTGACGGGATCAAAGGGCCCGCCGCTGTTCTTGTCCTCGGTGCCGAGGGCCGTGCGGAAGAACGGCAGGATCGCCTCGCTCGCCGCGTCGCCGAGCTTGTCGACGAAGGCTGTGAAATCAACGGCTGTCATGTTTGAGACGCTCCCGCTTTGGTCAATCGAGGCCCTTCCCATTAAACCGGCGATTTCACCATGGGAGATAGCTGCTCCCAGGCAGTGCCACGGGTGGCCCCTTGCCGCAACCTGCCCGTGCCGTCCGACCCGCGAAAAATGCATAAGGGCCATGTGGTCCCCTGGGCACGACGGAATCGGACTTGATTTTTGTGCGGCGCACGTTCATGTTATTGCGGTGCGGTAGCGACGCTATCGCCGATGCCCTCCTTGGGCGTTTCCTCCCTAGACTTGGGCCGCTTATGCTTTCATAAGCGGCTCTTTTTTGACGACGGCGCGGATCATCCTATTCGGCGGCGGCCCCGAGAAGTCCCCCGCGTTTCGTGGCGGATTCAGCCAGAACGCCGGCAATCGATTTCAAGCTGGCGGCCACGCTTGCGAAGCGCGCCGATCGCTCGATCAGCTGTTCATTCATATAAAGGGCGCGATTCACCTCGATCTGGATGGCGTGATACCCGGTGCCGGGCGAGCCATAATGTTCGGTGATGAAGCCGCCAGCATAAGGCTTGTTGCGCTGGACGGCGTATCCCAACGCCCGGATTGCCTGCTCGAGCTCGTCGACGATTGCTTTGTCGCAGCTCGTGCCGTAGCGGTCGCCGAGGACAAAGTCGGCCTTGAGTTTCTTGTCCCCTCCCGGAATCACGGCCCCCGGCACGGAGGGCATGGAATGACAATCGACCAAAATCGCAATGCCGAACAGGCGATGCGTGCGCTCGACGAGTCGGCGGAGCGCCGCGTGATACGGTTTGTAAAGGGCGTCGATCCGCGCAAGCCCTTCCTCGACGGTAAGCGGGCGCAGATAAATTTCCTGCGATTCGCCGACGACTCGGGCGATCGTCCCGAGACCGGCCGCGACGCGCGTCGATCGCGTATTGGCATAGGATGGCAGCCGTCCCTCGAACATGCGGGGATCGAGTTCGTAGGGCTCGCGATTGAGATCGAGATAAGCGCGCGGAAAGCGGGCGCGAATCAGGGGCGCGCCGAGATCCGCCGCCTCGGCGAAAAGCTCGTCGACGAAGGCATCTTCCGAGCGGCGAAGCGCCATCGGATCGAGCCGCGCATTTTCGAGAAAAAGTCGGGGGTAGACAGAACCGGAGTGCGGTGACGAAAAGACGAGCGGACAGGCCAAGCTCGCGGGCTCGACGACGTCGAACGGCGGATCGAGCTCCGGCATCAACGCCGCTCCCCGGTCATCGCCAAAGGAACCGTTCGGCTCCTCGTATTTCATTCGATCTCCTAACCAATCCCATCGCGCCGTCGGCATGGTGCCGAAACTGGCGGCCGCTGTCCATGCCGGCGTCAGCCGATTCCGTCCAGATGCGACGAATGATTCAGGGGACAGAGCCATGAACCGGTCTCGACGCCGCGATGTTTTTTCTTTTACGATAAAGCGCGGCGAGGCTCATGCGATTCACGTCCGCGCGCGGCTTCCGTCCATCTGCAAGCAATTGTTCTTATTTCAAGATGCTAAGCATGTTTCGAGAAGCCAGGCCCGCATTTCCAGCATATGCTCTAGAGGATTCCTTTTCCGGGCGGAATCATTCCCGGATGCAAACCGGACTTTTTCATAAGACGATGAGCATTTTCTCGATTGCGAAGGCCGACGGCCTTTACGGGTGATGCTTTAAGGCAAGACTGCGGCCGCATTCATCCGATTTTTACAAAGGCGGCTCTTTATATGGCGCGACCGCGAGGTGGGACATGAGTGAAAAAGAAACTTCGGTGACCGGAAAAATCCTTCTTGCCGAAGATGATAACGATATGCGGCGGTTCCTGTCCAAGGCGCTGCAAAACGCGGGCTACGACGTCTCGTCGTATGACAATGGCCTGTCGGCCTATAATCGCCTTCGCGAAGAACCCTTCGAGCTTCTGCTGACCGATATCGTCATGCCGGAGATGGATGGGATCGAATTGGCCCGCCGGGCGACGGAACTCGACCCCGATATCAAGGTCATGTTCATCACGGGATTTGCCGCCGTCGCGCTCAACCCCGACAACAATGCGCCGAAACAAGCGAAAATCTTGTCGAAGCCGTTTCATCTCAAGGACCTCGTGAACGAGGTCAACCGGCTGCTCGCGGCCTGACAAGCGCTCCGGCGGCGCCGCGTCGCGCCGCCTTGAAAGCCCGCTCCGCATTTTTACGCGGTTCGGGCGGCTTTGTGGTTGCATCGGGCGGATCGGGTCGATATATCCGGCCTCTCGCGGCGAACCCGATGCCGCGAAACAGTGAAAGCGTGGGCGCGTAGCTCAGCGGGAGAGCACACCCTTGACATGGGTGGGGTCACAGGTTCAATCCCTGTCGTGCCCACCACGTTTTCGCACATTCGGCCAGGCGCCTAGACTTGCCCTCGTCGAATCAAGGCTTAGGCTTCCGCCACCGTCTTCTGAAATGCGAGAAGGCCGGGATTTTCGGCGAGCGCCTCGGCCACCAAGGCATCGCTCGCGGGTTGGATCACCGCTTCCAGCGCGTCGAGAAACGCCCTTTTGCTATCGTGGCACGCCAGCGGCGGAAAGAATTCAATCACGATCGTTCCCGGCGGCCGCAACAGGCTGTGGCGCGGCCAGAATAGGCCGGCGTTGAGGGCCACGGGCACGCAGGGCACCTTGCTCGCCTCGCAAAGAATGGCGACCCCGATCTTGAACGCGGGCGCCGCGCCGATGGGTTTGCGCGTGCCTTCGGGAAAAATGACGATCTTTCGCCCCTGCGCG
>JARLIW010000330.1 GCA_031291515.1 Beijerinckiaceae bacterium | reverse complement strand
GGGGCGGCCGAATCTAGCGCAGCAGCGTTCATGACAAAACCTCGTCCAGGGTCAGAGCGGGAAAGTTGCGCTTTCTCTCAGGTTTTCAGGAGACTGTCGCCGAAAAATTTGTTCGCGGCGCCCGGAGAAAATTTGGGGGCGTGGGTGAGGATCCCTGGGTCTTCATAAACCAGCGGGCATCTCCTTCTCCGACTCGTGAGAGAAGGAATCCCCCCTCGTGCTCCCGCGAGCGGGCGAAGGAACCATCCCCCGTTCACGCGAACGGGTCGCGGTCCAGCGAATCGGGATCGTCGATCACGAGCTCCGGCCCGTCTTCATCGCCATCCTCGGGCGCGTAAAGATCCTCGTCCGTCTCGTCCGCGGCCTCGTCCGCGTCGAGCGGATCCTCGTCGTCTTGCAAGGCGCCATCGTGGGGTTGCGGCACGCTGAAACTGGGCGGCAGGCGGCCGTCGAACAGGCCCGCGCCGCGCAACTCTTCGAGGCCGGGCAAATCGGCGATGGCTTCCAGACCGAAATGAAGCAGGAACCCATCGGTCGTGCCGTAGGTGATCGGACGGCCCGGCGAGCGGCGGCGGCCGCGCAGCTTGACCCAGCCGGTCTCCATCAACACATCCAACGTGCCCTTGGAAATCGCGACGCCGCGGATATCCTCGATCTCGGCGCGGGTCGCGGGCTGGTGATAGGCGATGATCGCCAAGGTCTCGAGCGCCGCGCGGGACAGTTTCTTGACCTCGCGCCCCGCCGGCGAAAGCAGCCAGCCGAGATCGCTCGCGGTCCGAAAAATCCATTTCGAACCGACCCGCACGAGCACGACGCCGCGATCGGCATAATCCTCGCGCAGCTTAGCCATCACCGCGCCGATTCGCGCCGGGTCCGGCAAACGCTTGGCGATCTCGGCCTCGGGCATCGGTTCGGTCGCCGAAAACAGCAAGGCCTCGGCGATCCGCGCGGCCTCGGCCAGAGCCTTGGCCTCGGCATCGCCGCGTTTTTGTTCGACCTCGGGAAAAAGCCGCGCGATTTCAGCCATCAGCCGGTCCCCATCGCGCCATGGCGTCCGGCCTGCCGGTAACCGGCGTCGCGGCTCTTGACCCAGAGCGGTGCAAAAGCCGCGTCTTGGCGCAGTGACAAATGCCCTTCGCGCACCATCTCCAGGGTCGCGCAAAACGCCGAGGCTTTTACCGTGCGGCGCATGCCGGGCGCGACACAATAGGCGATGAGGTAATCATCGAGCACCATCCAATCGAGGGCGACGCCGGCCAGACGCTCGATCGCCTCGCGGGCGTCGACGAGCGACCAGACGAGCCGTTTTTTCAACCGGACTTCGGTCAAGGCCCGCTTTTGCCGCTGCTTGGCATAGGCCGAGATGAGATCGTAGATGCTTGCGTCCCAACGCGCGGGACCGCCCTCCAAAATCGTCTCGTCGGGGCAACCGCGCGTCGTGAAATCGTGCCCGAGCCGAGGGCGCGCCGCGAGCGCCTGGGCGGCGAGGCGAATGACTTCGAGCCGCTGCAGCCGCGCGGCAAGCGCCGCGGCGAGGTCTCCGGCCTCGGGCTCGTCGTCCTTGGCGGCGCGCGGCAAAAGCAGGCGCGACTTGAGATAGGCAAGCCAAGCCGCCATCACGAGATAATCGGCGGCAAGCTCCAAGCGCACTTTGCGGGCCTGATCGACGAAGGCGAGATATTGATTGGCGAGATCGAGAATCGAAACGCGATGGAGATCGACCTTTTGGCGGCGCGCGAGCTCCAGCAGCAAGTCGAGCGGCCCTTCGAACCCATCGACATCGACGACAAAACGCTCGCTTTCCGCTGCATCCGCCGCGGCTTCCGCCTCGAAAACCGGCTCACCCGCCATTCACTCACTCCATCCCGCGCCAGCGGGGAGACGAAATGAATCTTTAACCAATCAAGCCGGGGCCGCAAGCACGCGTTGAAGGCGAAGCGCGGCGTCCACAGGATCGAAGTCCAAGAGCGGCCGCCGGCGCGCCTCGAGCGCCCGCTTCATGCGGTCCAAACTCTCTCCCTGAAGCAGCGGCGAGGCCGCGGCCACCGCTTCCGCCTCGGCCTGATCACCATTGCAATGCAGCGCGATATCGACGCCCGCCGCGAACAGAGCGGCGGTTTTCTCCGCAAACGTGCCCGGCAGAGCCTTCATCGAGAGATCGTCGCTGAACAGCAGCCCGTCGAAACCGATCGCGCCGCGCACGATGTCGGAGATGACGATCGGCGAGATTGTCGCGGGATGGTCCGGATCGAGCGCGGTATAGACGACATGCGCCGTCATCGCCGCGGGCAGGCTCGCATTGCGGTGGAATGGCAGAAAATCGCTCGCGACGAGCTGTTCGAGCGACGCGTCGACGATCGGCAGATCGAGATGGCTGTCGGCCCCCGCCCGGCCATGGCCTGGAACGTGTTTCATGATCGGCAACACCCCGCCATCGAGGAGCCCCTCGGCAGCGGCCCGGCCAAGCTGGGCCACCTCTTCCGGATCCCGGCTATAAGCGCGGTCGCCGATCACTTCGTGCCCGCCGTCGGCCGGGACATCGAGCACCGGCAGGCAATCCACGTCGATCCCCACGGCGCGCAAGTCCAGCGCCATGAGCCGAGCCGCGAGCTGGACCATCGCAATCCGCTCGTCAAGATCAACAAAGGAGACGGCAAAACGAGCGGCCGGAGGATAGCGCCGCCAATGCGGAGCGCTCAAGCGCTGGACACGCCCGCCCTCTTGATCGACGAGGACAAAGGCGTCGTCCCGTCCTAAAACAGATCGGATTTCAGACGTCAAAGCAAGGACTTGCTCCGGCGTCCCGATATTGCGCTTGAAGAGAATGACACCAAGCGGCGCCGCTTCCGCGAGGAAGGCCCGCTCGCTGGCGCTCAATGAAGTGCCAAGGCATCCGCAGACGAAGGCGCGTACCATGGCTTACCCGTGAACTCTGGCGTCAGTTCTTGGCGATAAAGCAAGAACCGCCGCTCGCCTTCAGCTTGTCGCAGAGACCCGTCGCCTGCTCGCGCGTCATACGACCAGCGCGCACGCGGTAAACCGTCTTGCCATTGCTGACCGCCTTATAGGTCGCCAAACGATGGCCATCCAATTCGCTCGCGAATTTTTGTTCGAGACGCGCGGAGGTCTGCTTGGCTTCGGCCTCGGAGCCCGGCGCCGCGAGTTGCACGGTGAACCCACCGCCGCCGGATTCGGTCGCGAGCGCGGCCGACTGCGGCACGCCGTCTTCGGCGGCATCGGCGATCTTGACCGGTTTAGCAGGCCTGACGGGCCTCACGGGTCGCGCATTCGTGGGGGTCAAATCCGTTGGCGCGTCCGGATCGCGCGCGGCGGTCACGATCGGCTTGGCCGCGACCGCCGGCTTGCTGGTGGCCACGCTCGGCGACACGGCGGGCTTGGCGGCGGGCGCCGCCCGCGTGGTCGTTTTTGCCGGCGCCTGTGCCTTTGGCGTGGAGGCTTTTGCCACGGCGGCCGCGGGTGTCTTCACCGGCGCTGGCGCCGCCGCCGCACTGTCGATCGCGGCCGCGGGAATATGATCATTCGGGATCGGCGTCCCGTCGGGACGATAGGACCGCGTCTTGACCCGAATCGGCTGCATATCGCCGGCCACGCCACGCGTATCGCTCGAGACGGGCGGCGGCGCGCTGGAAGCCCCGATAGCCGGCGCGGCACTGTCCGCGTTGGGGCCCGACACGCCAAAATTATAGATCGGCGTAATTCCGGCGGCCGCCTCGCGCGACGGGGTCGGAACGTTCTCCGCTAAATCCACAGGTTGTTCCGCATGCGTCTCCGTCTTGGTCGGAGCCGGTTGCTGGCTATTGTCGAGAACCGATCCATCATGAGCCGGTTGATCGGCCGAAGCATCCGCCGGGGGTTGAATCTTCGCGGGCCCGGGGACCGCCTTGATCATGGCGACTTCGCGCGGACCGCTGTTTTTCCCTTTGTAGGCGAAAGCAATGCCAATGCCGACGACCCCGACCAAAATGACGGCGACCATCGCATAGACCGGACGGCGCGATCGTTGCGCCGGATAGGATCGCGCGGCCGGACCGGATTGTTCCCAGGTCTGCTGCTCGGCGGGCAAAGCCGCGCCCTGCGGATCGTAATAGCCTTGGTTGCCGTCGTTGTAAGCCTCTTGCGGATAAAGCTCCGCCGCATGGGTTTGATCGCCCTCGTGACCAGGCAGGGACCCCCGCAGACCCGCTTCGATCGCGGCGAAGTCGATCGCCGGATGGCGCGACTCCGTGAAACCCTGGCTCGAAGCGCCCTCGCCCCCGCGCGAAAACACGTCATCATAAGGGTCGCGGCTATTGCTCACGAGCCGGGCCAATTCGGCCAACGGATCGTCCTCTTGAGGCAGCGGCGCTTTGGTGGTCTCACGCAGATAACGTTCGAATTCTTCGACATCAATCTGCGGACGTGATTTTGTCACGGGCTCGTTCATACTCTGTAACCTCGTGCAGCGAGGGTTGCCCCATCGCTTGTCAACGCGTAATCCCCTCGCCCCCCGCAAAGATCACAGATCAAAACGGCCAAGTCGAGGCACAAACACGGCACAAGTCACGAAACCGGCAGAAACCAGCCTCAATGACGCCGTCAGCGCATTTCCACAGGCGCTGAAACTCCAAGAATTCGAAGTCCAGCGGCGATGACACCCCCAATGGCCGAGACCATGGCGAGCCGCGCACGGGTCAACTCTCTACTTTCTAGATTAACAAAGCGTAATTGAGGCCGATCTTTACCACGAGTCCAGTGCGAATGGAAGACCGAGGCAAGATCGTGAAGGTAAAACGCAAGCCTGTGCGGCTCGTGTGAATGCGCCGCTGCTTCGATAACACGCGGGAATTGGGCGATCTGCTTGATCAAATGCGCCTCACCTTCATCGTCAAGCAGGGTGAAATCGCTTTGGGCCAAGCTTTCATTGCTCATATCAAGATCAGGAAAGGCCACCAGCGCTTGCCGCTCCGCGGATTTAGTTCGAGCGAACGCATATTGGACGTAAAATACAGGATTATCCTTGGACTGCTCCAAGACTTTGGCGAGATCGAACTCGAGCGGCGCATCGTTCTTGCGAAACAACATCATAAAGCGCACGGCATCGACCCCGACTTCGTCGACGACCTCCCGCAACGTCACGAAATCGCCCGAGCGCTTCGACATTTTGACCGGCTCGCCACCGCGCATCAGCTTGACGAGCTGGCAGAGCTTGACGTCGAGAACCGCCTGGCCGCCCGACAGCGCCTTGACCGCCGCCTGCATGCGCTTGACGTAGCCCCCGTGATCGGCGCCCCAGACATCGATCAGATCGCGGAAGCCGCGGTCGATCTTGGTCTTGTGATAGGCGATGTCGGACGCGAAATAGGTGTAGGACCCGTCCGATTTGAGCAGCGGCCGGTCGACGTCGTCGCCGAAATCGCTGGACCGGAACAAGGTCTGTTCGCGGTCTTCCCAATCGTCGGGGATCTGGCCCTTCGGCGGCGGCAGGCGGCCTTCGTAGACGAGCCCCTTGGCCCGCAAATCGGCAATGGCGGCGGCGACCACGTCGCCCTGCCCGCCCATCACCAGCGACCATTCCGAAAAAAACACGTCATGGACGATGTTCAACGCGGCAAGGTCGTCGCGGATCATCGCCATCATGGCCTCGATGACGACGGGCTTGATCTTGGGCAGCCATTCGGTTTCCGGCAGATCCCGCAGCGTGGGGCCAAACCGCTCGACCAAGATTTCGCCGACCGGCACGAGATAATCGCCGGGATAGAGTCCCTCGGGGATCGCGCCGACGGTCTCGCCCAACGCCTCGCGGTAGCGCAAATGCGCGGAACGCGCGAGCACGTCGACCTGCGCGCCGGCGTCATTGATGTAATATTCCTTGGTGACGCCCCGGCCCGAAAAGGCGAGTAGGCTTGCCAGGGCATCCCCGAACACGGCGCCGCGCCCATGGCCGACATGCATCGGCCCGGTCGGATTGGCGGACACATATTCGACGTTCACGGGCGCCGGATTGGTGGCGCCCCGGCCAAAATCCGCGCCCTCGACAAGGATCGACTGAAGCAAGCGCGCATAGACCTCTGGCTTCAACGTCACATTGATGAAACCAGGTCCCGCGACCTCGGCCTGGGCGACATCGGCGTCGGCCGCGAGCGCGAAAGCGATCTCGGTCGCGAGCTGGCGCGGGTTGCCGAACGACGCCTTGGCCTCTTTCGCATAGACCATGGCCGCGTTGATCGCGAGATCGCCATGCGCGAGATCGCGCGGCGGCTCGACGACGAAGCGCGACACGTCGAGCCCTTCCGGCAAGCGGCCCTCGCCGACGATCCTGGACAGGATGGCGGCGGCGCGGTCATGGAAAATCGCGAAAATATTCATGCGGAATGGGCCGTTTGTACGAGGGGCGCGAAAGCCTATGGCTGTGCGCCGTAACGCAATTCGGGCGTAGCGTCAAAATAGCGGCGGTGTTCGGCGAGCGCATAACGGTCGGTCATGCCGGCGATATAGTCGCAGACGAGCCGCGCGCGGCGGTCCGCGGCGCCGTCCCCCGAGACCGCCGCCGTGGCGGCCCGCCATTCCGGCGGCATCGCCTCGGGCGTGGCGATAAAATATCGAAACAGGTCCGCCACCACCGCTGCCGCGCCCGCGCGGACCCGCATCATGTCGCGCTGGCGATACATGTTGGCGAACAGAAACGCCTTGATCTCAGCCTCCGCCGCCACCATTCCCGGTGAAAAGGCGATCACGGCCCGAGATTGATCGCGCACGGCGTCGAGCGAGCCGAGGCCTTCGAGGCGCCGGGTGCTCTCGGCAAAGGCATCCTCGACGAACCGGGTGATCAGACGTCGCGTCAATTCATGGATCCGCCGGCTCGGGTCGAGTCTGGGATAGCTTCGGTCCACTTCGCCGAGCAAGACCCCAATGAACGGCACGGTCCGACAGTCCTCCAAGTCCAAGATTCCCGCGCGAAGACCATCGTCAATGTCATGGGCATTATAGGCAATGTCGTCGGCCAGGGCCGCGCTCTGCGCCTCGGCCGAGGCGAAACGCGCAAGCCCAAGCGAGCGTTGCGCATCCAGTTCCAAGAACACGCCGGGGATCGCCTTGGGGCTTCGAGGCGTCCCATCCGCGCGCAACAGAGGCCCATTGTGCTTCGCCAGCCCCTCGATGGTCTCGAATGTCAGGTTGAGCCCATCGAAGGTCGCATAGCGGCGCTCGAGTTTCGTCACGATCCGCAACGTCTGCGCATTGTGATCGAACCCGCCATGGTCCGCCATCAACTCGTCGAGCATCTCCTCCCCGGTATGGCCAAAAGGAGTGTGACCGAGATCATGGGCGAGCGCGATCGCCTCGGCGAGGTCTTCGTCGAGGCCGAGCGAGCGCGACAGTGCGCGCGCGAGCTGGCCGACCTCAATCGAATGAGTCAGGCGCGTGCGGTAATGATCGCCTTCATGCGGCACGAAAACCTGGGTCTTGTGCGCAAGCCTGCGAAAGGCGGTCGAATGGATGATCCGATCGCGGTCGCGCTGAAATTCCGACCGCGTGGGAGACAACGGCTCCGGCAGCAGACGGCCCTGGCTCGTCTCCGGGCTCGCGGCGTAAGGGGCGCGGGGCCTCGCTGAAGCGGACATTCGATCTCCGTTCCGGCCGATCCGGCCGGCTTTCCGTCCCGCGGAAAGCGCTCGCCTGTTGCGAATGCGACATCGCGCTCGTATCTTCTAACAAAGGAAGGGCGCAAGTCTTTTCCGCGGTCGAGACACGCTCACGTCTTCGCAAGCGGCTAAAAGAGCGCCAGAAACCGGACAAAACGGCCCGCCACGGATTTTGCATCGCGAATGCCGAACCCGCCAAAAGGAATCGCCCTCATGACCGAAACCCTGACCGAGACCCCCGTCATCCTGACCGCGCCCGCGGCGCGGCGCGTCGCCGAAATCCTGAAGGACGAAGCGCCCGGCGCGGCGCTCCGTGTCGGCGTCGACGGGGGCGGCTGTTCGGGCTTCCAATATACCTACGACATCACGACCACGCGCGAAGCCGACGACATCGTGCTCGAAGCCGAGGGCGCGACCGTCCTGATCGATCAAGTGTCGTTCGAATATCTGAAGGGCTCGCATATCGACTATGTCAGCGATTTGATGGGCAGCGCCTTCAAAATCCACAATCCGCAAGCGACGGCATCGTGCGGCTGCGGAACGAGCTTCGCGATCTAGGCCACGGCCTCGCGATCCGCGTGTCGCGCGTCTCAATTTCCAAACGCGGGGCATTTTTCGACCGCGCGGACTTGTGAATCGCCATTTTTATATGGCTAGGATCGTTCCGCCGCGGACTGATCCGCCGGCGGATGTCGGGGATTTTGAATGGCACGGAAAACTCTCGGGATCGCGGCCGCCCTTGGCTTGGTCCTCGCAGGCGGCGTCACCCTGAACCAGGGCATTGCCGCCTTGACGGGACAGATTGTCGTCGCTCGGCTCCTGGGAGCCCCTGGCGCTCTCACCTTCGGCACCGCCGACATCGACGCGGCCCACGGCTTGGTGACGTTCCACGATGTGAGGCTGACCGATGGCTCCCTGCATGTCTATGCGCGTCGGCTGACGCTGTGCTCGGACGCCCAAGCGCGCCAAGGCGGCCTTCTCAAGGTCGCGGACCAGCCCCAGAGCGGCGCCGGTTCGGCGACGGCCTCCGACGTGACCATCACGACGGAAGCCAATACTTATCTCGTCAAAAAGATCGATCTAACCGGCACCAGCCTCGGCAACGGCGATCTCACCGCCCTGCTCGATCCCAAGAGCCCGGAAACCTTGGAAACCCGGCTCAAGAAAATCAATGCCGCGTCCGTCGTCGTTTCGGGGATCACCAGCGACAAGACGACCGCCGACGGGACCGTCCATGCCGAGATCGCGCAGCTTCAGCTCGCCGATGTCGCGAATGGGCGGATCGGCACGGCCAAAGCGACCGGCTTCTCGCTGTCGGGCCTCGGCGTGAAGGCCGCTGGCGCGGTCAAGATGGGCCCGATCGAGGCCTCGGGGCTCGACTTGGCCTTGCTGAACCACGTGCTCGACAGCCGGCGCCTCGACGAGGCCGAACCGCTCAAACCGCTCGCGGAGACGCTGACCATCCACGATGTGTCGCTCACCAATAGCGCCAACCACAATGTCGCGACCATCGCGACGATCACGGAAAAAGGTCTCAAGGCCAGGCCTTTAAAGACAGATTTCAAAGCCCTGCAAGCGGCCGAAAAAAGCGATGCGGCGGACGACGACGAGGCGAAAGCCGCGCGGTCGAAAGCGGTCGCCGAAGATGTTCTATCATCCTTTGAGGCCAGCTCGTTCGCCATCGAAAAGGTTGCGTTCGCCACCACGGACGAGAATAGCCCCGTCAAGGGTCGGATCGGCGCGATTGCCTTCGACGGATACAAAAACCGTAAGTTCGGCAATCTCGCGGTCCATGACGTCGTCCTCGATGCGCCGCGCGTCAAGGCGTCGGTGGCGGCGCTCGATCTCGTCGGCTTTTACATTCCGGCGCTCGACAAGCCCGCGAACGGCGAATCCACCAACGATCTCACGACCGACCATTTGCCCTCCGCGGCCAAGGCGGATCTCAATGGGTTGGTCGTGGACATCGACACACCGGGCGACGACGGCACCGTTTCCGAACTAAAATTCAATATTGCCCATATTGGCTCGACGAGCGATTCGCTTCCCGGCCAGCAGCCGGTCCAAGGGACCGTCACGGTCGATCAGCTCACATTCGATCTTCCGGGTGGCGACAGGGCCGCGGCTAAGGAATTGCTCGCGATGGGCTATAAGAAATTGAATATCTCCGCGGCCATCGCCTCGAAATTCGATCAAGGCGACGAGACGCTCACGATCAAACGATTCAACGTCAACGGAATCGGTCTTGGCTCCCTCACCCTGGCGATTGATCTCGTCAATGTGAACAGGGGAATTTTTTCGAGCAATCCGTCGATCGCGAAGGCCTCCGCGCTGGCCGTGCTGCTGAAACACGTCGATCTAACAGTCGAAAACACTGGTCTGTTCGACAAGAGTCTTGCCTTGAAGGCCAATCAGAATGGAAAAAGCGTCGCCGAGGAACGCCGCGCCGAAGAAGATTTCTTTGCCGTCGAGCTTCCGGAAGCGGCGGGGAACGATCCCGCTCTCAAAAGCGTGGGCGCGGCCGTGGCGAAATTTATCGCCGCGCCGAAAAACCTCCATATCAGCGTGACCGCCAAGGATGGCCTCGGCGTCACCGACATCAGCTTGCTCGGCAATCCCGCCGCGATCCTCAGCCGCCTCGAGATTCACGCCGAGGCGAATCAATAGGCGGCACGTGGCGGCAACCGACCAACATCTTCAAATGACAGCGAAAACGCTCTATGCCAGCAGCTGATCGACAAACCGGCCGATCGCCTCCCTGGAACGGGTCGCGCGACGGCGCTCGGCTTCGATGATCGCGAGCAGCGCCGCGAATGTGTCCTGAAGATCGTCGTTGATCAGGACATAGTCGTATTGGGTCCAGCGCTGGATTTCATTGCGGGCCTCGGCGAGCCGCCGGGCGATAATTTCGGCGCGATCCTCCGCGCGCCGCTCGAGACGCGCCTGCAATTCGGCCATGGACGGCGGCAAGATGAAGATCGTCACGGCATCGATGCCGGTCTTGGCCTTCACCTGCTGCGTGCCCTGATAGTCGATGTCGAACAAAACGTCGCGCCCCAGGTCGAGAATCTGTTCGACCGGCTCGCGCGGCGTGCCGTAGAAATTGCCGTGGACCTCGGCCCATTCGAGAAGTTCGCCGGCATCGCGAAGGGCCTCGAACTGCTTCTGCTTGATGAAGCGATAATGGATGCCGTCGACCTCGCTGCTCCGGCGCGGCCGGGTCGTGACCGAAATCGAGAGATTGAGGTCCAGCTCGTGACGCTGCAACAGCATGCGCGTCAACGTCGTCTTGCCGGCGCCCGACGGCGAGGACAAAATAAGAATGAAGCCCCGGCGCATGGTGTTTCCCGGCACCTCTTCGGCGAGAAGCCGATTATGGGGGTGCTTGTCCTCGACAGTCATGGCGCTCACTCGATATTCTGAACCTGCTCCCGGAACTGCTCGATCTCGACGCGAAGTTCAAGCCCTATCGCGGTTAAAGCCGCATCATTTGCCTTGGCGCAAAACGTATTGGCCTCGCGCGCGAGTTCTTGCGCGAGGAAATCGAGACGCCGGCCCACCGCGCCGTTCGCGGCCAACAGATCGCGCGCGGCGCCCGTATGGGCGGCGAGCCGGTCCAATTCCTCCCGCACATCCGCCTTGGCGGCGAGAATCAACGCCTCTTGATACAGACGATCCGGGTCGAGCTGAAAACGCTCGCTCAGGCCGGCAACGCTGTGGGCCAACTTGTCCCGCACGGCGGCCGCCTGCCGTTGCGGCGCTTTATCGGCGGTTTGCGTCAAACGCGCGATCGCGTCGAGCCGTTCCTCGAGAACAGGCAGGAGCGTTTTTCCCTCGCTCGCCCGCATCGCGCTCAAGGAGATCAAGGCCTGATCGAGACCGACAAGGGACTCGCCGCGCAAGGTTTCGAGCCCCGCCTCGTCCGGCGCCGCGTCCACCGTCTCGATGACGCCGCGGAGCGACAAGATTCCATCGAGGGATGCCGAACGGATCGTCGGAGGCACCGTGATCGCGTCGAGTTCGCGCATCAAAGCTCGCAAGACGGTCATATTGATTCGGACCTGGGTGGCGGGCGCCTCGCGGACGATGCCGAGGGTGGCGTGGCATGAGCCGCGCGCCAACCGCGCGCCGATCATCCGCCGCGCCTCGATTTCCACCGCATCGAAACCCGGTGGCACGCGCAATCGCACGTCGAGGCCCTTGGCATTGACGGTCTTGATCTCCCAAGACCAACGCCCGTTTGGCGTCGAGCCGGCGGCCGTGGCGAAGCCGGTCATGCTGTTGATCATGGGCGTTCGAGACTTCAGGTCAGAGACAGTGGCGGTCCGGCGCGAAGCGGGAGTTCATGGAGTTGGCATCGTCCCAAGGACCGGAACCGTCTTCGCCGAGTTCAAATCATAGTCCTTCGCGCGCAGCGGATCGAGAGCCGTGCCCTCGGACACATCGAAGATCTTCGGATGCTCGGGCGGCTGCTTGGCGGGGCCATTCCGCGCCTCGTCGCCGCTCGCGCCGGCCGATTTCGCGACGCCGTCCGGCGCACCAGGACTGGGATCGTCGCTGACGGAATCGACCGGACCGTCCAACGCGCCGGGACCCGGCCGAGCGCCCTTGATCGAAAGGCCATCCGGATCGAACCCCGCACCGAAGGAGAGAGGCGCGGACGGCTTCTCCTTGACCGCCGGTTTTCGGCGCGCGCCGTCCAAATCCATGGACGAAAAAGCTTTCAGGGACACGGGCGCGGCTGGATCGAGGAACGAAAGCACGTGCATTTTGGGTTCGGTCACGTCGGAACGCGACGGCAAGCCGCCGAAAACGCTTCCCGAGGCATCCGTGCGCTGATTGGACTTGGGGGGAACCAGGGGAACGGCGGAGGGCTCGACCTTGTCGATGTCGTTTGTCGTCTTTTCCTTGGCGTCATGTTCCAACTGACGCCAACGTTGGACATTTTTGGCGTGCTGCTCGATGGTTTCGGCGAACGCATGCCCGCCCGTGCCGTCGGCGACGAAATAGAGGTCCGCCGTGCGCGAGGGATTGGCGACCGCCTCGAGCGCGGCGCGGCCGGGATTGTCGATCGGCCCCGGCGGCAGACCATCGATCGTATAGGTATTGTAAGGCGTCGGCTTATCGAGTTCGGCGCGGGAAATCGAATGGCCCAGGGTGCCCTGCCCGCCAACCAGGCCATAAACGATGGTCGGATCGGATTGCAGCCGCATCCGCTTTTTCAAACGATTGATGAACACAGCCGCGACGCGCGAACGCTCGTCGGCCTTACCGGTCTCCTTTTCGACGATGGAAGCCAGCGTCACGAGTTCGTAGGGCGAACGCAGAGGAAGATCAGGCGCCCGCCGCGCCCAGATCTGTTCGACGGCCCGGCGCTGATCGTCCTTCATCTTGAGGAGCAGTTCCGCGCGCGTCGTGCCTCGCGCGACTTTATAAGTTTCCGGCAGAATCGAGCCTTCCTTCGGCGCGTCGCGGATTTCGCCCGTCAGGACATCGCTGTCATGAATACGCTGGACGACCTGCTGACTGGTCAGGCCTTCGGGAATCGTGATCGCATGCAGAATTTGTTTGCCGGCGACGAGCGTGGCCAGCACATCGTCGACGCTCGCCTGGCGCTTGAAAAGATATTCGCCGGCTTTGAGCCGCTCCTTGTCGCCGCTCAGATTCTTGAGGGCCAGAGCGATCTGAAAAACGATAGGGCTATCGATGACCCCCTCTTCCGCGAGCTTATCGACAATGTCCTCGGAAGACCCCTTCTGGATAAACACGACCTTATCCACGGCGAGCGGCCCGGGCTCGCGCAAGCGCGCTTCGCCCAACACGATCCCGACCATGGCGCCGATCGCCGCGATCAGCACAAAGGACAAGAATCCGCTCAGCGCCGACAGACGCCTGCGCTTCGGGCGCGGCGGCAGGGGCGGTGGCGGCGGCGCGGCTTCCGGTTGAAGCGCTTCGTTGGGACTTTGTGGTGTCATTCTACGACCGAGCGAATACCGATTTGCCGAGGAACGGTCCGGATCAAGCGGCACGTTCTCTTGACCGGTGGGGGGAAGCAAAGCGTTCATGCGCGTTACGCATCCTCTCACACCGGGTCAACGACCCAGCTCAACAGTAACCGCCATTATGGCAAAAGCGGGGGCAAGCGAAAATCCGCTCAACTTTTATCACATAGCGCTTAAGCGCTAATAAGGCGAAAAGACAGAGCCTTAGAACGCTGTCCGCTTGGACCGCGCGAGCAACGCGACCATGTCCGCGATCAAAAAAGTCTTTAACTTTCTCGGCACATACCCTAGCGCGGATGCGTGAAGATCAAGCACGCATTGGTGCCGCCGAAGCCAAAGGAATTCGACATGACATAGTCGACTTTCCGCTTCCGCGCCTCGAGCGGAACAAGATCGATCCGCGTGAAGTCGGGAGGATTGTGGAGATTGAGCGTCGGAGGAACGATCTGATCCCGTAGCGCCAACACGCAGAAAATCGCTTCGACCGCCCCGGCGGCCCCGAGCAAATGCCCGACCGCCGATTTGGTCGAGGACATGGACACATCGTTCTCGCCCTCGCCGATCAAGCGCTGAACCGTGTTCAGTTCGATCTCGTCGCCAAGCGGCGTCGACGTGCCGTGAGCGTTGATATAGTCGATATCTCCCGCCGTGATTCCAGCGCGTTTGATCGCCGCTTGCATCGCGCGGAACGCGCCGTCACCGCTCTCCATCGGCGCGGTGATGTGATAAGCGTCGCCCGACATGCCGTAGCCGACGACTTCCGCGTAGATTTTCGCGCCGCGCGCCTTGGCATGCTCATATTCTTCGAGGACCATGGCGCCCGCGCCTTCGCCCATGACGAAACCATCGCGGTCCCGATCGAACGGACGAGACGCCTCTTGGGGCCGGTCGTTGAAAGCTGTCGAAAGCGCGCGGCAGGCGGTGAATCCCGCGATCCCCAGCCGATTCACGGTCGATTCGGCGCCACCGGCCACCATGACCTCGGCATCGCCCAAGGCGATCAGACGCGCCGCGTCGCCGATGCAATGGGTTCCCGTGGAACAAGCCGTCACCACGGCGAGGTTTGGTCCGCGCAATTGATGCTGAATGGAAACATAGCCGCTTATCAAATTGATGATCCGGCCGGTGACAAAGAACGGAGAGACGCGACGCGGTCCCTTCTCGTTGAGGACAAGCGACTGCTCGTAAATCCCGCCGAGTCCGCCGATGCCCGCGCCCATCAGGACCCCGGTCTCGATCTGGTCTTGGTAGGTTTCCGGCTTCCAATTGGCGTCGGCGAGCGCCTGGGTGGCGGCCGATACCCCAAAAAGAATGAAATCGTCGACCTTGCGCTGGTCTTTCGGCTCCATCCATTGGTCTGGATTGAACGTGCCGTCGCTGCCATCGCCGCGAGGCACTTGCATCGCGACCCGGCAGCCGAGATCATCGGACTGAAACCCTTGGATCGGGCCCGCGCCGCTTTCGCCAGCGAGCAAACGCCCCCACGTCGCCTCGACACCGGAAGCGAGAGGCGTGACCAATCCCAGACCTGTAACGACAACCCTTCGCATACGCGACCTTGATGATTTAATGGAAGTTACACCTCCCGCCCACGTCACGGCACCGCCGCGAGCCTTGACGAGAGAACGTCCAAGGTATCCAAGAGCGTGTCCCAGGAACGCCAGACCGGCGCTCTCGGAGCACGCTCAATTTTTTAAAGACAGAGCGATTTCTTCTTATCACCTGAGTGTGTTCACTCAAGTGGAAAAGGCTCTCGAGTGCGTTTCATCCCGGTGGAAACGCCGGGACGGCAAACAACGCCCGTGTTTCGGCTGCCGCGCTTATCACTTGGAGGGGACCGCCAAAGTAATAAGAAGCCATTCCTTTGAAAGCCGCGAGAGCATTTCCGCGATCAACAAACCCCACGACCTTCTTGGGAAATCATCACGTGGGCATGACGGCGCCGCACCAACGTGAACCGTGTCCCGCACCCGCATCGTCCGCTTTTTCAGGGCTGAATCAATGCGGACACGAAAGCCGAAACGAGGGCCGGATTTTGGATTGGACACTCCACGACGCTCGGAAGGTTTTCCGGAGCCGCCCAAGCGCCCAGGTTTCAGGACGCCGCGGTCGCCTTTTCCAGGAACTTGACGGCATCCCCGACCGTCAGAATCGTTTCAGCGGCGTCATCAGGGATTTCCACGCCAAACTCTTCCTCGAAAGCCATCACGAGCTCGACGGTGTCGAGCGAGTCGGCCCCAAGATCTTCGATAAAATTGGCGCCATCGACAACCTTGTCGGCATCGACGCCAAGGTGTTCGATCACAATTTTCTTTACGCGCTCGGCGACTTCGCTCATCGTTTTTAATCCTCATCCTTAAGGGTCGTGAGAGACTGCATGCCACTGGTGCCACGACCCCAGCGCCTTCTCGGTATTCGCAGACTCCAAATTGGCGACATCTTCACTAGAGACCGGAAAAGCCGCCGTCGAGCCTCGACTTTCCCTTTTCACGGGTTTTCGTAAACTGACCGGCAATCCAAGTTGGCGTCACTACCACACTTATTCGGACATGGCGAGCACCATGAACGCCGGCCGCAAAATCATCTAACGTATTTATATCATTGCCATTCCACCATTTACATGGAGGGTTTGCCCGGTGACGTAGGCGGCCTCCGCACTCGCGAGAAACACAACCGCCGCGGCAATATCGCTGCCCTGCCCGAGCCTTTGCATCGGCACCGAGGCTAGGATCGCTGTTTTCTGCTTCTCGTTGAGCACATCGGTCATCGGCGTCTCGATAAAGCCCGGCGCGACGCAATTGGCGGTCACGTTCCGAGTCGCGGCCTCGCCGGCGATCGCCTTGATCATCGCGGTGGTCCCGGCTTTCGAGGCGGCATAATTGGCCTGGCCGGCATTGCCCGTGGTGCCCACGATCGACGTGATCGAAATGATGCGGCCGTAACGCCGCCGCATCATTCCCTTGAGGCAGGCCCGGGCGAGCCGGAAGCCGCTCGTCAGGTTGACCGCGATGACGTTGTCCCACTCCTCGTCCTTCATTCGCATGAAGAGATTGTCGCGAGTCACGCCGCCGTTGTTCACGAGGATGTCGATCGGGGCGCCCGCCGCCGCCTCGGCCGCGGGCACCAAGCCTTCCACGGCGGCGCTGTCGGCAAGATCGCAAGCCACGGCAAAGGCCCGGCCGCCGAGTTCCGCGACGAGCGCATCGAGCTGCTCGCGCCGCCGGCCCGAGAGAACCACGGTGGCGCCTTGCGCATGCAAGGCTACGGCGATGGCGTGGCCAATACCCCCGCTGGCGCCCGTCACAAGAGCGGTTTTTCCCGTAAGATCAAACATCGTCAAAAATCTCCTGCGGGCGTTTAAACCGCGCCGCGCGCTTTATAAAGGTCAATATCGGCGGGCGTGCCGACAGGCAGTCCCGTGGCGTTCTCCGCGATCCGCTTGACGAGACCCGAGAGGACCTTGCCCGCGCCGCATTCGACGAACAGCGTCACGCCCTGCCCCGCCATATAGATCATGCTCTCGCGCCACCGCACGGTCCCGGTCACCTGGCGCACGAGCAGATCGCGGATTTGAGTGGGATCGCTCACGGGCGCCGCAAGCACATTGGCGACAAGCGGCACCTCTGGCGCCTGGATGGCGAAATGGGCCAGCGCCTCCGCCATCGCTTCGGCGGCGGGGCCCATCAAGGAGCAATGGAACGGCGCGGAAACCGGCAGCGGAATCGCCCGCTTCACGCCGCGCGCCTTGGCGATTTCGATCGCCCGGGCAACGGCCGCCGCCGCCCCGGAGACAACCACTTGGCCGCCGCCATTGTCGTTGGCGACTTGGCAGACCCCCGCCCCCGAGGCTTCCGCCTCGGCCGCGATCTCGCGCGCGGCCTCGGCCTCGATCCCGATGAAGGCCGCCATCGCGCCGGCGCCGACGGGAACCGCCGCCTGCATCGCTTGACCCCGCAGCCGCAGGAGCCGCGCGGCATCCGCCAAGCTCAGCGATCCAGCGGCGGCCAGAGCCGAATATTCACCCAGCGAATGCCCCGCCACGAAAGCGGCATCGCGCTTGAGATCGAGGCCCGTCTCGGCCTTCAGCACAGCGACGGCGGCAAGGCTCACCGCCATCAGCGCCGGCTGCGCATTGGCCGTCAGCGTGAGGTCGCTCTCCGCGCCCTCGAACATGAGAGCCGATAGATTTTGCCCGAGCGCATGATCGACCTCGTCGAACACCGCGCGGGCGGAGGCGAATTGATCGGCGAGGGCCTTGCCCATGCCGATGGACTGCGAGCCCTGCCCCGGAAAAACGAAAGCTCTCATGATTGAGGCCACATAAGAAAAAGTGAGTTCATGGGACCGCGAGTTCGCACCAGCGCGGCGCGGAGTCAAGCAAGCCAGTGATCCGGGCCTTGCTTTTGCAACTCGGCAAACCCGTCAAGATCGGCGTTCGATCCCCTCCATTCGGGATGGAGGGAACATTCCCATCCCGCCCCCCTGATCCGGCGACGGAACATCGCCGTGGACAAGCGCCCTGATGCGAGCCGCGCCAACCCTTTCCACGCGGGAGGCAGTCCGAGCCGGAGACATTCGTGAAGAACAGGGACGGATGTCCGTATTCAGCGTAGGCCAATACAGACGCCATGGCCCAGCCCGTTGCTATTGGACCTTTGTATGGGAGCAAATCAACAGTCAGCATCGCAAACTTAACTGTTTTTTAAAAGAAACAGCCTTCAAATATTCGAATAATTCATTGATTTGACAATGATAGGGAACGTCTGCCGATGCGCTTTTTCCGGGGAAGACGAGACAAAGGCGGCGGTGTGCCTCCCGAGGCTCACATCCTTGAAACCATGGTCGTTCCGGCATTTGTCCTCGATCGAGACAGACGCGTCGTGCTTTGGAACAAAGCGGCGGAAGAGCTAACCGGCGTGCCCGCCGCGCGGCTCCTGAATACACGCGATCATTGGCGCGCGTTTTACGACCAACCGCGTCCGTGTCTGGCGGACCTGTTCTTCGCGGACATGGTGGCGGAAGCAAAAAGCAAGAACCTCTACGCCGTCCAGTTGAACGAAGGTCAAAAGAACGCGCGCAGAGCCGAGAATTGGTGCAATATGCCGATGCTGTCGCAAAAGCGGTATCTGATCCTCGACGCCTCCGCCATTCTCGACGCGCACGGCCAGGTCGTCGCCGTGATCGAAACGCTGCGCGACACGACGGCCGAGCAAGAAGCGAAAGCGACACTGCAAAAGGAACGGGATGAGCAATCCCAGCAAGTCGCCGGACAACTGACGGAAGCTTGTTCGAGCTTGGGCGCCGCGCTATCCGCGCTCGCCAATGGCGATCTGACCTGCAAGATCGAGAAGAAATTGCCCGGCGCGATTGATCAGTTGCGCGAGGATTTCAACGCGGCCGTCGATCAACTTCAAAGCGTGCTGTCGCAAACCGTCGCGGCCAGCTCGACGATCCGCGCGGGAACCGGGAATATCGCGACGACGGCGGACGACCTGTCGCGCCGCACCGAACAACAAGCGGCAAGTCTTGAAGAAACCGCCGCCGCCTTAAGTCAGATCATGACCACGGTAAGGCGCACCGCCGATGGCGCCACCCATGCGCGCGAAGTCGTGGGGGCCACGAAAACCAATGCCGAACAGTCCGGCCAAATCGTCCGCGACGCCGTCGACACGATGAACGGCGTCGCGCGATCATCCAATAAAATCAATCAAATTATTGGCGTGATCGATGAAATTGCATTCCAGACGAACCTTCTGGCGCTCAATGCCGGCGTCGAGGCCGCGCGGGCCGGCGAGGCCGGACGCGGCTTTGCGGTGGTCGCCTCCGAGGTGCGCGCGCTGGCACAAAGGTCCGCCGAGGCCGCCAAGGAAATCAAGTCGCTGATTTCGGAATCCTCGAACCATGTCAATCGTGGGGTTCACCTGGTGGGTCTAACCGGCGAAGCCCTCGAGAAGATCATCGCGAACATCGCCGATATCAGTAACGTCGTCGCGGAGATCGCGGCTTCGGCGCTCGAACAGGCGACGGGACTGAACGAGATCAATACGGCCGTCTCCCACATGGATCGGGTGACCCAGCAAAATGCGGGGATCGTTCAACAAGCGGCCACGATCAGCCAAGAGATGGTCCGGGAGACCGCCGGTCTCGATCTTCTCATGAACCGGTTCCAACTCGGCCACGAACGAGGCCCTTCCGCCGCGCGGCACGAGGCTCCCGCGCGACGTCTTGTGCGGGCGCGGTGAACCAAGCAAGAACCGCTAATCCGCCATTTGCATGTCCCGCCTTTCGCCGGCCTCCAGACCATAAGCGAGGCCCATCGCCGCCAGGATCAGGATGGCGACGAGGACCATGATTCCGGGCCAGCCAAAGCGCGACCAGAATAGCCCGCCGAGCGATCCGAATAGGCTCGAGCCAGCGTAGTAAGCGAACAGATAGATCGAGGCCGCTTGGGCGCGGGCCACCTGCGCCCGGCGCCCGACCCAACCGCTCGCAATCGAATGCGCGCCAAAAAACCCGCATGTGAAGACGGCAATGCCCACGATCGTGGCCACGATATTGGCGGAGGCCGTCAACGCCGAGCCCGCGAGCATCAGGGCCATGGCGAGACCCATCCAGCGGCCGCGCCCATGGCGCGCGCCAAGCCGCCCGAACCAGGCCGACGCGGGGCCACCCAGCAAATAGACGAGGAAAATCGCGCCCGACAAGGATTGCGACAGGTCGAATGGCGGCTCGATCAACCGGTAACTCAAATAATTATACGTGGTGACAAAGGCCCCCATCAGCAAAAACGGGACAAGAAAGAGCTGGACCAGGCCAGGATCGCGAAAATGAATCGCGAAAGCGCGGACGAGATGGCCCGGCGACAGGCCGTGCTCGGCCGTAAAACGGCGCGACGGCGGCAACAGGACGGCAAACAACACCGCCGCCGCGATCCCCATGAAACCGAGCGCGCCAAGCACGATCCGCCAAGAGCCGGTGGCGTCGGCGATCACGCCCGAGAGGACCCGCCCCGACATGCCGCCATAGGCATTGCCCGCGATATAGAGACCCATCGCGGCGCCGAGATCGCGCGGGTGAATTTCCTCCGCGAGATAGGCCATCGCAACGGCCGGGACCCCGGCCATGGCGACGCCCGTCAGGGCCCGGATGATCAAAAACAGCGTCCAATTGGGCGCGAAGGCCGCCAACACCGTCAAAATGCCGGCCGCGAACAGCGAAATCGCCATCAAGGGCTTGCGGCCCCGCACATCGGAGAGACGGCCCGCCGCTAACATGGAGACCGCCAACATCGCCGTGGTGACCGAGAGCGAGAGGCTCGACACGCTGGGCGCGAGATGAAGATCCGCCGAAAAAACCGGCAAGAGCGGCTGGACGCAATACAAAAGCGCGTAAGTCGCGAAGCCCGCCGCGGCCAGAGCCAAGCTCATGCGCCGGAACGCCGGCGTGCCGGCCCGGACGAAGAGGTCTCGCTCCTCTCGCGGCGCCTCAGAATGATCCCGCCGCCGATCCTGCGTCACGCGTGCTTCCCTCGCGGTCCCACCATGGACCGTTCATGTGAGACCATCAAATTGCGCTAAACGCCCGCCCGGCACCAAGGCCCAACATCCCGAAACGTTAACGCTCGACCAGTAGAATCCCGCGCGACCAGGGTCGAGCGCCCGTGGCATCCTGGAGAACGCCAAACATGTGGAAGATCGGCGCGTGATGAATTTCACTCTCGTCGACGCCGGCGGTTATACGCTTTCGGTCCTCTCCCATGGCCTGATTCTCTTGTTGCCCGGAATGTCCCTCGCGTTTTGTTTCGACGCGCTCGGCTTCCGGCAGGCCCCGATGTCCGAAAAGATCCTGACCGGACTGATCACGGGCTCCGCTCTGTTGCCGCTGCTCGACAGCATGGCGGCGCGTTTTGCCGGCCTCGACAGCGCCCTCGCCTTCAATCTGGGGCTCGCGGCCCTCGCCCTCGTCCTGGCGTTCAAGACACATTGGCGCGTCGCGCCCTCGCGCAGCGTCCTCGCGCTCACGGCGCTCTGGTTCGCCGTCGTCATGTTCGAATGGATCGACTTCGACACCGGCTCGATCCTCTACCAACCGTTCACGAGTTTCGACACGGTCAAACATGCGGCGACGGTGCAAGCCATCCACGACAGCGGCGCGCCGCCGCTCGATCCGTTTTTCCTGCGGCCCGAGCGCGTCAGCTATTATTATTTCTTCTATACCGTCGCCGCTCTGTCGCAACGACTTTGCGCCGGATGGGCCGATGCCAAGGCGGCCACGGGCGGCTTGACGTTTTGGACGGGCCTTGGCCTGTTTGCGGTCATGCGGCTCGTTCTCGAACGCGGCGGGTATCTGCCCCAAGCGGACCCGGCGCGCCGGTCAAAACTCGTGCTTCTGATTCTCGCGGCCTCGGGGCTCGATATCGTGCCGGTCTTGATCATCGGCCTCTGGACGGGAAAATGGGTGGCCGACCCCGCTTCTTGGAGCGAGCAAATCACCGGATGGTTCGAATCCGTGATTTGGGTTCCCCATCATACGACGGCGCTGATCGCCATCCTGTTCGGCTTCATGGCGGCCGTCGATGGCTTCGGAAAAAATCTCCGGCGAAGCGCCGCCCCGGCCATTTTGGCCGCAATGGCCTTCGCCTCCGCACTGGGATTGTCGATCTGGGTGACGTTCGCGGCCGCGGCCGGCGCCGCCTTCTGGTTCGTCGTTCTCGTCGCCGAACGGCGCTGGCGCGCGGTGGCGGCGCTGGCGGTCATCGGCTTGATCGCCCTTGTCCTCGCGGCGCCGCAACTCCACGATTTGAGCGCCGGCCGCGACGGCGGCATCCCGGTCACCCTCACGGTCCATTCGTTTCGGCCCGCCGACGGGCTGTTTCCCCCCGGCATCATGCAGAACGTGGCGCGGTTCCTCTGCCTGCCGCTCAATTATTTCTTGGGATTCGGCGTCCTCTTTGCCGGCGCCTGGCTCTATTGGCGTGCGCGTCCACAAACACAGCCGCCCAACGAACTCGCGCGCGTGATCACGATCTGCGCCTTCATGGGTCTGTTCATCGGATCGTTTTTGCGATCGATCATTTTCAACAATGATCTCGGTTGGCGCGTCATGCTATTTCCCATGACGGCGGGGTTGATGTGGACCGCCGCTTGGCTGCAACGGTTCCCGCCCAAACAAATACCGCTTGCCATGAAGGCGCTGCTCGGCACCGGCTATGCGACATCGCTCTATGCGCTGATCGGCCTGCGCGCCTATTACGCGTTCTTGCCGGTGCTGCCGCATTCCGTGCAGGTTTTTGCCGGCAATGCCGACACCCAACATGCGCTGCGCCTCGCCTATGCCTGGGCCAATGCCAATCTGCCGGAGCAAGCGATTCTGCAGCATAATCCGCACGCGCCCAGCGTCTCGACGCGCGCCACCGCGTTCGGCCTCTACAGCCGCAATCCCGTCGCCGTGTCCGACCGGTTTGGAAGTCTGTTCGGCGCGGATTTCGATTTGGTCTCCGCGCGGCTCGGCGAATTGGCGCCCATTTTCGAGGGCCGGCTCTCCGCCGCCGAGGTCAAGGACCGCGCGACAAAAAACCATATCGACGAACTGGTCGTGACCTCCGACGATTCCGTTTGGAGCCAACCTTCGTCCTGGATCTGGCAAGCGAAGCCGGACTACGAATCCAGCGGCGTTCGGATCATCCCCGTCGCCGGCCTCCTCGACCAAACGGCCGGGCGCGCGCCATGACAAGGACTTCGCGCTTCGCCGCCCTGGCGCTGGCATTGGCCGTTCTCGCCGGGCTTTACGCTCTTGGCGTTTTCGCCGGATTCGTCACATTCGCCGCTTTGTTCAAGAGCGGGGTGCTCAAAGGCATCGGCGCGCTGTTTTTT
>JARLIW010000329.1 GCA_031291515.1 Beijerinckiaceae bacterium | reverse complement strand
TCCCCGAAAAATCCTTGGGGTGGAGAAACAGGACGGGCTTGCCATGGGCGCCGAGGCGCGGCGTGCCGTCGCCGAGCACGCGGGTCCCCTTCGCGAGCAAGGCATCGCGCGCGGCCAGGATATCCTCGACTTCGTAGCAGATGTGGTGCATCCCGCCGCCGGTCTTGGCGAGAAAGGCGGCGATCGGCGAGTCCTCGCCAAGCGGCTGCAACAGTTCCACCTTGGTGTTCGGGAGCTCGACGAAGACCACCGTGACGCCATGCTCCGGCAAGGCTTGCGGCGCCGATACCTTGGCGCCGAGCACGTCACGGTAACGGGCCGCCTCGCTCTCGAGATCGCGAACCGCGATGGCGATGTGATTGAGGCGGCCGATCACGTCTTACACCTCGATGACGAGCACGTTCACCGCGGGCTTCTTGCCCCAGGCCTGATTGACCGCGCCCCGCACCGCCTTTTCGATCGCCGTCGAGACGAGATCGGCATCGCGCCGCTTTTGCTTCGGCAGATTGTCGAAGGTCTGAAACAGGGCGGCGTCGATCAAGGCGTCCATGGCCGATCCATCCTTGGCGCGGGAGGGCAAGCCATTGGTGACGACATCCGGCACGCCGGCCATGTCGCCCTTGGCCGTGATCGCCAAGGCGATGGTCACGATCCCCGCGAAGGCGAGCGCCTGACGATTGCGCATCGCCTCGTCGTCGAGCTTCACGAGCAGATTGCCGTCCTTGGCGAGTTTGCCATGCGCGGCTTGCCCGATCACGCCGGGTTCGCCCGGCGCCAGCAGCACAATATCGCCGTTTCGCACCTTGAGCACATGCGGCACGCCACGGTCTTTCGCGAAGGCATGATGTTCGGAAAGGTGGATCTCCTCGCCATGGGCGGGGATCGCGATATAGGGCCGCACCCAATCGTAGAATTGCGCGACCTCGCCGCGGCGGGGATGGCCCGAGGCGTGAATCAAGGCGGTGCGGTCGGTCAGGACCTCGACGCCCTGCTTGATCAGATTGTTGATGATTTGGCCCACCTCCCGCTCGTTGCCGGGAATGGTGCGCGACGAAAAGATCACGAGATCGCCCGGCGCGAGAGTAATGGCGGGATGCTCGTCCTCGGAGATCCGGGAAATCGCGGCGCGCGGCTCGCCCTGGCTGCCGGTGGCGAGCACGACGACCTGGTCGCGCGGGAGACGCGAAAAGGCGTCGGCCGAGAGGAACGGATGGACCTGATCGAGAAAGCCGCATTCGCGCGCGACGCTCGAGACCCGGTCCATCGCGCGACCGACGAGCACGACCTTGCGGCCGGCCGACTGCGCCGCCAGAGCCACGGCCCGCATGCGCGCGACATTCGAGGCAAAGGTCGTGACGACGACGCGGCCCTTCGCCTGGCTAATGACCTCTTGCAGCGCCGACGCCACTTCCGCCTCGGAGGGACTGACGCCATCGCGCAGAATATTGGTCGAATCACAGATCAGCGCCAACACGCCTTCGTCGCCAATCGCGGCGAGGCGGACCTTGTCGGTCGGACGCCCCACGCCCGGCGAATCGTCGATCTTCCAATCGCCAGAATGGACAACGGTGCCAAGCGGCGTGCGGATTGCCAGCGCGCAGCTTTCGGGAATCGAATGCGCCACCGCGACGAATTCGACCGCGAATGGGCCGATCTCGGCGGATTGCCCCTGCCCCACGACGTGAATCGGGATTTGCGGCGCCCCTGGCTCGGACAATTTCTTGATTTCGAGCAGGCCCGCGGCAAAGCGCGTGGCATAGACGGGCGCGCGCAAACGCGGCCACAGGTCGACCACGGCGCCGATATGATCCTCATGCGCATGGGTGATCACGATGCCGAGGAGATCCCCCTTCATCTTCTCGATGAAAGCGGTATCGGGCACGATGATGTCGATGCCGGGCTGTCCAGGTCCCGCGAAGGAAATCCCGCAATCGACCATCAGCCACTTCTTCTTGCGCGCGGAGCCAAAACCATAAAGCCCCATGTTCATGCCGATCTCGCCGAGTCCGCCGAGCGGCACGAATACGAGTTCGTCCGTCACTTCATTCATTCCAGAAAAGCCTTTCAAGCCTCGATCGGAGCGGCCGAAACGTTCCTCCCAGGACGACGCCCTAGGTTAAAAACCGCTCTCTTTTCATTAAGTTAGAGTATTTTTGGAAAATCCTCTAAAGCACCCTTTTACGTCATCATGTCTCGTGTCGCGCCATGCAGAAAGACGTCGCCGGCGTCGATCACGACGCGGCCGCCTTCCGTTTCGACGAGCAAACGCCCTGTCTCATCCAGGCCGGCAAAGCGGCCCGTCACCACGCGCGAAAAACTTGTTACAGTGATTATGTCGTCGACCCCGGCCGCGATAGCAAGCCATGCTTGCCGAATTGTTGAAAAACCAGCGCCGCGATCCCAAAGGTCAAGCTGGGTTTGGAGGCTCGAACCGAGCGCCGCGAGCACGTCGCCGGGCGCGATGGAACGCCCCGCGGCCTGGGTCATATGGCTCGTGGGATAGGCGAGACCGTCCGGGCTCGACTGACAATTCACGCCGAAACCGATGACGCAGGCGACCCGGCCGTCGGGCAAAGTCGTGCTTTCGAGCAAAATTCCGGCAAGCTTGGCGCCCTCGAACAGAATGTCGTTGGGCCATTTGAGACGCAGCCGCTCGCCGCCGCCCGACAGCGCGCGCAAGGCTCGCGCCAAGGCGACGCCCGCGACAAAGCCAAGCTGCGGCAGCGCCTGAAGCGGCGCGGGATCGCTGAGTAGGAAGCTCGCATAGAGATTGCCGCGCGGCGAGAACCAGACCCGGCCCTGCCGTCCGCGCCCGCCGGTCTGGCTTTCGGCGACAACGAACAGCGGCCCGCGTTCGCCCGAGCGCGCCAGCGCCATGGCCTCGTCATTGGTCGAGCCCAGGCTGTCGTGAAAGACGGCCCGGTACGGGCCGGCCTCAGTCAAGGCGCGGAACCACGACGCGTCGCACGGCTAGAACAGGGATTTCGCG
>JARLIW010000095.1 GCA_031291515.1 Beijerinckiaceae bacterium | reverse complement strand
TGCCAGCGCCTTGCCGCCCATCCCTATGTCACCGTCGATACGGAATTCCTGCGCGAAACCACGTTCTGGCCGAAGCTCTGCGTGGTGCAGCTCGCCTCGGAGGACGAGGCCGCGGCGGTGGATGCGCTTGCGGAGGGAATCGACCTTGCGCCTTTGTTCGCCCTGATGGCCGATCCCAAGATCGTCAAGGTGTTCCATGCCGCCCGCCAGGACGTCGAAATTTTCTGGAATCTCGCCAAGATGATTCCGGCGCCTTTGTTCGACACCCAGGTCGCGGCGATGGTCTGCGGCTTCGGCGATCAGATATCCTATAGCGATCTCGTGCAGACCGTCGCCAAGGTTGGGCTCGACAAATCCTCGCGCTTTACCGATTGGGCGCGCCGTCCGTTGTCGGACGCGCAGATCACCTATGCCATCGCGGATGTCACCTATCTGCGCGATATCTACAAGTTTCTGCTGGCCAAGCTGAGCGCCAGCGGCCGCTTGTCCTGGCTCGAGGACGAGATGTCGACGCTCACCGCGCCGGCGACCTACGAGCAGCATCCCGAACGCGCCTGGGAGCGCTACCGTGCCCGCGCGCGCAAGCCGCGCGACCTCGCGGTTCTGATGGAACTGGCCGCCTGGCGCGAGGCCGAGGCGCAGGGGCGCGACGTGCCGCGCTCGCGCGTGCTCAAGGACGACATCATGATCGAAGTCGCGCTGGCCGCGCCGCGCACCGCCGAGGCGCTCGCCGATCTGCGCGCGTTTCCGCGCGGGATGGAGCGCTCGAAAGCCGGCGTCGATATCCTCGCCGCGATCGAACGCGGCTTGGAGCGCGACCCCAAAACCCTGCCCAAGATCGAGCGCGACCGCCGCTCGGCGGGCGGCGGCGCGACCGTCGAACTGCTCAAAGTCTTGCTGCGCCAAGTCAGCGAAAGCCACGGCGTCGCGGCCAAGATGATCGCGACCGTGGACGATCTCGAAGCGATCGCGACCACCGACAATGCCGATGTCGCGGCGCTTTCGGGCTGGCGGCGCGAATTGTTTGGGGTCAAGGCACTCGAACTCAAGCACGGCCGTCTCGCGCTGACCTTGGAGCGCGGCAAGGTGGTGACGTTGGAATGGCAAGAGAACGCGGAGCCGACGGGTTAAGGCTTCCGCGCCGCGTGGCGTCGAATTCGTGGCGATCGGCGGCTGCCTTTATCACGGCGCGCGTGCTACGAACGTGCTTCCGCTGGGGAACTCGAAATGCATCCGATCAATCTGACCGCGCTGGTGACGTTGCTGGCGCTGCTCCTTTATATGTTCATGATGGTTCGCGTGAGCCGCGCGCGCGGAACGTCCGGTCTCAAAGCCCCTTCAGTGGTTGGCGATCCGACGTTCGAGCGGCACTATCGCGTCCAGATGAACACATTGGAGAGCCTGCCGGTCTTCCTCGTTTCGTTGTGGTTGTTCTCGCTCTATTGGGGCGAATATCTCGCGGCGCTTCTCGGGGTCGTTTGGATCATCGGCCGCGCGATCTACATGCTCAATTATGTCGAGGATCCCAAAAAACGCGGCACCGGATTCATGATCCAGGCGATCGCTTTGATAGTGCTCATCGTCGGCGCCATTGTCGGTTCCATCAGCGCGATGCTCGTCACGGGTGGTCTCTAGGCAAGGCCGGTTTACAGCGAGCGGCTTTTGGCGGTGGGTTCCGAGCCGGTACCCCCGGTTTCATCAAGTTTGGCGGGTTGAACGCTGGGCGCCTTTGACCCAACATGGCCGTTCCGACGCGAACCGCGAACTTCCCAGAGCGGGCTTACGAGACCCCGCCTTCCAGAAGGATCAAGTCTATGACAGCGAGAGAGAACGGGCGGCTGCGGGGCCGCATCTGCGTGGTCGCGGGGGTCGTGGGTGTCCTGGGCGAAGGCGTTGCGCGGCGGTTCGCCGATGAAGGTGGGACCGTCGTTGGAATTGACCGAAAAGAGCATTCCGTCGGCACGCTTTCGCTTCGGGCCGATCTTGCCGACGAGACGCAGGTCGCCGCCGTCTATGAACGTGTCCATCGCGAGCTGGGGCGGATCGACGTTATCTACAACAATGCCGGGTTGATCGATCCAGAGGATCACTCGGCGCTCGAAACGAGCTTTGAGACCTGGAATCGCGTGCTCACAGGCAATCTCACCACGACGTGGCTCAGCTGCAAGCACGGCATACCGTACATGCTGGCTCATGATTCCCCGAAGGGTTCTGTCATCAACACCGCGTCGTTCCTGGCGGGGATGGGCGCCGCTTCGGCCCAGATGGCTTTCAACGCCGCGAAGGCCGGCGTGGAACAGCTATCCCGCGATCTTGGTGTCCAGCTCGCTCGGCGCGGCGTGCGCGTGAATGCTCTCGCGCTCGGTCCTATTGAGACACCCCAGCTCAAACAGACCTTCGACCGCATCGGTCCCGAGGAGACCGCCCGTCGCTTTGTTCATATGCCGATGGGTCGTTTCGGGACCATCGAGGAACTCGCGGCCACCGCCGCCTATCTCGCAAGTGACGATGCCGGATTCGTAACGGCCGCGAGCTTCCCTATCAACGGCGGCATACCGGGCTCGTTCACCGTCGCGGCCGGACCGCGCTAGCTCCCGATCTTGACCTCGACGTCGAGCGTCAAGAGCTTCGCGACTTGCTTCACGCGCGACAGCAACCGGTCGTTCATCAGGCCGGCGAGTTCCTTCGGCAGGTTCACGGTGACCCGGCCCTTGGCGCACAGCATGGGCGTGCGCGGGAGGACGCCGGGCATGCCGGCGGCCAAGATCGAGGCAACGCGCATCGAGGCGGCCAAAATATTGGCGCGTTCAACCGAGCGCGGCGACACGAGACCGCCCAGCGCCACGGCGGTGCTCTCGTCAATGCCGAGATAGCGCAGCGACGCCACCCGCGACAGGAACAAACGTCCAGGATGATCGATGCCCGGCAATTGGGCGCTGATCACGGCATTGCCGCTATCGTGGCCGCGGTAGTCGGGATGGGCGCGCCAATTGATTTCCGACAAAAGGCAAGCCGCGTCGCGCAAGCGCCGTTCCTCGGGAGTCTCCGTGAGGTCAGACGAGCCGATAAAGTCACGGGTCCAGCGGAGCAGATCATCGCCGAAATCCGCCGAGCGGGACAACAGGCGGTTCAGTTTCGTCGCGGCGACGAGAAGCGGGTCCTGCTTTTTCTTTTCGGCATCGAGCGCCTCGTAGAGCAGTCCTTCGCGGACCCCGAATGTCGAGATCACGATCTCCTTGGGACGGGCGCGGCGCAGCAATTCGTCGAGCACGATCGCGCCATAGGCCAACAGCGGACGCCGCGCCGAATTGACCGCCTCGATCGACGGCAAGACGCCTGGTTCCGAGCGCGCGACGAGATCGACCAGATCGGCGCATTGGCGCGCGGTCAATGTATAGCCATGCATCACGCGGACGGGATATTTCGATTGCAACATGTGCAGTTTGGCGAGCGCGCGCCATGTTCCGCCCACGGCATAAAACGTGCGGCCGTTCAGCGCGCTCAGCATTTCACATCGCGCAAACGCGTCCCGCGCGATTTTGGCGGCGGCCTTGGGCGAGCGCCCCGACGCGTCCATCAACGCGAGGCCGCCGAGCGGCAGCGTCACGCCCGCGCCGACTTGTCCGTTTCGCACGTCGATCAGTTCGAGCGAGCCTCCGCCGAGATCGCCAACGATTCCATCGGGCTTGTAAACCCCGGAGATCACACCGAGCGCGCTGAGCTCCGCTTCGCGCGGGCCCGAAAGAAGCGTCACGTCTCGGCCGCCGAGAGCGTCTCGGGCCGCCGCGAGGAAGTCCGGCCCATTGGTCGCATCGCGCGCGGCCGCCGTGGCGATCACATAGACTTGCGCGACCCCGAGGATGTCCGCCATGACCTTGAAGCGCCGCAGCGCCACGAGGGCTTTTTCGATGCCTGGCTTGGACAATTTTCCGGTCGTCACCACGCCGTTGCCCAAAGCGCAAAGCGCCTTTTCATTGAACATCGGTAAAGGCGCGCGGTCCAGCCCGTCATAGGCGACGAGCCGCACCGAATTGGAACCGATATCGACGATGGCAACCGGCCGCCGAGCCGAAGCCGCATGAAGACTTTGCAAATCGATCGTCATGCGGGGCCGCGGTTCTCCAGGCGTTTGAAGAGCTGACGGGGGCTTGAATCCTTGAGACTCTGACCACGGCCGGAAAGGCTCGGATTCGTCATGAAATACGAATGCGCATTAAACGCTTCCTCTCCGGGCCGCAGACCGATCCGCGTGCTCGAGCCATCTGGCAATACGCGGTAGGACTGCTGATTGTCGAGCATGTTCGCGACCATGATCTGATCGAGAACTTGTTCGTGAACCGTCGGATTGAGGATCGGCGCCATGATCTCGACGCGGCGGTTGAGATTGCGCGCCATCAAATCGGCCGAGGAGACATAGACCAGCGCCTTGGGGTGCGGCAGCGCATGTCCATTGCCGAAGCAATAGATGCGCGCATGCTCCAGAAAACGCCCGATGATCGATTTGACCCGGATGTTTTCGGACAGGCCGGGAAGGCCGGGCCGCAGGCAGCAAATGCCGCGCACCACGCAATCGATTTGCACGCCCGCCTGACTGGCGCGGTAGAGCGCATCGATGATATCGGCATCGACGAGGGAATTGCACTTGATCCAAATCGAGGCCTTGCGGCCTTCCCTCGCGTGCTCGATTTCCGCTTCGAGATTTTGCATGAATTTCGCGCGCAGCGAAATCGGCGAGACCGACAGCCGTTCGAGGCCGACAGGTTCCGCATAGCCGGTGATGAAATTGAAGATGCGGGAGACGTCGCGCCCGATGGCGGGATCCGCCGTGAAGAACGAAACGTCGGTGTAAATCTTCGCGGTCGTCGGATGATAATTGCCGGTGCCGATGTGGCAATAGGTGATCAGCGCGCCGCCTTCGCGCCGCACGACCATCGACAGCTTGCCGTGCGTCTTCAGTTCGATGAAACCAAACACGACCTGCGCGCCGGCGCGTTCGAGATGGCGCGCCCAGCGGATGTTCGCGGCTTCGTCGAACCGCGCCTTGAGCTCGACCAGGGCCGTCACGGACTTGCCCGCTTCCGCCGCCTCGATCAGCGCCTTGACGATCGGACTATCCGAGGAGGTCCGGTAGAGCGTTTGCTTGATCGCGACGACATTGGGGTCGCGCGCCGCCTGATTCAAATATTGCACGACCACATCGAAGGATTCGTAGGGGTGATGAACCACGAGGTCCTTCTGACGGATCGCCAGGAAACAGTCGCCGCCATTGTCGCGCACGCGCTCGGGGAAGCGCGGATTATACGGCTTGAACTTGAGGTCCGGCCGGTCGAGCGAGACGATCTCCGACAATTCGTTGAGCGCCAACATGCCGTCGAGAACGAAGCTTTCGTCGGGGATGACGTCGAGCTCGTCGGCGACGAACGTGCGCAAACTATCGGGCATCAAGCTGTCGAATTCGAGCTTGATGACGGACCCGCGGCGCCGGCGCTTGAGCGCGGATTCAAACAGAAGCACGAGATCCTCGGCTTCTTCCTCGATTTCGAGATCGCTGTCGCGGATCACCCGGAAAGCGCCCGAACCTCGGAGGAGATAGCCGGGAAACAGCATCTGGGTGAACATGCCGACCATGGTCTCGTTCGAGACGAAACGCTGGGGTCCGCCTTCGGCCGAGGGCAGATGGACGAAGCGGTCGATCTTGGCGGGCAAGCGGATCAGTGCCCGCAATTGCTTGCGGTCGCCAGGCCGCACCAGTTCCAACGCGATCGAGAAACCGAGATTGGGGATGAACGGAAACGGATGAGCCGGATCGATTGCCAGCGGCGTCAACACCGGGAAGACATGCGTGGTGAAATGATTTTCGAGCCATTCGACTTCGTTGGCCGTCAGATCGGCGGGATCGACGAGGACGATCCCCGCCTTGGCGATCTCGCCGCGCAGCTCCTGCCAACGCCGCTGCTGTTCCGCGGCCAGATGGGTCACGCCCTCGCGAATTTTGACCAGTTGTTCCGCGGGCGACAGCCCATCGTCGGAAACCTCGGTCACGCCTTCGCGCAATTGACCGCGAAGCCCGGCAACCCGCACCATGAAGAATTCATCGAGATTGTTGGCGGAGATGGACAGGAAACGGAGCTGCTCGAGCAACGGATGGTTGCGGTTCGAGGCCTCTTGCAAGACACGGCGGTTAAACTCGAGCCACGACAATTCCCGGTTGATGAACCGGTGGGGGGACTGGGACAGCTCGCCCGGCCGGTCCGCGAGATCGCCGATCTGGTCCATGAGAGCAATAGCGGCGGCCGGCGACGATTCGCCGTTCACGGTGCCACTTCCGGTGCTGACGCCTGCATCGGCCGCGGGCCCCGAAATAAGTTCGCTTGTCTCCGCGCCCACGGTGTCGTCATTGCTCATCTGTGCTTCCTCGATCCACTGCAGAGGGGAACGCGCGACGCGCGTCCATAAGATGCCGGACCAGTTGAACGGCCGGACCATACCATTGAGGGATAGGCCGCGCCTAGGCGCCTGTTGCCGTTCCCCTATTGACGGTGCATCTTAATACCTAATTTGAAGATGTCTTTATGACACTGGATTAAAGGGAGGCCTTTATGACCGTTGCCCGAATTCTGCGCACCAAGGGACGCGACGTCGTCACGATGTTGCCGCACAACTCGCTCCGGGACGTTATTGATGTTCTTGCCGCCAAACGCATTGGCGCGCTCGTGATCGCCAGTTCCGATGGCAAGATGCAAGGTATCCTTTCCGAGCGTGACGTCGTTCGCGCCATTGCGCTCCATGGCGCCGACGCTCTGGAAGATCCTATTTCGCACTATATGACAGCCAATGTCGTGACGGCCGAGGAAGATGAAACCGTTCTCGGGGTTGTGACAAAAATGAGCAATGGACGGTTCCGCCATATGCCGGTTGTCAAGGATGGCAATCTCGTCGGGATCGTGTCGATCGGCGACGCGATCAAGCACCGCTTGGCCCAGATCGAGAAAGAGCATTCGGAGCTGAAAGAATATATCGCCACGGCGTAATGTTTGCCGTCACGGGTCCGGCGCCTTTTCCTTCTCGGTCGCGGGAAAGGATGGGCGCCGCTTGCTCGAGCGCGCGGCGGCATGTCCCGACCGGCGCGCAAAACTCTAGATCAGATTGCTCAAGCTTCCGGTCAGATGCGCCTCGATTTCCGGCATGGCTTGGTGGACGGCCAAGCGCCCGTGGCTGATCAGATCTGCCGCCCTGTGAAAATCGAACATCCCACAGCTTCTAAGCTTGGCGTTGATCATAATGTCCGGAGGATTTTCGGCGAGGCGCGAGCGTGAGATCCGCTCTTGCGTAATGTTGAACGCTTCCATCATGACATTGGCGATGCTGGGAGCGTCTTTATTCGTCTGCTTCATGAAAAAGCTGGGCCGCTGGAGGCGCCGCTTTTGCTGGATCGGCGAGGCGTCGTCGGTTGCCGTGGCGGTGGCCATGGCATTCGGACTTGCCGTTCCCGCCAGCAGCGAATCCAGGCTTGGGGCAGGGGCGGGACGCGTGTCGCAATCGCCGCTGACATTGATCGCGATGACGAGATCGGCCCCCATGGCCCGGCAGACCGAAACCGGAATCGGATTGACGACGGCGCCATCGAACAGCCAGCGGCCGCCGATGTGAACGGGCTCGAACAGGCCCGGAAGCGCGTAAGACGCCCGTAGCGATTCGACGAGGTCGCCCTTGCTGAGCCAGACCTCATGACCGGTGGCCATTTCCGCCGCGACCGCCGTGAACGGCAGCGGCAGCGTCTCGACCGAAAAGCAGCCGAGATCGTGCTGCAACTGTTGCCGTAGCCGGTCGCCCTTGACGAGGCCGATGCCGGCGAAGGAGAAATCCATCAAGGTCAAAACGCGGCGAACGCTGAGTGAGCGGGCGAAGTCCTCGAGCCGGTCGAGCCTGTCGGCGGCATAAGACGCGCCGACGATCGCGCCAATCGACGTGCCGGCCACGATGCTGGGGACGACGCCTTGCACAAGCAATTCGCGGATCACGCCGATATGCGCCCATCCGCGTGCCGCGCCGCCACCAAGCGCAATGCCAATCCGTCGGGGCCGTCTTGCCGTGGCGGTGGGATGACCGTGCAAATGATGAGGATGGAGCGGTATTGTCATGGCAGAGATTCCGCGAGTTCTCCGGAGTGAAGAGGACGATGCGCGCCGGGACAATAAGGTTAAGTCCGTGTGCCTAAATAAGGTGCTAAAATGATCGAGGCGGGAGGGCCGCCGGCCAACTCCTTGAGAACATGATTAGCTTTTCGAGAACAATTCGCACCCAGGCAAGTTGCGCGCTGACGAATCTTTAAATGGGATCGAGAGTGAGACGCGTCGCCCCATCGTCCGAGCGCAGGACGCGGTAGAAGCAGGAGCGTCGGCCGGTATGGCAGGCCCCGCCGTCCCCGCCGGGTTTGACGCGCATCAACAGAGCGTCCTGGTCGCAATCGGTCCGGATCTCGATGACCGTCTGGGTCTGGCCGGAGGTGTCCCCCTTGCGCCAAAGGCTTTGCCGGGAGCGAGACCAATAATGCGCGATTCCGGTTTCGAGCGTGAGCCGCAACGCTTCCGCGTTCATATGCGCCAGCATCAAAACGGCGCCATCGCCCGCGTCGACGGTGACGCAGGCGATGAGGCCATCGCGGTCGAAACGGGGACGAAAATCCGTCCCCTCTTCGAGTTCGGCCTTGGAGATCGAGGCGGTCATGGTGAGTCTATCTCGGCGATCATCGCGGCGTCAGCGCGACGCGCCTTGCCGCACGAGGGTGAAGAACCGCATCTGCGCGGCCGGATCGGTCTTGAACAGACCGGAGAACTGCGTCGTCAATGTCGAGGTGCCGTGCTTGCCCACGCCGCGCATCGACATGCACATATGTTCGGCTTCGATCATCACCGCGCAGCCGCGCGGCCGCAGGTTCTGTTCGATCGCATCGAGAATTTGTGCGGTCATCGCTTCCTGCGTTTGCAGACGTCTCGCGAAAATATCGATCACGCGGGCGAGTTTGGACAGACCGACGACACCGTCCGCGCTCGGATAATAAGCGATTTGGGCCAGTCCGGTGAAGGGCACCATATGGTGTTCGCAATGCGAGGCGAACGGGATGTCGCGCACCAGCACGAGATCGTCGTATCCATGCACGTCCTCGAAGACTCGGGCGAGCGCCTCGGCCGCATCCGCGCGATAGCCGCTGTATAACTCGTCGTAGGCCTTCACGACCCGGCTCGGCGTGTCGAGCAGACCTTCACGGTCCGGGTCGTCGCCAGTATAGGCAATGAGGGTACGCACTGCTGCCTCGGCTTCCTCGCGGCTCGGACGAGCCTTCGCACGATTCAGCAAGGACTTAACCACATCGTCCATGTGGCGCCTCCACGTTAGGGTTTATCGGCAACGCCAAGCCTTTCCTGAATTGTGCTGGCGACTGCGCCACGCGAATGGGTCTCGTCACGCGGGGCGTTCTTCCTATATAGGAACTGTGGCCGCGCGTCATCGGGACAGATCTTTTAAAAAAACCATGCTGAACGACATTTACAATCAACGTATTCTCGAGCTTGCTGGCAATATCCCGCGCCAGGGGCGCCTTGACGCACCCCAAGCGAGCGCCAAGGCGCATTCCAAGCTGTGCGGTTCCACGATCATTGTCGATCTCGCCATGCGCGACGGTAAAGTCGTTGATTTTGCTCAGGATGTGAAGGCTTGCGCGCTGGGGCAGGCGGCGGCTTCGATCATGGGCCGGCATGTCATCGGGGCGACGGGCGCCGAGCTTCGCGCCGTGCGCGATCGCGTGCGGGCCATGCTCAAGGACAACGGGCCGCCGCCGGAGGGCGCTTGGGCCGAAGCGGCGGTTTTGGAGCCTGTCCGCGACTATAAGGCGCGCCACGCTTCGACGCTTCTGACATTCGAAGCGACTGTCGACGCGGTCGAGCAGATCGAGCGAGCGTCTCAAGACGCCTAATCCGCCTTGGCGAGAAAAGCCTCGATCGTTGCGATGGACCGGGAATCGGCGAGCAGCGGGGCATGGCCCTGACCCGGCACTTCAAGCAATTCGCATCCCGGCCACCGCGCGCCCATGGCGGCGAACGTTTGTGGGGAGAGCAGGTCCGACATCTCGCCGCGAATGGTCAGCAGCGGTAGACCATTCAATGCGTCGTATTGCGCCCAAAGATCCGGAATTGGCTCGTTCAGATCGAGGCTGTCGAGCGCATGCGCGAGCTCTGGATCGTAGCGGGGCGCCAAATTCGCTTCGTCGGCTCCAAACACGGCAGCGGCGAATATCCGCCACTCCGCCGGACTCAAGCCAGGGAAATTGCGAGCGGCGCCTGCTTTCAACAGCGCAATGGCCTCGGCGTAATCGCGGGGCCGCGCCGTCGAACCGATGTAGGATTTGATGCGCGCGAGTCCCGCGATTTCCAAAACGGGACCAATGTCGTTGAGCACGACGGATTGAAACAACGTCCGGTGCTCCGCCGCCATGCTCAGAATCTGAAGTCCGCCGCGCGAGGTGCCGATGACATGCGCTTTTTCAATTCCGAGCAAAGCGAGGCCGCCGAGAATGTCGCCGCGCTCGACGGCGAGGTTATAATTGCGCCAATCCGGGTCGTAAGCGGAAAGTCCGCGGCCACGATAATCGAACGCGACGACCCTCCGGGGCGTGGCCGAGTCGAACGCGAGCGCGCGCGCGAGCGAGGCGAAATCATCGGCATTGCGCGTGAGGCCGGGGAGGCAGACGGCCGGCGGGCGGCGCGCCGAACCGGGATCATAGTCGCGCAGATGAAGACGAAGCCCGTCCAGCGCGGTGTAAAGGACGCTCTTTTCCCTTGGGTTTGCGGTTTCCAATCCAGTCTCCCTTGGCGCGACGCGGTCCGAATACGGTCTTCGAGTCTCGAGACGCGTTCCCTTGGGGGGAATCGCCAAAGCGATAAGAACTCGCTCTCTTTTGAAGACGTTACAGCCGTGGCCGAAGCCGCGTATTCGTGACTTTATGGGGACGTCCCCCAAATCGTAACAATCTCTTAACTTAGTTGGCGGAGTTTTGCCCTACGGCTTTTGAACATGCGCCGCGAAGGCCACTCCGGCCCGCGCAATAAACGTGCTCGATGTTCTAACGAGAGGCGTCCCGCTCGGATGCTGACCGAGAGGACGGACGCTCTTGGTCGTGGAGGTTTGGGTATGAAGACCGCCTTGGCCGCGCCGCCTCCGCTCATTCTCGTCGTCGATGACGAGCCTTTGATCCGCTGGGTCAACGCCGATGTCCTCACGGATGCTGGTTTTACGGTGATCCAAGCCGCCAATGGCGACGAGGCGCTCGAGCTGCTCGAATCCCATCGCGATGTGCGGGTCGTTTTTACCGATGTCGAAATGCCGGGGCTGATCGATGGTTTCGCGCTGGCGGGCCGGATCCATCGGCAATGGCCGGAGATTGGCGTCGTCGTGACCTCGGGCCGCCGCTGTCCCGCCGCGGCTCTCGATAGCAAGATGCAATGCTTCCTGCCCAAGCCCTATTCGCTCGACCATGTCGTGCGGGCCATCGGCGAGGCCCTGAACAAGGCTTGAAGTGCCTCGTCGGTCCACGCGAGTCCGCGAGCCTCTAAAGCCGATATCGTCCGGCTTTTAAAACTTCGCTTGCGCGACTTTCTTCGGGTCCGGGGGACCGTTTTGGACCGGCTCGTTTTCCGCGAAGCGCGCGCGATACATCGTGACATTGGCGATCACGCGTTGGACGTAATTCCGCGTCTCCGTGAACGGAATGCGCTCGACCCAATCGATCGGATCGACGCCGGGGTCGCGCGGGTCGCCATAGCTCGCGATCCAGTCCCGGACATGGCCGCCGCCTGCATTATAGGCCGCGAAGGTCAGAATGTAGGAGCCGCCTTGTCCGGCCAGGAGCGCGCCCAGATGGGCCGCGCCAAGCTGGGCATTGAAGGCGGCGTCGCTGAGAAGACGGGCTTCGCTGAAGGCTAGACCGGCTTTCTCGGCGGTCTGGCGCGCCGTCGAATCGATCATCTGCATCAGCCCCTTGGCGCCGGCGCCGGACTGCGCGGTTGGGTTGAACGCGCTCTCCTGCATCGCCACGGAATAGACCACGGACGTCGGCGCGGAATTTCCGAGCGGCTCGAAACGCGGAATGCCGAAGGTCGGGAAAGCCAGATCGTCCACGGCAAAGCCGCGCAGACTCATGAGTTTGCCAATGGTCAACGAAAGATGCGCATCCTGCTGGCGCTTGATCACATTGGCGAGAGCGGCAATTTGGGGTTCGTCCGTCAAGGCTCGCGCGGCATCGACCGCAAGCTGCGTGGCGGCGTCCTTTTCGCCCGCGGCGAATAGAATCTCGATGACATTGGTCGCCTCCGCCCGCCCCACGCCGGTGGCCGCGCCCGTGGCTGCGTCGGTGGCCACGTGCATCGGGATCGATTTCAGTCCAAGCGCCTCGCGCGCTATTTGGCCATAGTAGGTGGAGGGATAGGCGGCGGCTCTTTCATAAAAACTCTTGGCTTGAAGGAGCGCGTCCTTGTCCAAGGTGTTTTCGGCCGCGCGGCCCTGCCAATAGGCGACGCGGGCGATCGAGGCCGGTGACGTTGCGATCCGCGCGGCGGCGGTAAAATGCTGGGCCGCGGCGGTGGCCCGATTCAGGAAGCGCAAGGCGATCCAGCCGGCGTGGAATTCCGCCTCGACCCGCGCCTCGGGCGAGCTTGCGGAATGGCCGGCGCAAATTTGATAGGCTGTTTGAGCGTCGCCAATGTCGAGCATTTTGCGCGCGAGAACCCGGCGCTCGGTCCACCATTCGTCCGGGTCGATCAGCAAGTTGGGATCATGAGGCGCGGCCAGCATGAGGTTGGCGGCCTCGCGGGGCTTGTCCGCGCGCCGCAATTTTTGGATCTGCGCCAAAAGCAGGCCCGGATCCGCGCGAAGATCGGGGGGAACGGCCGCGAAGGCCTTGTCGCTGGCGGCGATCGCCTTATCGCTGGTGGCGCCTGGCGCGACTGTTGCCCGCGCTCGCTCGAGCGCCACGACGTCGGGACCCGCGAAGGCCGCCACCCGAAGGGCCGCGCCCGTGTCGTCTTTATAGAGAAGACGGTCGGCGCGATATTTGTAGTCGGCCTTTTGCAGATCACCGCCGAAGTCGGCTCGGATCCGACCTTCGAGGAACGGAGTCAAATCGGCGTCCCGATAAAGCGCGCGCACGGTTCTCGCGGCTTCGTCGTTCTGCCCTTGGGCGCGCAGCGCCCGCGCCAAGGCGAGTTTGCCTGTCGGCGTATGAGGGGGGACCGCCGCAAAAGCCGCCCGGATCGCCGCCATGTCTTGGGTCCGGAACAGGGCGGCCTCGACTTGCGTCCGGAGCCAGTTTCGCGCCGGCCAGTCGGGATGGGCGGAGAGAAAGGCATTCAGCCGCTTCAAACCGGCCTTCTCCGGGTCGTCGTGAAGGGCCATCCACTCGAGCGCCGTTCTTACTATCGGATCGGCGAGGGTGCGCGCGGTCCCGTCGCCGGCCTCGAGATTGCCCGCGCGATAAGAGTCCAGCGCTTCCTGAATCCCGGCGGGATCGATGCCGAGGTCACGAAGCCGTCCCGTGCTCAGGGCCACAGCGTTCGATTCCGTGGGGGACGAGGGGCTGGGCGCGGCGGACGCGGGCGGCTTGGGCTCCGCCGTATGAGTCGCCGTCTTGACCGGGGTGTCCGGCGTTGGGGTCAGTCCGAGGCGCGGCCAGCGGAGGTTGGCTACGAGCGTATGGGTCCAGCCCGCTGCTTGGTCGGCGCCCTGGTGAAGATCCCAGAGGATATTGGTCCAGCGGGGAAGCCGGCCGTCCGCGACTTCGGCGGGCGCGATCGCGCACAAGCACACAAGGCTTGCGCTCAAGAGCATCAGGTTGCGCCGCGTGTTTGTCATGCCTCGCCTGTTGGTTCGAACTCCGCCGTCCTGGCCTCTCGCCAACCATGCCCCCTAAAGACGCGCGATTTTAGGGGCAAATAGCGGCAGGGCTTGTCGCCATTATGTCCTTGCGGTCTCTTGCCGAAGCTTCGCGCAACTTGGTTACGTAAATCCTACGCGATTGTTTCGGTCCAAGACATGGCCGGGATGTTGCGTTCCGCCGCCGAGGCGCTATGTCTCTTGCTCAATGGATGGGCGGTTACTGCGCGGCCGGGCGTTTGCCGGAAGGACAGGGTATGGCGACTAGGGTAAAGTTTGCGGGATCGATTACGGCGCTCGTGACGCCGTTCCGGTCTGGGCGGGTCGACGAGGATGCGCTGCGCGCACTCGTCGAATGGCAAATCGAAAACGGCACCCATGGCTTCGTTCCGGTGGGAACGACCGGCGAAGGCCCGACCTTGACTCACGCCGAGCACCGCCGGGTCGTCGAGATCACCATCGAGCAGTCGAACGGACGCGCTTTCGTCATTGCCGGCGCGGGATCGAACAATACGGCCGAGGCGCTCGAACTTGCGATCTTCGCCGAAAAGACCGGCGCGGACGGCGTGCTGGTCGTCACGCCTTACTACAATAAGCCGTCCCAAGAGGGGATGTACCAGCATTTCAAGGCGATCAATGATGCCATCGGCATTCCGATCATCATCTACAATATTCCGCCGCGCTCCGTCGTCGACATGTCGATCGATACGATGCGCCGCCTGTTCGAGCTGAAGAATATCGCCGGCGTCAAGGATGCGACGGCCTCGCTTGCGCGCACGGCGCTGCAGCGCAGCCTGCTCGGGCCCGACTTCCTTCAGTTTTCAGGCGAGGACATTACCGCGCTCGGCGTGATGGCGCATGGCGGCCATGGCTGCATATCGGTAACCTCCAATGTCGCGCCGCGTTTGTGCGCCGACATGCAAGAAGCCTGTCTCGCCGGGGATTTCCGCAAGGCTTTGTCGATTCAGGACCGGCTCACGCCGCTGCATCAGGCCTTGTTCGCCGACCCCAATCCCGCGGGGCCGAAATATGCGCTTTCGTTTCTCGGAAAGATGCAAAACGAGGTGCGGCTCCCCATGTTGACGGCTGGCCCGGCGGCGGAGCAGGCGATCCGCGCGGCCTTGGTCCACGCCGGGATCGCGTAAGAGCTCGGTTTGCGTAAAAGTTAGGAACTTCAGAGGTGGCGCCAAAACCCGAACGTTTGTTTAAGATCGCCGCGGACAATCGGCGGGCGCGCTATCACTACGAAATTGGCGAGACCTTCGAGGCGGGTTTGATGCTCGCCGGGACCGAGGTGAAGGCGCTGCGGGCGGGCAAGGCGACGATCGCGGAGAGCTATGCCTCGGTCGATCGCAACGGCGAAGTCTTTCTGATCAACGCGACGATCCCGGAATACCTCCAGGGCAACCGTTTCAATCACGAGCCGAAGCGGCACCGCAAGCTGCTGCTTCACGCGAAGGAAATCGCCAAGCTCGCGCATGGCGTCGAACGCGAAGGCATGACGATCGTGCCGCTCAAGGTCTATTTCAACGA
>JARLIW010000328.1 GCA_031291515.1 Beijerinckiaceae bacterium | reverse complement strand
GGGCCGGGGCGTCATTCCGGGGCGAGCCGGAGGCGAGAGACCGGAACCCATGACAACGTGGTTGGTCCAGGAAACTCGAAAGATCGGGCTGCCGAACGGTTCCGCTGCTTCCGGCGTCCCCGTTGTCCTAGGTTCCGGGCTCGCCTCCGGCGACCCGGAATGACGGCGCGGCCCTTGGGAGGGGTTTGCCACTCGATGGAACGACGAGACCGGGCCGCCCGCTCAAGACTGGATCGTGCCGCCGAACCCATGCAGCGCGGTCGCGACATGCTCGACCTGCGGCGGGCTTTCGAAAAAGGCGCCGACGCAAGAGCGCCATTCCTGGAACTGCGGCGAACCGCGAAAATCGACCGTATGCGCTTCGACGCTCTCCCAGCGCACGAACAGGAAATAGCGGTTCGGCGTCTCGTGCGAGCGTTGCAGTTCGAGCCCGTGGCATCCTTTCGAGGTCTGGAACGCCGGGACTGCCTTGGCCACGCCGGCCTCGAATTCGGCCTCGAGGCCGGGTTTGACGGAAATGGTGACGATTTCGAGAATCATGGGCGGGCTCCAAGGCGGGACGCGATTTCAGAACGAGGACCGCCCGTCGATACAGGAGCGAACGCCGGCCCGCTAGATCGGGACCTGGCGTCCGGGGAAAAGAGCGCGCAAGGCGCTTGCGCCGCCGCCGCGCATGACTATAGTGCGCGCTCTCGACGATCGGGCCGCAAGGTCCAAGGCCCTTGACCAAGGCCCCAAGGTCGGATGCGACGGCATGGCAAGCCCCTTCTGGCGACCCCCTTTCGGGGCGTGTTCCAGCAGGCGGCGAAACCTTCGATGTCGCGACGGAGGGGTGGCCGAGTGGTTGAAGGCGCACGCCTGGAAAGTGTGTATACGGGAAACCGTATCGCGGGTTCGAATCCCGCTCCCTCCGCCAAAATTCTCGTGCTTTTGAAATCGCGCGCGCCGTCCTGTCTTGGCGCGGCGTTTCCCGCGCGACCACGCCGGGCGGTCGAGGGCCTCAGCGGTAAAAGGCCGAGGGCGCAACGCCGAAATGTCTGCGAAACATCGCGGTGAACGCGCTCTGGCTCGCGTAGCCGCAGTCGAAAGCGACATCGATCATCCGCTTGCCCTGGGCAATCAGGCTCAGGGCTTCAAGGAGGCGCGCCTGCTGGCGCCATTGCGCGAAGCTCATCCCGGTTTCCTTGGCGAACAGGCGGTGGATCGTCTTGGCGGTCACGTTCAATCGTTGGCCCCATTCGTCCGCCGTCGCGGATTCGGCCGGCCGCTCGGTCATTGCCCGGCATATCCGCGCGAGCCGGGGATCCCGGGGCAAGGGCAAATGAAGCGGAAGCACGGGCGACACCCGCAACTCGTCGATCAGCAGCCGCAGGAGGCGCTCGTCGCGCCCGCCCGGCGCGTAATCGAGCGGGATTTTCACCGCCGCGACGATGAGCTCCCGCAGCAGGGGCGCGACTTCGACGACGCAGGTGCGCGCGGGAAGGTTCGGCATCGCGCCGTCGTCGACGAACACCGTGCGGATTTTGACCGCGCCGATCATGCGGACGTCGTGCTCGAGACCGGCCTCGAGCCACAGCGCCCGGCTCGGCGGCACAACCCAGGAGGCGGTCGGCGACCGCACGATCATGACGCCTTCGATCGCATGGAGCAACTGCCCGCGCGGATGGGAATGACGCCCGGTCGACGACCCGTCGGGGTAATCGACCTCCATCGCGGCCATCGCGCGGTCGGTCTCGTGATAATCCAGATGGCGTGTGGTGATATCGCGCGGCATGTCTCGATCTCTACAGCTTATGTCATAGTAGCGCGATACGAACCAATGGCGACTCTCTAGCGTGGAGGACCGATCCCGAAATTCACGGTTTCACGCATGAAAAACGCCAGGCCAAACAAAACCGCGTTCCTCTATCCGTTTTTTGCCATCGTCCTCTGGTCGGGAAACGTCATCGTCTCGCGCCTGTCGGCGCATACGATCGGACCCGAGGCGATCACCTTTTATCGTCTTCTCCTCGCCGTTGTTTTGATGAGCAGCTTCGTCGCGGCGCCGGCATGGCGCAACCGCGCCGTCATCTGGCCGCGGCTGGGTCAGTTCGCGATTCTCGGCTTTCTCGCGATGTGCCTGTTCCAGAGCCTGTCCTATCTCGCGGCCGAATCCACGACGGCGACGAACATGGCGGTGTTCACGGCGCTGACGCCGTTGCTGACCGTTGCCCTCAGCGCCCTGATGTTGAAGGACACGCCGACCATCGGAATGATCGGCGGCGGCCTGCTGTCGCTGTCGGGCCTGGTCTATCTGGTGAGCGCCGGCGCGCCGCTTTCGTTGTTGCGCAATGGCGTCCATCTCGGCGATCCGCTGATGTTCGCGGCGGCGCTCGTCTATGCGCTTTATGGCGTGCTCTTAAAGCGCTGGAATCTGCCCGTCGCCGGTTGGCAATCCACCTATGTGCAGGCGCTTTGCGCGCTCGCCATCATGTTTCCGGCGTTCCTCGCGACGCCGGGGCCGCAGCGCTCGCTCAATGCCGGGACGCTGCCGCTCATCGCTTATGCCGGCGGGCTGGCCTCGGTGGTGCTGCCGTTTCTTTGGGTCCGCGGCGTGCATATTTTGGGACCGAACCGCTGCGCGGCGTTCATGAACCTGCTGCCGGTTTTCACCGCGCTCGGGGCGATCGTGATCCTCGGCGAACCGGTCCGGGCCTACCATGTCATCGGCGGCGGCGCCGCGCTGGCCGGCGTGGCTTGCGCCGAACTCTTTCGCCGGCCGCTCGGGGGCGCCCTTTCCGTCGTGCCTGAAATTGCCGATTGAGGACGCGGCCGCCGCGCTCGCGCCCCGCGTCGAGATCATTTCGGGCCAGGCGGAGGGCGGCTCCATTCCCGCGAGCGATCTCGATCGAGCTGTTGGGAAGGCGGATCCCGGATTGTGACGACCGGCGTGTAACAAAATATGTCAAACCAACGTATTATTCATTGCGATAGAAAAGACGTGATCGCGAGCGCCTGCTCGATTCGCCGGAGAATCCAATGAATTCATCTTTCACGCTACGGCGCCGCGAACTTCTGATCAGCACCGGGATCGCGGGATTGCTGGCCGCGGGCGCGGGACGCGCCAGCGCGCAGATGGGCCCCAAGACCGCGGGCGCCGCGCCGCCGACCGCGACGCCCATGCCGGACATGATCCCCATGGGCTACGATCCCGCCTATGTCGAGCATGTCGTGATGCCCTTCCTGCGCACGAGCTTCTATCTGGCGGAAACGCCGTCGCTGCCCCTGATCGGCGCGGCTTTCAGCAAGCAATACGCGATTCCCCACGATCTCTGGGGCCTCCTCTATGACGACTGGGCGCCGAATTTCGAGAAGGACGGCCTGTCGGTCTTTATTCTAGGCCTCGACAAGCGCGGACCCGACAATCGGCGCAAGAAAATCTACATGTCCGCGCTCACGGGCGATCTGTATCCGATGTATGCCGGCAAGGTGCGCGCGTTCTTCGATCAGCTGTTCGATGCGAAGAACGCCGGCAAGCCGTTGATGCGGCGTTATCTCGACAGCTATTTCGATTTGTTTTGGGATTTGCATCTGGGCGTGAAGGGTGACGAGATCCCCGCCGGCGTCCGCCAAATTGGGCACAGCTTCAACGCGGTCCTGGGCTTTCGCGACCCGCTGCTCGAGACGGTCTACGACAATTACATGAAAGTGCGCGCGCTCAGGGCGCCGCTCAAGCGGTGGATCGACGAGCGAACCACCGACGTCATGAACGGGAAGATCAAGGATCCCGAGAAGACCTTCGTCTATTATTGGACGAAGAACGGCGGCCAGGGCGAGGACTTCCGCCAAATGGACGTGGTCTTCGAGAGCTTCCACAATTTCGTGGCGCTCAGCCAGTGGGGCAACACGATCTACAACATCATGCTGAAGCTCGATCGGAATGGCGGCGATCCGGCTGTGAAGGCGTGGTTTAAAAAGACGATGGAAAGCGGCCCCGACAAAGCCGGCCCTGGCGCCTTCACGCCGCTTCAACGTTTCGTCATGGAGCTGTTCCGGACGATCTCGCCGAATCCGGGGAGCATCTCGAGCCTGCAGGAATTAAATCCCGTCCACGGCGCCGACCGCCATGTCTACGCGATCACGCCGCACCAGGCGGCGAGCTTCGATCCGAGCCAATGGGCCAATCCGCTCGACTTCGATCCCGACCGCTATATTGACGCGCCGACCAGCTCCGAGAACAGGGACGCCGACGTCAAGGCGTTGGGACTCAGCAAATGCCCGTTCGATAAGAAAGCGTTTCCGGTCAGCGACGGCAGGAAAGCTGAAATCGTCAACAGCGGCTTCGGAACGGTCTATGGCGTCGTCGACGGCAAACCGCTGCCGGTTTGCGATCACGCCGGCTACGCGCCGTTCGGCTTCGGCTACCGGCGCTGCCCCGGCGAGCAGCTCAACATCGAGGTTTTCGCGGACTTTTTGCGAAAGGTCTGGGCCGACAAGATCGAGTTCGAACGGCTCAATATGCCGAACCCGGCGAAGATTCCGATCGGACCGGTCACCGTCATCGACGATACGATCGGGTTTCGGCGCCGGGCCTAGAGCGATTTCACCTGGTCGAACGCCGTCGTTCTCTCCGCATCGTATCGATCGAAAGGTGCCGCGCGATGGCCGTCAGCCATGCGACGAACGAGCGCGAGGGATCATAGGTCTGCCTCGCCCGGTGAACGACGACAAGCGTCTCCCTCACGATGTCGTCGATCTTGTCGCCGGTGGCGCCGGCCCGTTGCCCAACGCTCGTGATGAGCGGCAAGCAGGCCTCGAGGAGTTCGGCATAGGCCTCGCGTTGATTGGCTTGGGCGGCGCGCATCAATGTCGACAGGCGCAGATCGAGATCGCCCGAGATTTCGGGGAGGTTCGACATCATCCGCTCTGGAATCCCCATGCGGATGGCCCCTCCTCGCTCGGGGTCGGTTCGACGACGCTCACCGCTAGATCCGAGTCAAGCTGCTCGGGCTTACGCGCGAAAGCCGCGCGCGATGCCCAGGGGCGGGTCGGCGCGGCGTCGAGGTGACAACGTCCGGCCTGGCCTTGAAGCCATCGTCGCCAGTCGGACCGGCGGAACCGTCCGGCGTGATCCCATGCCGAAAGCGCGAAACCCCATGCACAAAGCCACCGTTGGCATCGGTGGCCTGGACGGGTTGCCATTTCGTCATCCATTTGCCGTCGACAAGCATGGTTCGTCCTCTTTCGAAACGGTGTGGTCCGCGGCCGAGGGCGGGACACGCGCCGCCATCACGCCGCGCGTCAGGGTCGCTCGTTCTCGATCGAGACGCGGTCCGGGTAGAACGCGAGATGATCGGCGATCCTCGCGACCGGCGCGCTCGGATGTTCGTAGGTCCAGACCGCGTCGACGCCGCGCGCGCCGAGCGAGGGGATCGAAAAATAGGAGGCTTCGCCCTTGTAGGGGCACCAGCTCGTCGTCGCGCTCCGCGCGAGCAGGTCCATTCGCGCGTCGCCGCGCGGCAGGTAATAGACCGGAGGGTAATTGGCCTCCCGTAACACCAGCGCCTGATCGGTCACGGCGATGACGTGGTCGCCCGCCCTGACGGTAACAGGCTCTTTGTGCGGTTCGATGGTGATCGGATGGTCGGGACCGGGCTGACGGATTGGCCGGGTGGTGGACATATCGTGCTCTCCCAAATGATGCGCGTGGGGTATCCTGAAACCGCCGTGCGGTGCCTGTGCCGCTATTGCCCGGCATCGGCATAATTTTACGGGGACGCAAAGTCGAAAGCTCTGTTACCTCTCCTCTATAAGATCAAACGCGGCAATGTCGGCCGCGCTGAATGTCCCGCCGGCGATGAATTCGTTATCGCCGACGTATCTTTCCGCTGTC
>JARLIW010000327.1 GCA_031291515.1 Beijerinckiaceae bacterium | reverse complement strand
CGGCCAGCTCGAATGAAACCATATTATGGGCTTCATCGATCTTTTTCGTCACGATGAGCGAGCGAACGGTTTCGTCTGTCATGGCAGTTCTCTCACGAAGAAGGGCATTTCCTTCTTGCGAGATCGGGGCCACCCCCTGCCGGAACTTTAAATCATTGAAAACATGATATTTTCAGGAACATTTCGCGCCCCGCGTCCCCAATGATATTGTCGGAGATGCGACAAAGCTTGCCCGGATTGTGAAATGCCGCAAGCTGGCTGAGACGTCCCGACAATCGACCGGGGCGTCTCCATTCGCTGCCTTCACGCGGCGGTCGCTCTACCGCGCCGCCGCCTCGTCCGCTTTCCCCGCCGGGGACTTGAAATAGCGGAAAAAATCGCTCGTGGGGCTCAGCACAAGCCGGGTATCGGAGCTTTTCAGCGCGGTATCGTAGGCTTGCATCGAACGATAGAAGGCGAAGAAATCAGGATCCTTGGTATAGGCGTCGGCGAAAATCTGGTTGCGCATGGCATCGCCCGCGCCGCGCGCTTGATCGGCCTGCTGCTGCGCCTCGCCAAGAAGCACGACGATATCGCGATCCGCCTTGGCCTTGATCTTCTGCGATTCTTCCGACCCCTTGGCCCGGAACGCGGAGGCCTCGCGGTTGCGCTCCGTGATCATCCGATTGAACACCTGTTCGGAAATCTGCTTCGGCAGATCGGCCCGGCGAATCCGGACATCGACGGCGGTCACGCCGAGGCGAACACTCTGCTCGTTCACCTGATCGCGGATTTGATTCATCAAATCCTGGCGTTTCGTCGTCACGATCTGCGTCAGATCGGCCTCGCCGAGCACCCGGCGGATCGCCGAATTGAGGATGAAGCCAAGCTGATTGTTGCCGCGCTCCAACGTCCCCACGGTCTGATAAAATCGCAAGGGATCGACGATCCGGTAGCGCAAAAAGGCATCGACCTGGATGCGCGTATTGTCGGACGCGAGAACCTCCTGATTGGGGGTTTCGATATCGAGAATGCGGTTGTCGAGAATGACCACGTCCTCGATGAACGGGATCTTGTAATGGAGGCCGGGCGCCGAGATCAGCCCGCGGCCCTCGACCGGCTCGCCGAAGCGCAGCACCAAGGCCTGCTCGGTCTGCTGAACCGTAAACAGCGCCGAGGAGGCCACGACGGCCGCGACGAACAGAAGTACAAAAAAGGCGACGACGCCGGTCTGTTTCACTGGGCCGCTCCCTGTCCGGTCTTGGCGCCGGGATTGAGTTCCGGCAGCGGCAAATAGGGCACCACGCCTTGTCCGTGGGGATTGTCCACGATGACCTTGTTGGCCGCGCCGAGCACCTTCTCCATCGTCTCGAGATAGATCCGCTCGCGCGTCACGTCGGGCGCCTTCTTATACTGCGCGTAGACTTGATCGAAGCGCGACGCCTGGCCCTTGGCCTCGGCGACGGTCTGCTCGCGATAGCCTTCCGCTTCTTGGATGATCGCCGCCGCCTTGCCTTGCGCCTCGGGCACGACCTTGTTGGCATAGGCCTGCGCCACATTGCGCAAACGGTCCTGATCCTGCTGCGCCGCCGTGACGTCGCGGAACGCGGCGATGACCTCGTCTGGCGGATCGACGGATTGCAATTGCACCTGGAGGATCAGCACACCGGCTTTGTAGTCGTTGAGCACGCCCTGCATCAGATTTTGCACGGCTGGCTCGATGTTCTTGCGCTCGGCGGTCAGCAACTTTTGAATTTCGGTCCGGCCGACCACTTCGCGCATCGCGCTTTCGGCCACGGCCTTCACGGTGTCGCGCGGATTGGCCACGTTGAACGCGAAATCCTCGGGCCGCGACGGATCGATCTGCCAAATCACGACGAATTTCACATCGGCGATGTTTTGATCGCCCGTGAGCATCAAGCTTTCCTCGGGAATGTCGATCTGCGTCGTGGCATTGGCATGGGTGTAATCGGGACGCGTCGTAAAGCCGGCGTTGATCGCGTTACGGTCGGTCACGCCGAGCTTGAGCACGGATCCGATCGGATAGGGCCAATTGTAGTTCAGACCGGGCGTCGTCTTGCCGCTATAGGCGCCGAACACCTTGTTGAGACCGATTTCGTTGGGACCGACCGCATACCAGCCCGACGCGAGCCAAAGGGCAACGGCGGCCACGGCGGCAATCCCCAGGGCGAAGAGACCATTCCCGCCGCCTGGCGACATCTTCGCGAACATGTCTTGAAGCCGTTTCAGGACGTCGCCAAGCTCCGGTGGAACCTGTCTGCTGGGTCCCTGCCCCCAAGGTCCGGGATTGCCCGGCTTCCAAGATCCGCCGTTTTCCCCGTCACTGCTCCAAGGCATGCTGGTCCTTAAAATTTATGCGCGAGAATCCGGGCCGCCCAGCGGCCCGGTCGCCCGTCCGGGCTGATCTCATATAGGAGCGCGCGGGGAAGAACAATGCGGTCCCGGTTCAATCGCGGCGCGCGAATTCCACCGCGACAAACGCGGCTTCGTCGCCGGGATGACGCGCGGGCGCCTCGCGCGCCACCTCTTGCCAGACCGCGGGATCGATCGCCGGAAAGAAAACATCGGCCTCTGGCGCCAGGTCGATCAAACTCAACCGCAGTCGCCGCACTTGCGGCATCAAGACGGCGAACAATTGGGCCCCACCGACCAGCACGATCTCATCCGCGCCCATCGCCGCCGCGCGTTTCCTCGCCAAGACCACGGCCTCGTCGGGGCTTTCCGCGTAAAAAAGCCCCGGCGCCGGGCCGGCATGCCCGGAGCGCGTCACGACGAT
>JARLIW010000094.1 GCA_031291515.1 Beijerinckiaceae bacterium | reverse complement strand
TCATGAGGGGTCCGATGATCGGACCGGTGAGCATCCAAGCAGGATCGATCCGCTTTGTCGTGGCCGGCTTGTCAGACTCGCGATCCACCATCATGGAACTGCCCCATTTAAATTGCGTACGATCGTAATATAATAATTGCCGAACTCTGTCAAAGGTGTGACGCCGCTCGTCACCTGACGTCGCCGAATTTGCGCTCGCCGACGCCTCAATTCGAGGATTAAGCGACTTCCGCCGTCCGCGCGTTACGCCGAAGGACCTGCGGCGGTGGCCCAAAGGCGCGCAAAAAGGCGCGCCGCATCCGCTCGCGGTCGCCGAAACCCGCCTGCCGCGCGATCACGTCGATGGAATGCCGGCCCTCTTCGATCAACATCCTCGCGGCCTCGACGCGACGATACTCCACCGCTTTCGCGGGAGATTGTCCGGTCTCCGCATGAAAGGCCCGGCTGAACTGCCGCGGACTGAGATGCGCGGCCTCGGCAAGTTGCTCCACGGACAACGGCGTATGCAGATTGCTTTTTGCGAAAACGAGGACCTTTTGAATGCGGTCCGATTTTGGCTCTAGTTCCAGCAGTGCCGAATGCTGGGACTGGCCGCCAGCGCGGCGGTGATAGACGACCAGTTTTCTTGCAACCGATCGGGCGACGTCCTCGCCGAGATCCATCTCGACCAAGGCCAAAGCCAAATCGAAGCTTGCCGTCATTCCCGCCGATGTCCAGATCGGTCCATCGCCGATGAAGATGCGGTCTTCCTCCACCTTGACCTTGGGATAGCGCGCCTGAAGCTCGCGGGCATAAAACCAATGGGTGGTCGCCCGGCGACCATCGAGCAACCCTGCCTCGGCCAGGACGAACGCGCCGACGCAAGGGGCCGCGACCCTGCGCGCCCGGCCCGTGCCGGCCTCGCGCAAATAGGCGACGAGCGCGGGCGAGGCTAGCGGGAGGTCCCTGCCGCCGCCGACGATCAGGGTGTCGAACACGGTATCGTCGAACGCCTTTGTTTCCACCGGCATGCCAATCGACGTTGGCACGGATCCGCCCTTTTCGGACATCACCGTAATTTTGTAATGCGTCCGGCCGACCGTCTCGTTGGCGAATTCCAGGGCGGCCGACGCCGTCAAGCCCATCAACTGGAACCCGGGAAACACGATGTAGCCGACGTCAACCATGCCACCCCCCCACTGGAAGCCGCTGAAAAGCGCGTGGGGAAAACACCGTTGTTGATTTTCCTCAAGCGCGATCACGGCGCAATCTTGCGCGCCGCCGGCAAGAGACGAAAGATGTCTCAGTACGAGATCGGCAACCCGCTGACCGCAACGAAGATGACCCAGCATTGGCCGCGGGCCGCTCTTTACGCGCCCCTTCGAGTGACATTGTTTGAGAACGAGTCGGGGGGATGCACGTTCGCATATGACCAGCCATCAAGCCCGTTCGGACAATTTGGCGACGACCGGGTCACGGAGGAGGCGCGCGCGCTGGACGAGGAATTGAAATCCGCCCTGCAACGGTCGGCTCAATGAGGACGCGGGAACGATATGTGGAGGTCGCGACCCGAACTTCTCGCCTGTTACCCGTCCATCACGACAGGACAAACATCATGAGATTTCGAAACTCATTGAGATCCCACCACATGGAGTGGTGAGCGCGTCGGGATTCGAACCCGAGACCCTCTGATTAAAAGTCAGATGCTCTACCGGCTGAGCTACGCGCTCTTGAAAAAGCCTCCGGACGCGAACCCGGACATGCCACGTTTCAAGCTCTCGAAGTTTCAAGCTATCGTCCAAAGGGCTCGGCGTGGACATGTGTCCGCGCCGGTCGGTGTCGCCCTCAAGATGAGGAGCAGTTAGACCGATCGCGGCCGCAAAGCAAGGCATGGCTGCGGGAAAACCGTTGACGCGACGCGCCGTCCCGCGAGCCGCCTCACTTCGCCCAGCTCAAATAGACCAACAAAACCGCCAGCACGACGGCGGATATCGCCGTCGTCAGAATGGCTTTGAACAGCATCCGCGGCGCGACCGGCGCGCCCGGTTCGGTGCCGGGGACGACGTCCTCCGCCTCCGCTTGAGAGCGAACGCCAATCGGCAGAATCGCGAACAAAACGGTGAACCAAATGGTGATGTAAATGGCGATCGCCAACGGAATGGGCAGCGGCATCGGGACCTTCTGGACCAAAAATGCGCGAGACGCTATGGTCTTGTCGCCTCGTGGCAACCTTTCCATTCCGACCATGGCCCGCGCCTTGCTCCTATCGCCGAAGCGCGCGTCATGACAAGATTATATCTTGCGCGTATCAATGGCGCACATCGCCGCCGACGGAGGATCTCGGATTATGAATCATAAGGTTTTGACTTTCGCGGCCCTGACAATGCTCGCGCCGGTCATTGGCGCGGCCCCCGTTCGCGCGGATCTGTTCGACTTCCTGGGGGCGAATTCGGCCCGGACAGACGCCGATGGCCGCCCACTCGCGGTGGCCCCGCAACGCCAGATCGTGAGCTATCAAGGTTCCGAAAAGCCCGGCACGATCGTCATTTCGACGCAGGAACGACGCCTTTACCTCGTTCTGCCCAATGGTCAGGCGTTGAAATATGGTGTCGGCGTCGGCCGGCCTGGCTTCACCTGGGGTGGCGTCAAAACGATCTCCGCCAAGAAAGAATGGCCGGAATGGACGCCGCCGTCGCAGATGCTGCGCCGCCGCCCCGACTTGCCGCGCCATATGGCCGGCGGAATTGAAAATCCATTGGGCGCGCGCGCCATGTATCTCGGCAGCAGCCTCTACCGGATTCACGGATCGAACGAGCCGGAGACAATCGGCCAGGCGGTCTCGTCGGGGTGCATTCGCATGACCAACGACGACGTCACCGACCTTTACGAGCATGTGAAAGTCGGCACCAAGGTCGTCATTCAGCGCTGACCGGCCCCCGGCGGACGCTCTCCTAGAATATGAAGAACCGGATTTATCTGGTTCTTTTCGTTAATGGTTATCGCCGTGAACGTGGGCTTCGCCGGGCCGGTCGCGGCTCAGACCGGCCGTCTCCAGATCCTTGATGTAATCCGCCCATATCGTGGCCTGCGAGGCGCCGAGCTCGTGGAGATAGGACCAGGTGTAAAGCCCGGTCGAATGCAGATCGTCGAAGCTGAGACGGACAGCATAGGTGCCCACCGGCTCGACCCCGCTGATTTTCACGCGAGCCTTGCCGCCCAGCGTCTTGCGTTCCTTGCGGCTATGGCCTTGGACCTCGGCGCTCGGGCTCATGACGCGCAGATATTCGGCGGCGAGAGCAAACGTCTCACCCGAGTCGAACGTGAGTTTGAGGATTGCGCCGCCGTCGCCGACTTTGATCTCGGTTGGCCAAATTGTTTGCGAAGAATCCATTTCTCATCCTTATAGAAGGGCTTTCTTGCCCTCCGGTCTGCGCTATATACCCGATATGACCTTTGTTCCCGCCTTACCGTTGACCCCTAGCGGTCCCGTTGCCAAAGCCGTCGTCGCCCCCGTCGCGAGTCCGCTGGTCGACCCCTTCGGTCGTCATGTCAATTATATCCGCGTCTCCGTCACGGACCGCTGCGATTTCCGCTGTGTCTATTGCATGGCCGAGGACATGGACTTTCTGCCCAAGCGGGATCTTCTGACGCTCGAGGAACTCGACCGCCTTTGTAGCGCCTTTGTCGCGCGCGGCACCAAAAAGATCCGGCTGACCGGCGGCGAACCGCTCGTGCGGCGAAATGTCATGGGGCTGATTCGCGGCCTTTCGCGACATCTCGAAAGCGGCGCGCTCGAGGAACTCACGCTGACGACGAACGGCTCCCAACTCGTCAAATTCGCCGGCGAACTCGCCGCGTCAGGCGTCAAGCGCATCAATGTCTCGATGGACAGCCGCGACCCCGACAAATTCAAGGCGATCACCCGTTGGGGCGATTTGGCGCAAGTCCTGCGCGGCATCGACGCCGCTCAGAGCGCGGGCTTGGCGGTCAAGATCAACATGGTCGCGCTCAAGGGCGTCAACGATGCCGAAATCCCCGGCATGATCGAATGGGCGCACGGGCGCGGCATGGATCTGACCCTGATCGAAGTGATGCCGATGGGCGAGATCGACGCCGCGCGCTTTGATCAATATCTGCCGTTGTCGCAAGTCCGCGCCGATCTGATGGACCGCTACACATTGAAGGATCTCGCCTATAAGACGAGCGGCCCGGCGCGCTATGTCGAAATCGCGGAGACCGGCGGGCGGCTCGGGTTCATCACGCCGATGACGCATAATTTCTGCGAAAGCTGCAACCGCGTCCGCGTGACCTGCACCGGCACGCTCTATATGTGTCTCGGCCAGGAAGACGCCGCCGATCTTCGCGCCGCTTTGCGCGCCTCGGACGGCGACACATTGCTCAATGAGGCGATCACCGAAGCCATCGCCCGCAAGCCGAAGGGACACGATTTCCTGATCGACCGCGCCGTCGAGCGCCCGTCCACGTCGCGCCATATGAGCGTGACGGGCGGCTGAACATTTCGGCGGTCCGACTCTAATCGAACAGAAGAACCCCGATGGCGCGTTTCAGCCCCAGCCATACAGAGATCGAGGCGATTTTCGCGAAGGTGAAGACCATCGCCGTCGTCGGTCTGTCCGATAATCCGCGCCGGGCCTCCAACGAGGTTTTCGCCTTTCTGC
>JARLIW010000326.1 GCA_031291515.1 Beijerinckiaceae bacterium | reverse complement strand
GCGCCGGCCCTTCTCCTGTCCGCTTTCGTGGTGTTCTGCCGGATCGGGGGCTGTCTGCTTTTGATGCCCGGTTTCTCGAGCCCGCGCATTCTCGTGCAGGCTCGGTTGTTTGTCGCGATTGCGGTTTCCCTCGCCATGACGCCGCTCGTTCTCGACGACGTCCAGCCGCTCGTCGAAAGGGCCGACCCCTTCGCGCTGTTTACGATCATCGCCTCCGAAACCCTCAAGGGCGCGCTCATTGGCATGCTGGGTCGTGTATTCTTCACGGCCCTCGAGACGATGGGGATGGCGATTTCAATGTCGATTGGCTTGTCCGCGAACCTTGGGGCGCCGGTCGACGAGTCGGAAGGACTACCCGCGATCGTGACGATGATGACCTTGGGCGCGACGATGCTTCTTTTTGTCACCGATCTTCATTGGGAGGTTTTTCGCGGCCTTTCCGCATCCTATACCGTTCTGCCTATTCACGACAGTTTCGATGCCAGGCTCAGCCTGGTGCAACTTGTCGATGGCACGACCAAGACATTCCTTTTGACGCTGCGGATCGCCAGTCCCTTTCTCATCTTCTCCATCATCTCAAATGTTGCGATCGGGATCGTCAACAAGCTGGTTCCTCAAATTCCGGTGACGTTTATCGGTACGCCCTTCCTGCTCTTTGGCGGCGGCTTCCTGTTTTACTTCACGATCTCGCCGGCGCTCGACATGTTTACGGAGGCATTTGGCTCATGGCTGCGGACGGGGTGAGCAACTTGGTTCGATACTTGTTGCCGGCCACTCGGCGGATCTCAAGGAAATGAAATATGCGCGATCGACTCAAGTCTTCTAAACGAATTTTGGCGGTGCAGACCCAGCTCGTCAAACTTGCGGAATGGAAATTGAACACCCTCAAGCGGCAGACCGCGGAGCTGCAAGCCGATCAGGAGCGTCTCCAGGAATTCGTCTCGCATGCCGATAGTTTGAGCCCTCTATTGTCGGCGGCGGCCTTCAAGCGCGGAAAAAGCTTGCAGACCGCTCTCGTCAAAAGCCAAGCCGGTGCCGCCAAGCAGGTTTCTCACACCGATGCGATGAAGCGGAAGGAGAAACTCGCGGAGAATTTTGCCGATCGGATGCGTGCCGCCGCCGATAGCGCCGCCGAAAAGCGCCAGCTCGAAGAAACGATCGAAGCCGCATCCTGGACGGACGACGCAAGCTTCCCGTAAGCCACGACATGCATTGTGAGGGAGTTGAAATTCCAACGCGAGGCCTGTGGTGGCGATCTCTCCTCCCTCCGATATCGTTCTGGATGTGGCGAGCGCGGCCGATCCGGTCAAGTTGCGCGCGGCGACCGACCGGCTCGCCAAATTGGCCGCCGATCCCGGTATTTCCGGGGCGTCGTTTTCGGCCAGCCTTGCCGCGGCCCGGGAACCCGTGGCAAATTCGCCAATCCCGGTGGACCAGATCGCAAGCCCTGGGCTTGCCAATGCGCGTGGCGCTCTCAGCACCATGTCCCAGAAAGACCAGTTAAAAACCTATCAGAAATTCGAAGCGGTTTTGCTCCAAAACTTTGTGGAAGCGATCCTCCCCAAGGACACCGAGCTGTTCGGAGACAAGAACTCCGCCGAGATCTATCGCTCCATGATGGCGGAGCAATTCGCCAATCAGCTCGCCAAGAGCGGTAGCCTCGGCATCGCAAAGCAAATCATGGCGGCGCATCCACCGAACGCGTCGCATTTGGTTGCGAAGCCGGCCCAAGGTTAGGGCCGGGTGGGTACGTCGTGTCCATTCGAGTCAGCTCGAGGACGTTGAAAGTGTCGAGAGGTCCATGCAATGTCCGCGTCTCTAAATTATGAAGCACCGAGCCAGGAAGTGTCGGCATTGCAGCGGCCCTCGGTGCCGGAGGCGAGCTATAACGCGTTTTTTAGGGTCGTCGAGCGGCTCGATCGGCTGCTCGAGGAGGAGATCAACGGCTTGAAAAAGGGCGGGGCGCTTGATCTGCCGGAATTGACTCGGCGCAAGCGCCAGGGCTTTTTGGAACTCGACAAATTGATGCGGTCTTTTGAAGGAACGATTCCGAGCCAGGACATTATCAACCGTCTCGCATCGTTCCGCCTAAAACTAGACGAAAACGGTACCGTCCTCCGTCTGCACCTTCAGGCCGCGCAAGACATTACGGCGACGATCGTCCGCGTCATGCAGGAAATGGAATCCGATGGAACGTACACGCGCGCGTTCTTCTTTAGAGGTTTTGAGTTCGCATGAAAGGCTTCATGATCGGCGTCTGGGTTTTGATCGTCGCGCTCGCGTCGAGCTATGCCGCCGTTTATTTCGATAACACGAAGAAGCCGGCCGATGCGGAGCAAGCAGCCATAACGCTGCAATTCGACAAGACCCGCGTCATCAACGTCCCGATGATCGCCAAGGGGAGCGTGCAAGGTTTCGTCGTGGCTCAGTTCGGCTACACGGTTGATGCGGCGATGCTGAAGAAGACGCAATTGTCTCCGGAGGCGTTCTTGCTCGACGAAGCATTCCGTACGCTCTATTCGGACGACCATCTCGATTTTTCCCATCTTGAGAGATACGACATCAACAAGTTCACCAAGCATCTGGTCCAGGCCACGAACGAACGACTCGGCTCCAACCTCGTCAAATCAGTCCTCATTCAAGACTTCACCTATTTCTCCAAAGAGGAGACGGAACATTGACCGCACGACACTTTCACTTTTCCCTCATCGGCAACGCCGCCCCTGAGCATTCGCGAGCGGAGTTTGACGCCATGAAGATTGGCCGGGTTACCTGGGTCGGCCTGACCCTATCGGTTATCGGTTGGGCCTTGCTGCTCGGCGAGACGGCAATCACGGATTTTATTTCCGCCCAAGGGCCCCGGGCGATGCCGTCATCGTTCCACGCGGACTTCGTCGACGTTGCGAAAAGCCTCATCTACAGCGGATTCGGTCTCGCCCTGGTCGGTTCGTTGCAGACCGGCTTCGGAGCGCTGAACCGGTTCTTTGAGGCGGTCCTCGTGCGGTCGGGGCAGAAGACGCATTCTCACGCGTTGCCTCCCTCGCCGATGGCCGATGCCTATCGCCGCGAAGACATTGCTCCGGCTCCGCCGCCGCGCGTTGGCCGGCCATACCGAACCTTCTCGGACGGTTCGGTCGAAGTCGAAACCATCGTCGGCAACCGACGCTTTCGCTCAATGTCGGAAGCCCGCGACTTTATCTAAAGCACGGGGAATGTTCTCGGCAGATGACCAAGGCCTTCCGGCAAGACGCCGGAAGGCCTTATTTATGTAAGCCCGGGGAGCGCTTTGCGTAAGGTATCAACCGAAACGCGGGGGAAGGGATGTTGACTTGGCGCCCGAGCCGAGATCGTTCACATGTTCGATGTTTGGCCGGAACGCGATACCGTCGCGGGGAGCCCGGAGACCGCGACGACGCTTGCAACGCGCGCAAATTCGGCTCGCGTGGTCCGTTGTGTTTGTTGTCAAATCATCGTGATGGCGCGGCGTGCGCGACGCGCCTATTCGAAAAGGTGGTAAGCACGAACCGATGCGGCGCCCGCCGTTCATCGAGGAGAGGCTGTCGCGCCGGTCGAATTAAAGGGCGGTCTTAATCGTTATGCGCTCTAGCGCGGCTCGACGATCAAGCCAACGGAGGTCTCCAACGCGGGGCGTCCATTTTGTTGGGTCACTGCCACGAACTGACCCGCGCCCGGAATTTGGTCGCCGATCTTGTAAACGATCATTCGGTCGTTGACCTCGACAAGGGCATCGTCGCCGTCGATCTGATGCAAGATAATATGGGGTAAGATCCGCTTGCCGGATGCGATATCCCTGGGATTCTCCGACACGCTGGAGGAGCCGGGACGCTCGATCTTTTCGCCGTGCGCGGGGATCGAGCCCGTTACCATGGGATCAATGTCTTCGTCGTTCACGCTTGGGGGGGCAATCGCCGCCGGCCCGAGTTTTTGCCGGTGGGCGCGCGCCGATACCGACGCAAACAGCGGAAAGTCATGCGATTTGGGCCCGGCCGCCGGCCCGTTCAACGTCATATAGAGCGCGAACCCGCTGGAGGCGCAGGCCAGGGCGCAGCCGCTGAGTCCCCACATGCCTTCGGGCGACAAGATACGCGCGAAGATCTTCGTCGCCCAGGGGGCGGAATTGGTCACGGGCATGGGGCTACCTCACTTTACCGAGTGCTTCGGCCAACTCACGGAAAGCGTCCGTGCTGGCTGGTGTGCGAGGCGATTGAATCATGGCCTCGTAAATGATTGGTATGAGCGCGACGGCCTGATCAAGCTCCGCATCCGCGCCTTGTTGGAATCCACCCATCAGACGGAGATCGCGTGTCTCTTCGAAACGCGAGATCATCGACCGAAGCCGATTGACGAGGTTGCGCTCCTCGGGCGACCAAACCTGATGCGATAGACGGGAGATCGAGGCCAGGACGTTGATCGCGGGATAACGGCCGGCATCGCCGATCGCACGATCCAAAACAATATGGCCGTCGAGCGTACCTCGGATACAATCGGCGATCGGATCGTTGTGGTCGTCGCCATCGACGAGCACCGAGAAGATGCCGGTAATCGACCCCTTGCCTTCCGCGCCTGGTCCCGCGCGCTCCAAAAGTTTCGGCAGGCTCGTGAAAACGCTCGGTGCGTAGCCGCGCGCCACCGCGGGCTCGCCGGCGGCCAAGGCAACATCGCGCGCGGCGTGCGCAAACCGCGTCACCGAATCGATCATCAAGAGGACCGAATCACCGCGGTCTCGAAAGTATTCGGCGATGGTTGTCGCGGTGCGTGGCGCCATCTGCCGCATCATGGAGCTTTCATCTCCCGTTGCGACGACAGTCACCGCCTTGGGACGATTGGCGCCCAACGATTCTTCGATAAACTCGCGGACTTCGCGCCCACGCTCGCCGACCAGACCGATGACGACCGTGTCGAAACCCTTGGCGCCCGCGAGCATTCCCAGCAACGTCGATTTACCGACGCCCGATCCCGCGAAAATACCGATTCTCTGCCCCGCGCAGATCGGCGTGAAGATGTCAATAATTCGGACGCCGGTCTTGAGCGGCTTCTTGACTCGCGCCCGGCTCAAGGCTGGCGGAGGTTCGGCCTCGGCCGAATAGAGATCGGGCCCGAATAACAATGGCCCGCCATCGTCGACAGGCTCGCCGAGTGCGTTGATCACGCGGCCGCGCCAGCTCGGATCGGGCGCGAAGGCGACGGGTTCGGCGAGGAAGACGGGCGCGCCCAAGGCGGCCTCGGCCGTGGAATCGTACGGCTTCACGGTCGCGCCGGCGCGATCGATCCGCACGATCTCGCCGTGTCGCCGTCCACCGTCGCGACCGAGCGTCACGCAATCACCAAGCTTGAGGAAACGCGAAAGGCCGTTCACGCGGTAGGATGTGGGCGTGACTTCGGTAATGGTTCCGCTGATCCGCAGCATCGCGCTGCGCGCCGCCACTCGCGTCGCGCTATCTCCCAATTGCCGCAAGACCTGCATATCTATGACCTCAACTCTGAGAACTATGAGCTAGGCGTGGCGCCCAATGTCTTGATGGCATCGTTCAAGTTGGCTTCGCTGGTCTGATTGGTCGTCGCGATCGAATCGAACGTTCGTTGGATCTCGATCAGCTTCGTCAATTCCAGAACCGGATTGACATTCGACCCTTCGGAAAAGCCTTGTTCGATCGAATTGACGGAGAAATCTAAAATCGGCGTCGCGGGCCGGTCCGGCACCACGGCGGAATTATCGAAGCGGCTGAACTTGGCGTTTTCGGGAATCGAAAAAAGCCCGATCGCGCCAATCTGCCGGCCGTTCTGCGTGATCATGCCGTCGCCCGCGATAGAGGGCGTTCCCCCATCGGATTGGAGCTGCATCGCCGCGCCGCCGGCGTCGAGCACGGGATAGCCGTTAAGAGTCTGCAGATCGCCCGCCGCCGTCATTTTCATGCGACCGTCGCGGGTATAAGCGACACCGTCGGGGGTCTGAATCGCCATCCAACCGTCGCCTTGGATCGCGACGTCGAGCGGATCACCGGTCTGCGTCACGCTTCCCTTGAGGCGGGATACGTAGGTTGCCCCCGTCGTCACATATGCCGTCGGCGCTTCGGCCGCCTTCGAGAGCGCCGTTTCGAACGTGATTCCGTCGGCGCGAAAGCCGCCGGTATTCACGTTGGCGATATTATTCGCGACGGTATCCAAACGCTTCTGCAAGGCGACTTGCGCCGAAAGCGAAACGTATAGGTTCGTGCGCATGGATCAATCCCTCTTGATGCGGCCCCTGGTCACTCGCCCAGCGATCGCGCTTCAGCCAATTCCTCCCCGAATTCCGAATACGCGATCCGTTAAAGGGGACCCGCCATGCTCCTTCACATTTTACGAAGATGGAACACTCAAAACAGCGGCATTTTGCAGCGACTTTTTTGTCAAGGTTCGGGCTAGGTCAGCATCATCCAGTAATCTTGCTTGAAGCTGACGTCCGCGACACACGAGTTACGCCGGTTATCCGCGGCATTCGCGTGTTCGACGAGGCCAATTCGTCAGCCTCGGGCAAGGCTAATCTGGTGCATTGTCCAAGTTGAATTCGAGGAGAATGGCTTTGAACTTTGTTGTCGGTCTCGTCATTGCATTAGGGTGCGTGCTTGGCGGATTCGCGTCCGTTGGCGGCAAACTCGGCGTCCTTTGGCAACCCTCCGAATTCATCGTGATCTGCGGTGCGGCCGTTGGGATTTTCGTCATCGCGAACCCGCTTTCGACCATCAAGGATGCGGGGAAAGGCATCATCGAATCGATCAAGGGAAGTGTTCCCAAAAAACGCGACTATCTCGATGTTCTCGGGCTGCTCTATGTTTTGATGCGCGAGTTGCGCGGAAACAACCGGAATGAACTCGAGGCGCAAATCGACACACCCAAGGAATCCGATCTCTTCAAGCGCTTTCCCAAGGTTCTTGCCGATAACGACATGACGTCCTTCATTTGCGACTATTGCCGCCTGATTCTCATCGGCAATGCCCGCACCCACGAGATCGAAGCCTTGATGGACGAGGAAATTCAAACGATCAACCGCGATAAGCTCAAGGCCTATCAAGCCATCACATCCGCGGCCGATGGTCTGCCCGCTCTTGGCATTGTCGCGGCCGTGCTTGGGATTATCAAGGCGATGGGCGCGATCGACCAGTCGCCCGAGGTCTTGGGTGAATTGATCGGCGCCGCTCTCGTCGGGACGTTCGCCGGTATCTTTTTATCATATGGCCTCATTGGCCCAGTCGCGCACAAGATCAAGGTGACGCGTGAAAAGAAGGCCCGGCTTTATGTCATCATCAAACAGACGCTCCTCGCCTTTATGAACGGCGCGATGCCCCTAATTGCCCTGGAACACGGCCGTAAGACGATTTCGTCCTACGACCGGCCCTCGATCGACGACGTTGAAAACGAGACGATGAACGGTGGTCAAGCGCCGGACGCCGTGAAGCAGGCGGCTTAAATGACCAAGGCATCGGCGAATAGGAATCCTGCAACCATGGGACATTTCAGCCCGGCCTCGCTCCTGAACAACGCGCCCCAGACAAGCGAAGCCAGTCCCGTCCTCAAGGAAACGTTCGATCGGATCGCGGAGGCATGCGTTCCGCAGTTTTCCAAGGCCTTTGGGGAAGGCGTCGGCATCTCGTTTACGCTC
>JARLIW010000093.1 GCA_031291515.1 Beijerinckiaceae bacterium | reverse complement strand
TGGTTCGGCGGGCCTTCGAGTAGAGCGGCGCAATCATCGACGAGCGAGAACAAGGTCCCGAGATCCTTGTCGATATTGGTGGTTTTTGTCGCCTTGACCTGTTCTTCGACGATCGCCGTGGCCCGCCGGGCGATGCCCGTATGCACCAGCACCATGCTCTGCGACAGAATATGCATCGTTTCGCCAGGCACTTGCATCGGCGTGATACTGATCTGCTTGCCTCGGAAATCGAACCGGTTCAGGCCCCCGAAGGTCGCGTGCAACTGATCTTGAACCCCGACATTTTCCTTCAATAGGACGCGCTCGACATGGATCGCCTTACGCGCCAGATCGATTTTGGTGCAGGCCCGCCCGGTGAGGGAATAAGCGACGTTGAGGAACCCCACCGTGAAGGCCGATGACGATCCGAGCCCGCTCCCGGTCGCGGGAAGATCCGACATGATCGAGATGTCCAGTTTGTCCTTGATGTCGAAAAGGCGCAGCACCTCCCGGACGACGGGATGCTGTATCGAGTCGATATTGTCGGTGAATTCAACCGACGAATAGGCAACTCGAAAATTATAACCTTGATGCCCGGTGAGAGGCAAAGCCGCAATATAAATATATTTATCAATCGCCAACCCAATCACGGCACCGGGTCTGCGCTCGTAATATTCTGGATAGTCCGTGCCACCGCCAAAAAGGCTGACGCGAAGTGGAGTTTGGGTGATGAGAACCAATGAACCTCACAGAAGACAGATGACAACCGGATCATGCGCAAACAACGTATTTCGAATGCAACAAAACGGGTCAATAACGGCGACGATCCGGCGAGGAATCATCACTTTCTACTCACGCTTCTAAGCGCATTTAGCACGCCACGCAACCACGGACCGGAGGTCGCGGGGCGAGCGCGCAGGCCGCAAATTACCGCCCCTCACGCCGGGACGATCCGGTAAAGACCGTCGGTCGCCAACATGAGCAGGCTTCCCGGCGCGGCGCAAGCGGGGTTCGACAATTTTGCGGAAAGGCGAAAAAGCACGCCGCCTTCCGAATCGATTTCCGTTGTCTGGAGACTCAGAGGTCGCAACAGCTCCAGGTCGTGATCCACCATGATCAGGGCCAATGGCCACGCCGGTTGTCCGATGACGCCGCGCACCTGGATGGTTTGCGGCGTGATGGCGATTTGAGCCCGAAGGGGTGGGAGCGTTTCGAGGATTCCCGCGAGGCCGAAGGCCGCGGCAAACCGCGCCCAGGCGTTGCTGGCTTGGCCGTCTCGGGCGAGCGCGCACCCGGCCGCCAACAAAAGGAGGGCGGTCCGCAGCTCCGGCTCGAGATCGTCAACCTCCTCGGCGAGCGGCAGATGTTCCAGTTCGATCCGAGACTGGTCGGTCCGGATCACGAGAGTGCCCACGTTCCCGAGGTCGACAGCCCCCTCATCGGCCATGAAGACAATCCAGCTGAATTGCTCTCCGGCTCCGGTTCGAAAAGGCAGCGACACCCAGTCGCGTAGACCCATAAGGCTATCGTCGATCGAACACGATTGGATGTTCCCCACCGGCGTTTCGCAGCAGGCCATGAGCGTCAACGGCGCCCCGCGAGCGTTCAGGTGGCGCCAGCCCAGCTCCGGCCGACCGGGCGAGGACGCCAATGCCGCCCCGCGGGGATGCCACTGTTTGACGGGTCCGCTAGGCCCGTGGAACGTGAAAAGGTTCCAGTTTTCAATGGTCAGATCGCAATCGCGCCGCGACGCCTTGCGCTCGAAACGAGCTTCGGCTTGATTTTTAAAGCTCATTCCTGACTACACCTCAATGTGATCCGAACACGCATTCTAGAACGGATTTCGCTAGCGCGAAAACACCATGGCGATATTGCGACAGCATGGGCTTTCTCTCCGCCGAGTTGGAATGTGTCCTTGATCAAAAAGTCCGCAACTTTTTCGCGACATGCTCTAAAAGCGTTTTGGAGCGGCAAGTCGGCGTCGAGGCGCTCGGATGCTCAAGGGCCGCTCGATGGGTTCACGGGGGATGAATAGCTTGACCATACCGCGGCGACACCGGACCTCGCGATGCTTCTGACGGGTCTTTCGAAGCTCTCCGCGCGTCGCGCCTACCGTTGGAATATCGATCTGTTCAATGGCCACGCGGTTCGCGGATGGGTAAGCTGTCTGAAGGATCCGGCCTCGGCGAGTCTCGTCGTGGCGCTGCATAAGGGCAAAGCGGTTTCGCGCATTGTCACCACCGAGGGGCGTTCGGATTTGGCATCGCTCGGATACGGCGCTGCCGCGTTCGTCTTGGAATTGACGAGCCCGGTCCCGGACGGCGGCGTCGATATCGCCGTTCTCAATCCGGCGGCCGGCGGGAGCTGGGTGAAGATCGAACGCTCGTTACCCCGCCACATCGGCCTCGGCATGATCGATTCGGTCGAGGGCAACAAAGTCCGGGGGTGGGCCGCCTGTTTCGACGACGACAGCCACGACTTCGTCATTCGGGCTCGTTGCCAGGATCGGCTTGTCGCGAAGGCGCGTCCTTTCTTCGCCCGGCCAGACGCGGCGAACACTGTCATGTTGAAGGACGATCGTCTCGGTTTCGAATTGATCTTGCCGTGGCGGGTCACCGAATTTGAATCCTGTACCCTTTCCGGTGAAAACAACGGACGCGGTTTCACGATTGGCGAAATCATGCCAGGACGGGGCGGAGAGGCGAGGTTTTCGCAGACGTTTGTCTATTCGCCCGAAAGTCGATTTTGGATCTAGCCCGAGTTTTCTCCATCACACCGCGTGGCCGCCGACTTGACCAGCCTTGTCTTGTTCTCAAGCGATCCTCGCCAGATGATCCTCGCGGTCGTGTTTGCCGCTCGCCCGGAACCAAAGAGTAAGCGACGATGACTAGACTTTATATTGCGGAGCAAAATGCATTGTCCACGGGCGGGCATTATTACGCCTACACGAAATGCATAGCCGATGCCGCCGTCGACAAAGGTCTTGA
>JARLIW010000092.1 GCA_031291515.1 Beijerinckiaceae bacterium | reverse complement strand
TTGATTCAATCTTCCATCCAAGGAGGATTCGATGGCTCGCTTCGATTTAACGGATTTCGAATGGTCCGTAATCGCGCCGCTGCCGCCCGACAAGCCGCGCGGCGTTCCTCGCGTGGATGACCGGCGCGTTCTGAACGGGATCTTTTTCCGGCTGCGGACAGGTATTCCCTGGACGGATATTCCGGAACGCCAGGTCCGCGCACGACCTTGGTGAACCGCTTCAACCGGTGGCGCAAGGCCGGCATTTGGGCACGGCTTCTGGAATCTGTTTCAGAAGCTTACGATGGCGATTTGCAAATGATCGACTCGTCCTCGATCCGCGTCCATCAACACGCCGCCAACACCAAAAAAAGACGCGGGATCCCGTTGCATGGGCCGTTCGCGAGGGGGCGTGACGACCAAAATCCACGCCTTGGTGGACGCCAACGGACGCCCCATCGGGTTGAAGCGGACCGAGGACCAAGCCCACGACGGCCGGTCCGCCGAGGACATGCTGGGAGACATCGGCCAAGACCAAATTCTTCTGGCGGACCGGGCCTATGATAGCGATGCGTTGCGGCCGCGCCTCAAACAACGCGGCGCTTGGGCCACCATCAAACCAATGCCAGGGCGCAAGAATGTCCCGGCCTTCAGCCGCTTCCTTGACCGATACCGCAATCTCGTCGAGCGCGTCTTCAACAAAACCAAGCATTTCAGAGCCATCGCGACGCGCTACGACAGACGCGCCGACAATTTTCTCGCCTCGATCCAGCTCGCCTCAATCCGAATTTGGATACGCGCTGATGAGTCTATGGCCTAGAGAGAATCTTCCTCCACGGCAGACAGCGGGTCGGTATCGAAGCTGCAAAGAGCAGAACCGACGTGAAAGTCTATAAGGGGCGGAAAGCCACGATATCGGTGCAGCGCATCCGCGAGCTTGCCGCGACCGGCTTGGGACCGACCGCGATTCCCGCCGAGATGAGAATATCCCGCATGCACGTCGATCGGCTGCTCAAATGCAATCCGTGAATGGGAAGGATAATTCTCATGATTCATGTCGCTCTGCCCGAGCCCTGCGGCGCGACTTCAATTCCGTAGACGGAGCCAGCTTCAGCTTTCGAGCTGGCGTATTAACTCCACCGACAAGCAGAGCACGTTGAAGGCCCGGATGAACCTGGTACTCAAGGTTAAATTTGACTTTTGGGCGCAACTTAACAGTAGTTCTATCTCGGAAGCCGTAATGGACAAAAACCCCGTTCGATATGGTATGCTCCGTGTAGCCAATCACGTTAAGAGCGTATAAGAACTGCGGTAGGTCGTCGCTCGAACTTGTCAGTTCCTTTATGGTGAGGGGCTTTCCCTTTAGCCTCTTGCTATGCCTGTCGAATGCGCCTTGGAACTCTTCATATGTAAAGGCAGAATTTCCGCCAAACCCTGAAAAGAACCCGACAACTTCATCAAAATCGACGGTCGAGTGGTAAAATGAGAAATAGTCTTTGACTTCGCCTAGCAAATAATTTGAGAAGTCAATTTGACAGATATAAAAGGATTTTTTGGAGAACGTGGCTTTTCTCGTCGAGCGGTCTTTTACATAGGCTTGCATTAGTTGTAAATATTGAATGATGTCGCGGGGGCGGCAGAATGAATATCTAAGAAGACCAATAAAGGGATCGTCCATACGACCCGCCACACGCTTGTTCTCCAGCTCATATGGAAAGTAAGCTTCCCATATAGCAACAGGCGTCATGTCTGTTAAGTTTTGTTGCTTTCCTAGCATTCCCGTTATTATTCGAAATAGTTTCGATGTGGCAAACGACTCCTATGTCGTTAGCCAATTTAAGTTTATGCCATTGCCTCTAACCTTCGTGTTCAGATTTTGAAACCCCACACTATCCAATATATCAGGTTACAAATCTTTGATAATCCGTCTGCGTCAGGCTTGCAATTTTGGATAATGTATCTTGATAATCCGCATTATCTAAAAATACTGCGTAAGAAGTCTTGCCATTTCCGTTCTCTCCAACGAGAAAATACTTGCCGCTGTCAAGTATTTGATCTAGATATTCCTATCTAAAAAGAACTTTATTAAAAAAATCTTTGTGCTGATGATTGTTGTAATTGATGGCATCGATAGGGCCAAGGTTCAATTCTGGAACTTCCAACATGCGCGCCCCCTCGACCCGATCTACTTACTAGATAGGTTCGTAAATGGAAATGTGCGCCTTTCGATAAACCCTTTATCGTGAGCCAAGTGCCCATATAGGGCATCGAATCTCAAAATTGATTCGTCGAAAAGTGCTTCGCCAAGTCGGTCAGTTATGTTGCGGTTCGGCAACTACTAGCTGGCAAATAGGCGAAACCTCTGTCTGAGAACCCTGTCTGAAACGTCTTACAATGACATATTAAGTCATTGAAATCGTTGCGTGGTGGGCCGGGCAGGACTCGAACCTGCAACCAGACCGTTATGAGCGGCCGGCTCTAACCATTGAGCTACCGGCCCGGCCGCGGCCGGGGCTCCCTCCCACACAAAGCTTTGTGATCGCGGACGTGCGCAAACATCCTGGAAGGAGCGAGGCCGCATTAAACGCGTTTCGCCGCGCGTTGCAATCGCGGATCGCGGTCAACTTGGGGATCGTTTTTCCGGGACGTTCGCGGTTGCGGGAAGACTGCCGCGCAATCCGATCGCGGCCGGCGTCTCGGACGCTCGAAGGCCGGACCCATCCGCGAAAAGGCCGAACAGCGTCGCCGGGATGGCGAAGGCCACCGCCGCGGCGATCAGCACGGTCGAACTATTGAGGGGGCGCGCGGCCACGGCGCTCGACGCGCCGTTTCCATCGCCGCGGCGCCTGCCAAAGGTCGCGGCGTCGATGCGGTGGGAGACCGGCATCGAAAGGTCTCGCCGTCCGTCGATGATCTTGCCGTTTTTCATGGGCCTAGCTTCGCGCGCGAATGGTGAACTCGCGGTTGGGACCGACCCGAGATTTTGCGTATTTCGATTTATGGTTTCCCGGATCTTGCCGAAATCACGCCCTAAACCGGGATCCGCACCGAGGCGCGCAAGCCCCCGGCGGGGCTGTCTCCGAGCAAAATATCGCCGCCGTGGGAGCGCGCGATATCGCGGGCGATCGAGAGGCCCAGCCCCGTGCCGCCGGCGTCTTGGTTGCGCGACTGATCGAGCCGCACGAAGGGTCGAAAAACGTCGTCCCGGCTCCCCGCGGGAATGCCCGGCCCGTCGTCGTCGACATTGATCGTGAGGAAACGGCCCTCGCGGATCCCCTCGATCGTGACGGTCTTGGCATGGTGCAACGCATTGGCGGTGAGGTTGGCGATGCAGCGCTTGAACGCGTCGGGGCGCACGCGCACCACCGGGTCGCCGGAATAGTCGACGGTAACGGACTTGCCGTCGCGCTCGCTGTCGGCGCGGATATCGTCGAGAAAATCGCGCATGTCGACGGGAATCGCGGGCTCGCCCGCGTCGCCGCGCGCGAAAGCGAGATAGCCTTCGAGCATGCGCTGCATCTCCTCGATGTCTTTCTTCATCTCGTCGGAATCCTCGCTGCCCTCCATCAGGGCGAGCGACAGCTTGAACCGGGTCAGCACCGTGCGCAGATCGTGGCTGACGCCGTTGAGCATGGCGGTGCGCTGTTCGATGGCGCGTTCGATGCGCCGCTTCATCGCGATGAAGGCATAACCGGCCTCGCGGACCTCGCGCGCGCCGCGCGGACGAAACTCGATTTCCCGGCCCTTGCCGAACGCTTCGGCCGCGCGCGACAGGCGCAGAATCGGCCGGATCTGCGTGCGCAAAAAGGCAATCGCGACGACAATCAGCACGAAGGACGTGCCGAGCATCCACAGGATGAAAATATACGAGTTGGACGCATAGGCGGCGTTGCGATAGGCGACCACCCGGAGGATCGCGTCATCCAGCTCGATCCGGATCTCGATGAAATTGGAGCGTCCCACCGTGTCGAGCCAAAATGGCCTCCCGATCTGGCGCCGGATCTCGTTGGACAGAGCGGCATCGACGATCTCGAAAAACGGTTTGGGCAAGGCGGGAGGCAACGGCCCCATCGGCAAGAATTCGATGTCCATCTGCATCTTGTCCTGCGCCACCCTGGCGAGGAGTTCTTTTTCGCGGTCGGTCGGATCGGTCTGATAAATCTCGATAATCGCGGCAATGTCCTGGGTCAGCATGAGCGACAGGCGATTGGTCACCAGCGCCCAGTGCCGCTCCATGAAGACGAAGGTGATCACGCTTTGCAAAATCACCATGGGCAGCAGCACGATCAGGATCGAACGGGCATAAAGCCCTTTCGGCATGAGGGACATCAGGGTCCGGCCCACCGCTCGTCCGGTTCCCGCCACCTTGCCGGTCACGGCAACAGCCGCGCCTGGCGCGTCACGAAGGCGGGGGAAGGCGACAGGAGGCATGGAGCGGATCGTTCCTTACTTGGCGCGCGGCTTGGTGCGACACGGTCTGGATGTCTAGCGGAAAGTCATGAACCGCGCGCAAGGATTATGCACGAAATCGTTCTCTTTTATGATCAAGAGCATATTCGCATTTTTATACGGGATTTAACGCTCGGTATAGCGATCCAGCGCCAGGCCTTCCGGGTCGATCCCGGGCGCGCGGCCCGAGATCAGATCCGCGAGCAGGCGGCCCGAGCCACAGGCCATGGTCCAGCCCAACGTGCCGTGACCCGTATTGACATAGAGGTTTGCGAAACGCGTCGCGCCGGCGATGGGTGTCCCATCAGGCGTCATCGGCCGTAGACCGGTCCAGAACGTCGCGTGACCGAGATCGCCGCCCTCGGGGAAAAGATCGCACAGACTGCGCTCCAGCGTCGCGCGGCGCGGCTGGCGGAGCGTCAAGCTGAATCCCGCCAGTTCCGCCGTGCCGCCCACGCGGATCCGCTCGCCGAGCCGCGTGATCGCAACCTTGTACGTTTCGTCCATGACGGTCGAGACCGGCGCCGCCGCGCTCTCCTTCACCGGAAGCGTGAGCGAATAGCCTTTGACGGGATAGACGGGAAGGTTGAGCCCCAACGGCCGCAGCAGCGCCGGCGTATAGCTCCCCAGGGCCGCGACATAGACGTCGCCGCGAACAAGACCGTGCGCGGTCCTGACGCCCGTGATTCGATCGCCCTCGTTTTCGAGCCGCGCGATCGTTACGCCGTACCGAAAGGTGACGCCCAGACCCTCGCAAATCGCGGCAAGTTTTTGCGTAAAAATATGCGCATCGCCGGTTTCGTCGCCCGGCAGGCGCAGACCGCCGACGATCGCGCCGCGCGCCCGCGCCAACGCCGGCTCCGCGGCGAGACAACCCGCGCGATCGAGCCGTTCATAAGCGACGCCATATTGATCGAGGACATGGGTGTCTTCGACGGTATGGTCGAGTTGGGCCTGCGTCCGGAACAATTGCAGCGTGCCGCGTTCGCGGTGGTCATAGGCAATGCCCGTCTCTTGGCGCAGCGCGCGCAGCATGTCGCGGCTATATTCCGCGAGACGCAGCATGCGGCCCTTGTTGCGGGCATAGGCCTCTTCCGTGCAATTGGCCAACATCCGCGCGATCCAGACATAAAGGCGCGGATCCGGCAGCGGCCAGACGACGAGCGGCCGGTGACGCATCAGCAGCCATTTCAGGGCTTTGACGGGAATGCCGGGCGCCGCCCACGGCGCCGAATAGCCCGGCGAGACCTGACCCGCATTGGCGAAACTGGTCTCCATGCCAGCGGCCGGCTGGCGGTCGAGCACATCGACTTCATGACCGGCCTTGGCGAGGTAATAGGCTGTCGCGACCCCCACCACGCCGCCGCCCAGGATGATGATCCGCATTGGCTCGCAACCTCCAGCCTTATCCTGTCATTTCATCACGGGCATGACAAATTCGGCGCCCGCGCGGATGCCCGTGGGCCACCGGCTCGTGATCGTCTTGAGGCGCGTGTAGAATCTTATCCCCTCGGGGCCGTGCATATGGTGGTCGCCAAACAAAGACGCCTTCCAGCCGCCGAAGGAATGGAACGCCATCGGAACCGGAATCGGCACGTTGATTCCGATCATGCCGACCTGGATCTTGCTCGCGAATTCACGAGCCGTGTCGCCATCGCGCGTGAAGATCGCGGTGCCGTTGCCAAATTCGTGCTCATTGACGAGCCGCGCCGCCGTCTCGTAATCGGGCGCGCGCGTGATCGACAGCACCGGTCCGAAAATCTCTTCTTGGTAGATCCGCATGCCGGGCGTCACATGATCGAACACCGTGGCGCCGGTGAAGAAACCGCGCT
>JARLIW010000325.1 GCA_031291515.1 Beijerinckiaceae bacterium | reverse complement strand
CTGCCGCGTGCCTCGAAGAGGGTAAAGGGCAGTCCCCGCGCTCGCAGGCCGCGCGCGAGCGCGAGACCACAAAGCCCCCCGCCAACAATTGCCGTTTCAAGCATGGACCATCCCTCACAGACCGGAGATATCGCCGCGTTGCAATATTCGCGCACATTGAGGTCTCGCCTCGCGGATCGCCTGGAACGCCGTTCTTTGTCGCAAAGCAAACACTTTTCGAGGGGGTGGTTGATTTGGCATGTTGCAAATCGAACCTGCGGCGGTTCGAGACGACACTATTGGCCGGAACACGAGATATGCGGTGCCGAATGGCACGGAACTTGATGTCAGTTCGAGCAAGGCTTCGAAATGTTTGGATAGGAAACCGGAATGAATGTCACCGCGGAATTCGCGCAAGCTAGTCTTGATGAGATCAAGGAGGCCCTTAGCGGCGGCACTTTGACCATCTATTCGGTGGCCCGCCCAATCTCGGCCGATCACGCCGTGGAACGCAGCGGCGTGCTCGCAACCTTCACCTTTGCAACGCCGGCATTTGGCGAATCGACCGAGAATGGCGAAACGCCCCTCTTCGCCGATAGCGCCGTCCTGGCGGGAACGGTTGGAACGCCCGGATTCGCGCGGGCAAGAAAGGCCGACGGCACCGTCGTCGCCGACTTTTCGGCCGGGCCTGGCGATCGCGAGATCAAGTTTGCCGAAGTGTCGTGCTCTGTCGGGGCGCCCGTCCGGATCGCGCGCTTCGCAATAAGCGAGGAGGGCGGTTGGCCCGAGAAGCCGGAGTTCTACGATACGAGACCGCGGAGCGGCTATCCGATGCCCAAAAGTTTTTGAGACCTCGAACGCGGATCTTGGGCGGACAACCCGAAAGTCCCGGAGTGCGATCGAACAGCCCCGACATGGAGACGATACGAGAATGGTTACCGGCACCAGCAGCGCATTGGTCAGCACCGCATGGCTCGAAGATCATCTTTCGGATCCGGATGTCCGGATTCTCGATTGCACGTGGCACCACGCCAGTACGAACCTCGACGGCCGGACCCAGTACCGTGGACGGCATCTGCCGGGGTCGGTTCATTTCGATATCGATCACATCGCCGACAAGTCGAGTTCCTTGCCTCATATGCTCCCGACGGCGGAGGATTTCGCCAAGAGGGTCGGGCTCCTCGGCGTTGGGGACGGCGATCGCGTGATCGTTTACGACCGTCTTTGCGGTGGATCGGCGGCGGCGCGCGTCTGGTGGATGTTCCGCGCTTTCGGTTTCGACAATGTGGCGCTGCTGGACGGCGGCTATGGAAAATGGACGCAGGAAAAGCGCCAAGTCGACATATCGCCGGTTCGTCCCGAGCCGCGCGATTTGACGGCGAGGTTGGTTCCATCGCTCCTGCGCGGGTTCGACGACGTCAAGGCCAACATCTCGAGCGGGGCGGCTCAGCTCATCGACGCCCGCGGTCCCGCCAAGTTCGACGGAAGCCAGGAAGATGTCTTTCCGCAACGGCGTCGCGGCCATATTCCAAACGCGGTCAATATCCCCTGGGGCGATCTCATCGAGCAAAGCAGCGGCACTTTCTTGCCCGTTGAAGCGCTGAAGGCGCGCTTCGCGTTCGCGGGCATCGATCTCGATCGCCCGATCATCGCGACCTGTGCATCGGGAATTACATCATGCGTCCTGGCCCTGGGCCTGCACGTCATGGGGGCCCCCGATGTCGCCGTCTATGACGGGTCATGGGCGGAATGGAACCTGCAAGACGGCGTGGCGGCGGAAGCCGCCTGAAAGATCAGCTTGGAGAGGACCACGTGCGTGACAGACGAACCTGACGCTTTGACCGTTCTTGCCGATGGTTTGGACTATGCCCTCTTGTCGTCTCGAGATGGTTTGACCTACGTTCTTCAGTGCAAGCCGGAAGGACTCGCGGCGCGCTTGAGAGGCGACGACGCCGGGCGCCTGAAGGCGGACTATCAAACGGTCAGAGAGCAATATCCAGATTGGGCGGCCGACCAGACACTCGCTCAGCTTTGGGATCAAGGTGGTTATAGTTGGCTCGCGGCCGAGGAGCATTGACATGGCGACGCTCGTTAAGACGACACAGGATGGACGCAAGTTGGAGGTGAATGGTTTGGCCATCACCCTCGGGGGCGTCCTCGAAGCCTTTGAGCTCGTGGAAGTCCAGAAGCATCCCAACAAGCGCGCGATCCTCGCGGTTCTTCCGGAGGCGACCCATTTGGCGGGACGCGTCGCGCTGACGCAAGAAGAAGCGGAGATCGTGCAAGATGCGCTAAAAGAGGTCGAGGCCCAGATTCTCGCGAGTCCGGCGGCGATCAACGAACGTTTCCGCATCGCCGCGATGTGGAAGGCCCGCGATCAGGGAATCGAATAGGTCGCGCGTTTAAACGGTGGCGGCCTGGGCAAAATTGGCTTGCGCGAGCAGGGACTCGCCGTCCTCCGCGCCGAAACATAGCGCGAAGTCGTCGCAGTCCGAGCAAACCGGCGCCGCGCAAAACGTGAAGCCTTCGGTTCCGCAGACCATCCGGTACAAAAACTTTTTCCATTTCATATCGCCGCGATTCTTCGCCGCGAGCAAGGAAAAATGCCGGGTCATGAGGCGCGACAGCTCTCCGCGATTGCGAAAGCCGAGATCTTGCCAAAGGTGGTGTGGGCGGATGCAGCGCCGCGCGATCATCGCGGTGAGATCGCGGTGTAAAGGACCATGGCTCGACGCATACATCCAAAGGATGTCGCGAAGCGATTGTTCTTCCGCGTCGATCGTAAGCGCGCATGGCTTGAACGTCTCGTCGAATTGACCGGCCACGCCAGGAAACATTCCCTCGATCAAGCATCGTAAGGAATTCCCATCTAGCCCGACGAGCTTACAAACGGAAACACCTTCCACGGCGCTCTCGCCGAGCCCCATGGCTAGGATCGAAGCGCAGACGTGGACGTCGAACGGGTCCATCCCCGAACCTTCAGAGGCTTCCATCAGCCACGGATAGATTTCGTCCGCTCGCATCGGCATGGCGCTTTACGCCATTTCCGCCGTAATCGCGGCGTGGGTCTGACAATTGGTGGGACAAACACGAGCGCACGCCCCACAGCCAATGCAGGCACCTTCGTCATCCATCACCATGATCTTCTTTTCGATCTCGTCGTCCTCGTCATCGTCGAGTGCGACGAGCTCGCCCTCGTCGTTCAACCCCTTCAGGGTCATGACATCGCGACCGCAAACCTTGAAGCATCGGCCGCAGCCAATGCATTTATCGGGATTGATCGCGATCAGAAATTCCGGTTGCCAATCGCGTCCGTCTTTGGAGTGAGGCATCGACGCCGTCCCTTCGTCAGAAATTTGTTATGAAGCGGTCTCAAGGTCTTTCAAGGCGGCGCGCTTGCGTTCGAGCTCTTCGTAGGAATCATATGCGCGCCGCGCGACATCGGGGATGGTCTGCCAACTGATCGGCAGTTCCTCGGACAGGTCGTGCAAATCCATCTTGGCCTGTGTCGCCTTCGCGGAGAGCTTTTTGATCTCCGCCTTCAAGGTTTCAAGGTCGCTCATCGGTTGGCTTCCTCTCAATATTTCGCGACGTCGGGGAATTGTTTGATCATCGCGATTCCGGCATCCACATATTTTTGGCCTTCCTCCGCGAGCTTCGCGAGCGAGTCGAAGCCAAACCGGTGAACGTCCCGAAGCTGCTTGTTGACGGTCACGAGACGACCGCCGAGCAAGACCATGCGGCCGAACCCTTCGTGGCTCATCTTCAGCATCGGGGAGATCATCACGCCGGTCTCGCGCTCGATCGAGAGGCATACCGCGTTGAAGAAGAGTTCGAGGCGCCAAATCGTATCGGGGTCGGGGTCCGCCATGATCGGAAGCGCCCGCCGTTTCTCCTTGTCGAGAATATAGGGTTCGAGAAGGTCGATATCCGCCTTGCCGTCCCAGTGGCCGTGACTGTCTTGCGCGCGCCAAACCTTGACCAACTCCTTGACAAAAGGCGTTTGGGCGGCCGGATCGACTTTTACAACTTCTGCTACACCGGACATGTCATGCCTCAATCATCGAAGGAAAGTGTACGTTCTTGGCCTTTGGCGAGGGCTTTTCGCAGCCACGGCGGCGGCGTTCCTCGCAAGACTTCCTGGAGCTTGCCGAGGAGATCCACGATCTCCTCGGGCTGGTTCACCTTCATCGGGTGAATGTTGCTGGCGACGACGCGCGCGGCGCCCGATCCCCCGATCGCGGCGACATAGAGGATCGCGCAATCCTTGATGGTCTCGAGTTTGGGCGCGAGCTTGTCTTCGTTGCCGTCCTCTTTCAGATCGCCATCGAACTGAACCGCTTCGACGAAATGATGACCTTCTGGTCCGATCTCGTAGATCGCTATATTCTTGGCCCAGCCGAAATGCGCGTCGACTCGCTTCAAGTCTTGCGTCGCGAATGCGATTTTCATGCAGGCTCCTTTTCTCGATGGGGGTTGGGGACCAAAGCGTCAGCCGGACTTCGCCAGGTATCGGGTGTCGGCTCGTGATGGTGTTCCGCGTCGGCCATCAAAAGATTGCAGATTTGAAAGATGAGGTCGCGCGTTCCGCGATATCCGACCGAAAGCAGATGTCCGGCGCCGAGGCGGTCGAACATCGGCAGACCCATCCGGAAGAACGGGATTTCGAGACGCTCCGCGGCTTGGCGCCCGTGCGAATGGGTAATCAGGAGATCGCAGCCGCGCGCCTTCGCCTGGGTCTCCAGATCTTCGAGATCGCCAATCAAGACATTGTCGGTCTCGATACGGGCGAGCAGCGGCGAATGGGTCGTTGTGACCGCGGCGGCGACCTTCGCCCCCATCTCGTGGAGCATCGTGCTGATGGCGAACAGCAGATCCGGCTCGGCGCCGATCGCGAGGGTGCGGCCCCCTATGTGGAAATGCCCATCGAGCATCGCGTCGACGAGTTGTCCGCGTTGCCGCTTGTACTTGGGCGGAACCGGCTTGCCGCTGATTTCGCTCAGGAACATCATGAGATCGTCATTGGGCGCAAGCCCACAAAGGCGATCGAACAGCCGGAACGGAACATTCGTCTTTTTCAACATCGCCTCGGCGGCCGGGCGCATTTGCTCGCCGATCGCGATCGTCCACGATGCGCAGCCCATCCTCGCGATATCCTCGACCGAAATGCCGCCGATGGTGGTCGGCGTGAACTCGTCGGGGATATGACCATCGAGCGAGCCCGCGAGATCGGG
>JARLIW010000013.1 GCA_031291515.1 Beijerinckiaceae bacterium | reverse complement strand
GTCAGCGCGATTTCCCTCAATGCGCGTACGTCGTCGAGCGCGTCGGCTTCGAGCGGAACTTCGATTGCGGCAAGTTCCGCGCGGAACGCGGCGACCAATGCCATTGGCAGTACCGGCAATTCCTCGGCGTCGTCGGGCACGGCGGTGAGCACCGGTGTGGAAACGATGGTTCCCTTGGCGTCGCTTGCGCATTTCTCGCCGGGCAACACCCCGCTCACGATCAACCATCAAGGCCTATTTGTCGCCACGACCATTTCGTTCAACCTCGCGCCGGGCGCAACCTTGGGGCAAGCGGCCGATGAAATCGCCGCGGTGACAAAACGTTTGAAGATTCCGGCGGCCATTCGGGGAAGTTTGACTGGTACCGCGGAACTGTTCACTCAATCCCTCTCGGACGAGCCTCTCTTGATCCTGGCTGCCCTTGCCGCCGTCTATATTGTTTTGGGCGTTCTCTACGAGAGCTATGTCCACCCCGTCACGATCCTCTCGACGCTGCCGTCGGCCGGCGCCGGCGCCTTGATCGCGTTGATGGCCTTCAAAACGGAATTCTCGGTTATTGCCTTGATCGGGGTCATCTTGCTGATCGGGATCGTCAAGAAGAACGCGATCATGTTGATCGACTTTGCCATCGAGGCGAAGCGGGAGGCCGGACTGTCGTCACGCGATGCGATTTATCAAGCGTGCCTGCTTCGGTTCCGCCCCATCATGATGACGACCTTAGCGGCCATTTTGGGCGCGCTTCCGCTCGCGCTCAGCTTCGGCGATGGCGCCGAAATCCGACGCCCCTTGGGGATTGCGATTGTCGGCGGGCTGATCGTGAGCCAGTTTCTAACGCTATACACGACGCCGGCGCTTTATCTGCTGTTCGATCGATTCACGCAGCGCGGCTCGAGCGCTCCCTTGCGCCACTGAACAGGGTTGAACTCAAGGCCCGCGCGACGCGACCTCGGATGAGAGGTCGCCCCCGGCGTTTGGACAATCGTACCCCGTCTCAAAACGAGAGCGAAGCGCGATTTGACATCGAGAAGGAAATCTCCGACCTCGGCAATACGTCAAATTACGGATGTGCAGTTCAACCGAAATGCGATCACCTCCATGTCGCAATCGCCAATGCGTAAAGGAAGATGTGACGCTCATGGCTTTCTTCATAGGCAGGATTGCGCATCTAATTCGCTCGGAGCGTCGGGCCGCATGAAGCTATTCGGCGCCGGAAGCGCGGACGACATCCCTTCATTTGGCTCCCGCGGTTTCTGGACGATCGCCACTAAATCGAAATTGCGCATCGCGCCGCCGATATGGAGGATAATTCTTTGCATCTAGCGCCTCACGAGGTCGACAAACTGACGGTCGTCACGGCCGGATTTTTGGCGCAGCGCCGCCTGGCTCGTGGTCTCCGTCTCAACTATCCCGAAGCGATTGCATTGATCTCGCTCGTTCTGTTGGAGCTGATCCGCGACGGCCGTCATTCCGTGCCGGAGCTCATGGCGCTTGGCGGCACCTTGCTCGGCCGACAAGAGGTCCTCCCCGGCGTGCCCGAAATGGTCGGGGAAGTGCATATCGAGGGGACGTTCCCGGATGGCACGAAGCTCGTTGCCGTCCGCGCGCCGATTACAGCAACGACCGGCGATCTCAAACTGGCCCTTTATGGCAGCTTCCTGCCTCTACCCGATGCCTCTTTGTTCGCGGACGCCCCCGGCGCGTCCGTCGGCGCCGTGACCGCGAGCGATGGCGTGCTCATCCTCAACGAAGGGCGGCAAGCGACGACGATCAGCGTCTCGAACACGGACGAACGTCCGATTCAAATCGGCAGTCATTTCCACTTCGTCGAAGCCAACGCGCGTCTGAAGTTCGACCGATCCGCGGCATATGGCAAGCGGCTCGACATTCCCGCCGGAACAGCCATCCGCTTCGAGCCAGGCGAGACCAAATCGGTCACGCTGGTGGAGATTGCCGGCAACCGGATCATCCGTGGCGGCAACAATCTCGCCGATGGCCAGGTCGGCTCCAGCAACAAGAAAGCGGCGTTGGCGCGCGTGGGCGAGCGTGCCTTCGCCGATCAAGTCTGAAGCGGGGAACAAAAAAGACATGGCTTATGAAATCCAGCGCGCCAGATACGCGGCTTTGTTTGGTCCGACGACCGGCGACAAGGTCCAGCTCGGCGACACATGCCTGATCGCCGAAGTCGAAAAGGATTTCACCGTCTATGGCGACGAATGTGTATTCGGTGCCGGCAAGGTAATCCGCGACGGCATGGGGCAGGCGACGGGTGTCGATTCGAAATTTTCGCTCGACTGCGTCATCACGAATGTCTTGATCATCGACTATACCGGCATCGTGAAGGCCGATGTCGGCATCAAGGATGGCGTGATCGCGGGCATCGGCAAGGCGGGCAATCCGGACGTGATGGCTGGCGTGTCGCCCGATCTGATTATCGGCGTCAATACAGAGGTCATCGCTGGCGAGGGATTGATCCTGACCGCCGGCGGCGTCGATACGCATTTTCACTACATTTGCCCGACGCAGCCCTACAGTGCCATCGCGAGCGGAATCACGACCCTCGTTGGCGGCGGCACCGGACCCGCGACCGGATCGCTTGCCACGACCTGCACGCCCAACCCCACCTATCTCAAGCTCATGATGCAAGCGACGGATTCGATCCCCGTCAATTTCGTCTTCACCGGGCGTGGCAATTCGTCCAAGCCCGAAGGCATGAAGGAGCAGATTTTAGCGGGCGCCGGTGGTCTCAAGCTGCACGAAGACTGGGGGACCACCCCGGCCGCGATCGATACCTGCCTTGGCATGGCCGACGACTATGACGTCCAAGTGACGATTCACACCGATACGATCAATGAAAGCTGCACGGTTGAAGATTCGATCAAGGCTTTCGGCGGCCGCACGATCCATACCTATCATTCGGAAGGCGCGGGCGGAGGTCATGCGCCGGACTTGATGCGGGTTTGTTCGGAATCAAACATCCTCCCGAGTTCGACGAGCCCGACCAATCCTTACACGATCAACACCGTGGCCGAGCATCTCGATATGCTGATGGTGTGTCACCACCTCGATAAGAACATCCCCGAGGACGTGGCGTTCGCCGCAAGCCGGATTCGCGCCGAAACCATCGCGGCGGAAGGCGTGATGCACGATCTCGGCGCCATCTCGATGATGACGTCCGACAGCCAGGCCATGGGCCGCGCCGGCGAAGTCATTACGCGGACGTGGCAGATCGCCGACCAGATGAAGCGCCAGCGCGGCAAGCTCCCCGAGGATCGAGACGGCAACGACAACTTCCGGATCAAACGTTTTATCGCCAAATACACGATCAACGGCGCCATCGCTCACGGGATGAGCCATCTGATCGGATCGATCGAAAAGGGGAAAGTCGCGGATCTCGTGCTTTGGAAGCCCGCGTTCTTCGGCGCGCGTCCGGAAATCGTATTGAAAAGTGGCTTCATCGCTTTCGCGCAAATCGGCGATGCGAATGCCTCGATCCCCACGCCGCAGCCGCTCCTCATGCGTCCGATGTTTGGCGCGACCGGCGCCGGCGTCGGCAAAACATCGATTCTGTTCGTCAGCGAAGCCTCGATGAAAGACGGATACGTTCTCGACTATGGCCTCGGCAAGCGCGTCGAAGCCGTTCGGAAATGCCGCGGCATTGGCAAATCCGACATGAAGCTCAACGACGCCTTACCGAGAATCACGGTCGACCCGAAGACCTATCGCGTGACGGCCGATGGGGAGGAGATTTCCTGTCAACCCGCGACGTGGCTGCCATTGGCGCAGCGCTATAGTCTCTTCTAAAACCTCTCGCGGCGGGAGGGGCCCTCGATCTTCCGTCCCGCCGCGTCACACGATATTCGCGACGGCAAGCGCGGGCTTGCCTCGTCCGGCAAGGCGATCACGCCATGATAGGGCTAGGCGCGAGGCTCGTCACGGACCAAACGCCAAAACCTTGATCGCTCGAGAGAGGCGATCAAGGTCTGGTTTCGTGTTGTCATGTACATTCAGCGCGTGCGCGATCCAACCACAAGCGGCGCGAACCTAATGGCTGATCATCCAGGGCCGTTGCGAAGGAAAGCTTTTGGCCGCCGCGGGCGTTTGCACCTTGGCGGCGGGGCTGCAGCATTTGCAGCCCGCCCGATGCCCTCCCCCATCCGACGATAAACGGGGCGCGTTGGCGCTCCGTTCATTCGTGGCAAACGCGTTACGCCGCCCCGCCCCCATCATGGCGAGGCCAGGAGCGCGCAGCAGCGCACGCGCCGAAGACCGGCCGCATTGAGGGCAGTCGTGCGGCAGCGCATATTCCGCCATTGGCCGCACGACGGTGAACGAGCCGCAAGCCTCGCAGCCATAGTCATAGGCTGGCATCTCGATTTCCCCCTCAGAGATCTGGCGCGTGGAGCACGTCGACGTCTCCGGTGAGAAAGCGCGTGGGCCCGTCGGCGCCGGGACGGATATCGAAATCGAAGATCTCCGTCGGGATCCACAAGGTCGCGCAGGCATTGGGAACATCGACGACCCCGCTGATATGGCCTTGAACCGGCGCGGTGCCGAGGATCGAGTAGGCTTGACCGCCACTGAATCCGAATTTCTTCAGATATTCGATCGCGTTCAAACAGGCCTGGCGATAAGCGACGGTGACATCCAGGTAGTGCTGCCCGCCGTGCTCGTCGACCGAGATCCCCTCGAAGATAAGATGATCGTTATAGACCGGCTTGATCGGGCTCGGCTTGAAGATCGGATTCTTGATGCCGTATTTGGCCATGCCGCCTTTAATCAGATCGACCTTGAGATGCGCCCAGCCTGGCATCTCGATCGCGCCACAGAAGGTGATTTCACCGTCGCCCTGGCTGAAATGCAGATCGCCGAGCGACAGTCCGGCACCGTCGACATACACCGGGAAATAGACCTTGGCGCCGCGCGACAGATCCTTGATGTCGCAGTTGCCGCCGTGCTCCCGTGGAGGCACCGTCCGCGCGCCGGTCGCGGCCGCCGCGTCACGCGCCTCGCCCTTCAACCGCCCCATATGGGCGGTGGGGGCAAACGGCGGGTTGGCGAGGCCCGGCACCCGGGTTGGGTTGGTATCAATCAAGCCCTGCTCGCGGGTGTTCCACGTCTCCAATAGGGACTTGGACGGCAGGCAGCCGATCAGACCGGGATGGATGAGACCGGCGAAGCTGACGCCGGGAATATGGCGGGACTTGGTGAACATGCCCTGAAAGTCCCAGATGGACTTCATCGCCTCCGGATACTGCTCCGTCAGAAAGCCCCCGCCGTTCTTCTGACTGAAGACGCCGTTGAAGCCCCAGGCGTTGTTCTGGAACGCGCCGATGTCGAGAATATCGACCACCAGCAGGTCGCCCGGCTCCGCCCCTTTGACCGCGATCGGTCCGCTCAGGAAATGGACGATGGAGAGGTCGATGTCGCGAACGTCCGCCGCCGATTCATCGTTTTTGATGAAGCCGCCGGTCCAGTCGTAACACTCGATGATGAAATCATCCCCCGGCTTCACGGTGGCGACCATCGGCAGGTCGGGGTGCCAACGATTGTGAATCTGGTCGTTGTCGTAAGGGGACGTGTTCAGATCGACCTTGATCAAAGTTTCGGTCAAATGGATTCTCCTTTGGTTGTTCAGCCCTATACAGCGAGAAAACGCGCCACTTTTTCCTCGTCGATATCCGATCGCGCCGCCTCGTGAACGACGCGGCCGCCTTCCAGCACCAGGATCCGGTCGGCGATCTCGAGCGCGAAAGCCAACACCTGTTCCGACACCACGATGCTGAGATTGCGTTCGTCGCGGATCCGCTTGAGCGTGCGTCCGAGCTCGAGAATGATCGACGGCTGGATTCCCTCGGTCGGTTCATCGAGCAAAAGCACGCTCGGTTCCGTCGCCAAGGCGCGGGCGATGGCGAGTTGCTGCTGCTGCCCGCCCGAAAGATTACCACCGCGGCGCCGGCGCATCTCCCGCAGCACCGGGAACAGTTCGTAGAGATGCGCGGGAACATCGGTTTTTCCGCGTACGAACAGCCCCGTTTCAATGTTCTCCTGCACCGTCATGGCGGAGAAGATCATGCGCCCCTGCGGGACATAGGCGATGCCTTCGGCGACCCGCCTATGGCTCTTGAGCGCCGTTAAATCGCGGTCCTTGAGCTGGATCTTTCCCGACTTCGTCGGGATCAGACCGATCAGCGACTTCATCAGCGTGGACTTGCCCATGCCGTTTCGGCCCAGGACCGCGACGATCTCGCCCGGTGCCACGGTAAAGTCCACCCCATGCAACACCTCGCTCTGGCCATATGACACGCGAAGCTCCGATGCGATCAGCATGTCCTGCTCCTCAATGACCGAGATAAACTTCAATGACGCGCGGATCGGACTGGACATGCGCCATCGATCCTTCGGAGATCACGCGCCCCTGGTGCAGCACCGTCACCTTGTGAGCAATGTCGGCGACAAACCCCATGTCGTGTTCGATCACCAGAACCGAACGATGCTGAATGATCCGATGCAGCAATTCCGCGGTTTTCTTGCGCTCGCTGACGCTCATGCCGGCCACCGGCTCGTCCAGCATCAGCAGCGCGGGATCCTGAATCAACAACATGCCGATCTCGAGCCATTGCTTCTGCCCATGGCTCAGAAACTCCGCCTGCATGCCGAGAAAATCGCTGAGGAAGATCATGGCGGCGACTTCTTCGATCCGGTCGCACACCTCGCCATCGCGTCGGAAGCTCAAGGCGCCGAACACGGACCGGCCGCGCGGGAACGAGATCTCGAGGTTTTCGAGCACCGTCAGATCTTCGTAAATCGACGGGTTCTGAAACTTACGCCCCACCCCAGCCCGTACGATCTGGTGCTCCTTCATGGTCGTCAATTCGGCGCCGCGGAACTTGATGGAGCCTTCGGTCGCCTTGGTCCGGCCGCAGATCAGATCGAGCACCGTGGTCTTGCCCGCGCCGTTCGGCCCGATGATGACACGAATTTCGTTCGGATCGACGTAGAGGGACAGATCATCGACCGCCTTGAACCCATCAAACGAAACGGTGAGGCCCTCGACAGTCAACAGGAAGTCGGCAACGGACTGGATCATGATGCGCTACTCCGCGACGACGCTGTGAGAGGTGTCGGAGATGACGTCGGGGCCATCGGAGGCGGCAACCTTGCGCGCCGACGTCCGCCCGAGGCCGAGGAGGCGATCCACGTATGGATCGACGTAGCGGCGGTAAACGCCGGCAAAGCCGTCCGGGAAAAACATCACCACGGCGATGAACAGCGCCCCCATGGCGAACAGCCAAACTTGCGGGAGGTCTTCGGAGAAGGTCGTACGGGCAAAATTGACCAGCAACGTCCCGTAGATCGCGCCGAAAATCGATGTCCGCCCGCCGACCGCGCAGTAGATTACCATTTCGATCGACGGCACGATGCCCACCAGCGACGGCGACATAAAGCCCACCTGCAGCGTGAACATCGCCCCACCGATCCCCGCGAGCGCCGCCGCAAAGCAGAACACGAAGATCTTGAAGCTGGCGACGTCGTAACCGGAGAAGCGGACCCGATCCTCCTTGTCGCGCATGGCCACAAGAATCCGGCCCAGCTTGCTGCGCCGGATGAACTGCACGAGCACCATCGATGCGAGCAGCAGGACCGCGCTGCCAATGTAAAGAATAAGCTTGGCGCTGTCGGTGCGGATGTCCCAACCATCGAGCGTGCGCAGATCGGTGATCCCGTTGACGCCCCCGGTGTAGCCCTGCTGACCGATGATCAGGATGGTCAGGATCGAGGCCAGCGCCTGAGTGATGATGGCGAAATACGTGCCGCCGACGCGGCGCTTGAACATCGCAAATCCGATGACGAGAGCCAGCAACGCCGGCACCAGCGGAATGGCGACGATCGCAAAGCTCAGGTGATGAAACGGCCGCCAGAAATACGGCAGGGACGTGATTTGATTCCAATCCATGAAATCAGGAATGCCGGGCGTCGATTGAATCTTCGTCGCCTCGATCGTCGATGCCTCGAGCTTGAGATACATCGCCATGCAGTAACCGCCGAGCCCGAAGAACACCCCCTGCCCCAGGCTGAGAATGCCGGTATCGCCCCAGCACAGCACGAGGCCCAGGGCAACAAACCCGTAGGTAATGTACTTGCCAAACAGGTTGAGGCGGAACGGGTCCAGGATCGCCGGCAGCACCAACAGCAGCAGAACCGCCAGCACCGCGAAGCAGAGCACATCCTTGCGCGTCATGAACGCATTGCTTTTCATCATGATCTTGCTCATCTGCGCACCTTTAGAACGAACAGGCCCTGCGGCCGCAGCATCAGAATGCCGACGACGGCCAACAGCACGACGACTTGCGCCATTGAGCCACTCAGGAAGAATTCCAACGTCGAGCGAGCCTGCGAGATGGTGAAGGCGGACGCGATGGTTCCACCCAGACTGCCCGCCCCGCCAAACACCACGACCAAAAAGGTGTCCACGATATAAAGCTGGCCGGCGGTTGGACTGGTCGAGCCAATCATGGTGAAGGCGCTGCCGGCCACGCCCGCGATGCCGCAGCCAATGCCGAACGTATATCGGTCGACTCGCTCGGTATCGATGCCGACGGCGCTCGCCATGGCGCGGTTCTGCACGACGGCGCGAACCCGCTTGCCCCAGTTCGAGCGGTAGATGAGAAGGTAGATGCCAATCGTGATCATGAGCGTCAGCGCCATGACGATGATCCCGTTGATGGGGATGTCGATCGAATTGGACACGCTGATGGATCCCATCATCCATCCCGGCAATTCGACACCGACTTCGCGCGCGCCGAAGACCGAGCGATAGATTTGCTGCATGATGAGGCTGAGGCCCCAAGTCGCCAGCAGGGTGTCCAGGGGACGCTTATAGAGGTGACGGATCAGCGCCCATTCGACGAACATGCCGACGAGGCCCGCCGCGAAAAAAGCGAGAACGATGCCGACCGCGAAACTCGCCGCGAACATCGAAGGCAGCCAGGTGCTAAAACCCTGCGAGCAAAGATAGGTCACATACGCGCCGAGAATCATGAACTCGCCATGCGCCATGTTAATGACGCCCATCTGACCAAAAATAATGGCCAGGCCGAGCGCCATCAGCAGAAAGACTGAAAACAAGATGAGGCCGGCAAATCCTTGCATCGCCATGATCGACCCAAGGTCGCCCAACGAATATCCGAACAGCATTGCGCGTCTCCTTTACCCGCCCCGGTCGACCCGCCCTCGACATTGCGTCGAGGGCGGAGATATCGCGATTATTGATATCCAGCCGGGAATGGATTGGGTTCGATCAGATCCGGCGTTTCGTAAACGACCTTGAATTGACCATCCGCCTGGGCCTGACCGACGCGCGTGCGGCTCCAGAGATGATGGTTCGCGTCATGGATGCGCACATATCCTTCGGGCGCCTTGTCGAAGACGATGCCGCTCGATGCCGCGGCGACCTTGTCGACGTCAAAACTGCCGGCCTTTTCCACCGTCAGCTTCCACAGCCAGGGGCCGAGATAGGCCGCCTGAGTCACGTCGCCGATCACCGCGCTCTCGCCGTACATTTTCTTGAAGGCGGCGACGAAGGCTTTGTTGTTTGGGTTATCCAACGACTGGAAGTACTTCATGCAGGCATAGGCGCCGGCGATGTTTTCGCCGCCGATGCCGACAATCTCGTCCTCGGTCACCGAAATCGTCATCAGCGTCTGCTTCTTCAGATCGATGCCGGCCGCTTTCAGTTGCTTGTAGAACGCGACGTTCGAGCCCCCGACGACGTCGGCATAGATCACATCCGGCTTGCTGAGCTTGATCTTGTTGATGACGGAGTTGAACTGCGTGCTGCCGAGCGGGAAATAATCCTCGCCCACGACTTTGCAGCCGGTCAGATGTCCTTCGATATGCTTACGGGCGATCTTGTTGGATGTGCGCGGCCAGATGTAATCCGAGCCGATGAGGTAAAAGGTTTTCGCGCCCTTTTCCTTGTTCACCCAGTTCAATCCGGCCAGAATCTGCTGCGTGGCTTCCTGCCCGGTGTAGATCACGTTCTTGGACTGCTCCAGACCCTCATAGAAGGTCGGATAGTACAGCATGCCATTGAGCTGCTCGAACACCGGCAGCACCGCCTTGCGGGACGCAGAGGTCCAGCAGCCGAACACCGCCGCGCAATGGTCGCTGGCAAGCAACTTGCGAGCCTTTTCGGCGAAGGTCGGCCAATCACTCGCGCCGTCTTCCTGCACGATCTTGATCTGACGGCCGAGCACGCCGCCCGATGCGTTGATTTGGCTGATCGCCAGCTTCTCGGCCTCGGTCGCGCCCGTCTCGCTCAAGGCCATCGTGCCGCTGAGCGAGTGCAGGATGCCGCAGGTCACGGTATCGTCCGTTACCGCCAAGCCCGTGGTGTTGACTTCGGCAGTCGGTTTGCCCGCCGCACGCGCCAGCCGCGGCATCAGCGCGGCGACTGGAAGCGCCGCCATACCCATCAAGAGATGACGACGGAACGTGGAACGAGGCTTCTGATCGGACGGATTTTCAGGCATATGACCTCCAAGCGATGTGCCGAAAACAAGATGTGTCGGCCCGTCACAATTGTCGGCCATACCGCAATGCGGAAATACGTCGAATGACGTATGCTGCATTTGCGAACACTCCTTGACCTGAAGGCCGTCAGGCAGTCGGGTATGTGAGCAAAATTGGGCCTGAAACAGGAAACCTGCGAGTTGACAGCTAGACAGCGCATCATCCCCATCCGGCGCGACTACAACCAGTGGGTCGCCAACCAGACGCTCGAGGATTATGCGCTACGCTTCACCGCGAAAAGCGCGCGGCGATGGTCGTCCCTGCGCGTCGCCAACACCGCGTTGGGGGCGATATCCTTCCTCGCGCTGGAAGCGATCGGCGGCACCATCACCGTCGATTACGGCTTCGCCAACGCCGCCGCGGCAATCGCCTGCGTCGCCGCCTTGATCTTTGCGATCAGCTTACCCATCGCGATCTTCGCGGCGCGCTTCGGCGTGGACATCGATCTGCTCACGCGCGGCGCCGGATTCGGCTATATCGGCTCGACGATCACCTCGCTGATCTACGCCTCGTTCACCTTCATTTTCTTTGCAATCGAAGCGGCGATTCTCGCCTCGATGCTCAAGGCATGTTTCGGCCTGCCGCTCTGGCTCGGATATATAGTCTGTTCGGTGATCGTCATCCCGCTGGTGATGCACGGCATCACCTTCATCAGCCGGCTGCAGTTCTGGACCCAACCGATCTGGTTGGCGTTCAACCTGCTGCCGTTCGCCTTCATCTTCGCCCACGGACCGGGACCCGCGGAGGGCTGGACCAGCTACCGCGGCGTCTCCGGCCATGGCTTCGATCCCCTGCTGTTCGGTGCCGCGGCGTCCGTCGTCTTCTCGCTGGTGGCGCAAATCGGCGAGCAGGTGGACTTTCTGCGTTTTCTGCCGCCACGCTCCGCCGCGCAATCCGGCGCCGGATGGTGGTGCGCGCTGCTCGCGGCGGGCCCCGGCTGGATCGTATTCGGCGCGCCGAAGCTGCTCGCCGGGTCGTTCCTGGCCTATCTGGCGCTGCGCCACGGATTTTTGCCCGAAGATGCCGTGCAGCCCGCGCAGATGTACCGGGTCGCTTTCGGCTACGTCCTGGCTTCACCGATGGCGGCGCTGGTGTTGGCCAGCGCCTTCGTCGCCCTTTCGCAAATCAAGATCAACGTCACGAACGCCTATGCCGGATCGATCGCCTGGTCCAATTTCTTCTCCCGCCTGACCCATAGCCATCCCGGTCGCGTGGTGTGGGTGGTCTTCAATATCGCCATCGCCCTTCTGCTCATGGAACTCGGCGTCTACGAGGCAATCGAGCACACGCTCGTCATATTCTCCGACATCGCGGCTTCCTGGGTCGGCGCCCTCGTGGCCGACCTCGTGATCAACAAATCGCTGGGGCTGAGCCCGCCCGGCATCGAGTTTAAGCGCGCTCATCTTTACGATATCAACCCGGTCGGAATGGGCGCGATGCTCCTCGCCATGTCCGCCTCGATGGCATCCTATTTCGGCGCATTCGGCGCCTTGGCGGAGGCGTTCTCGCCGTTCGTGGCCCTGGGCGTCGCCTTCGCCGCGGCTCCGCTGATCGCTTGGGCCACCAACGGTCGCTATTATCTGGCGCGCAAGCCACGAGCCGGTTGGGCCGAACTGGACACCATCACCTGCGTGGTGTGCGAAAACCAATTCGAGCCCGAGGACAGCGCCTATTGCCCGGTCTATCGCGGCGCGATCTGCTCCTTGTGTTGCTCGCTGGACGCGAGGTGTCACGACGGTTGCAAACCGCATGCGCGCTATTCAAACCAATTGCTGGTGCCGCTGCGCGCGATTCTGCCGAACTTCGCCGCCGCCGCCTTGACCACCAGCTTTGGGCGGTATTGCGGCGTGCTCGCGCTGCTGGCGGCGGGCATCGGCGCGACCATGCTGGCCGTCTACCTCCAGACCGCCGGGCTGACAGCCCAACAGGATTTGTTGGCGGTGGCCTTTCGCAAGGCATACTTCGTGCTGCTGGTGATCGCTGGTGTCGTCGCCTGGCTGCTCGTGCTGGGCCAAGAGAGCCGAAAAACCGCGCATGAGGAAACCCGGCGTCAGACCGGACTTCTAATGAGCGAGATCGAGGCCCATGGTCGTACCGCGGCGGCGTTGCAAAAAGCCCGCGAAGTGGCGGAAGCCGCCAATCTCGCCAAAAGCCGCTATGTGACCGGAATTAGCCACGAGCTGCGCACACCGCTCAACGCGATCCTCGGCTATGCCCAACTCTTGGAACGCGACACCGCCATCCCCGAGCGCCGACGAAACGGCATTCGCATCATCCGACGCAGCGGCGAACATCTGACCGCGCTGATCGAAGGCCTCCTCGATATCTCGAAGATCGAGGCAGGCCGCATCGAACTATACCGCGATATCGTCCGGTTTCCGGACTTCCTCGAACAACTCGTCGACATGTTCGAGTTACAGGCCGGGACGAAGGGAATCGACTTCGTTTTCACCCATGAAGGACGCCTGCCGGCGCTGGTGCGAACCGACGAACGGCGCCTGCGCCAAATCCTGATCAACCTGCTATCCAACGCCATCAAGTTCACCCAGCAAGGACGGGTCAGCCTGCGCGTGCGCTGGCGCGACGATCTCGCCGAAATCGAGGTGCAAGATACCGGCATCGGCATCGCCACGCAGGATCTGGAGCGGGTGTTCGAGCCGTTCCAGCGGGTGGAGAACGCGCGCACCCCTTACGAGGCAGGTGTCGGCCTGGGTCTGACGATCACCCGCCTCCTGACGCAGATCATGGGCGGCGAAATCAGAATCAGCAGCGAGCCCGGCCATGGCAGCAAGTTCCTGGTTCGACTGCTGCTGTCTGAAGTCCACTCGATCAGCGCTCTGCCCGCCAACGAGCAGAGCATGCTCGGTTATGCCGGCGCGCCGCGCCGCGTGATCGTGGGCGACGACGATCCCGCGCATCGCGGCCTAATGGAGGATCTGCTGCGGCCCTTGGGGTTCGTCGTGTTCAACGCCGTGGACGGGCCCGAATGTCTGCGTATCGCGTCACGGCTGAAGCCCGATTTGTTTCTGCTCGACATTGCCATGCCTGGCATGGACGGCTGGGAGTTGGCGCGCCTGCTGCGCATGAACGGCTTTGACCAGACGCCGATCATCATGGTCTCGGCCAACGCCAATGAACTCAACCAGCCGCGTCCCGACATCTATGTCGACGTCCTGGCTAAGCCCATCAGCCTCGCCGTGCTTTTGGAGAAGATCGGTCACCTGTTGAAATTGCAATGGATTGCGCCAGTGGAAGAACGACAAGGAATTGCCGGTAAGCAGCCTAGGACGGTGATGCCCAAACCTCCCTTGGTTTCTCCATTGAATGCGCAGCAAACGGATGGACTACGGCAATTGGCGCTGATCGGTTACGTCAAGGGCGTGCGCGACGAACTGGCGGCGCTGGACGAGGAACTGCCGGACGCGTCCGAGTATATCGGCCATCTGCGCGACCTCGTCGCGGACTTTCGCCTCGATACATTTCTGGCCGTCCTGGATGCGGAGCCATCCCCGCCGGTCCATCTGGACGTTGCGAAATGACACCAAAGCCCATCGTCCTCGTCGTCGACGATTCCCCCGCCACGCTCGGTATGCTCAATGACACGCTTGAGGCGGCCGGCTTCACCGTGCTGATCGCGCAATCCGGACTGACGGCGATGCAGTTGGTCGAGCGAATCACGCCCGACATCGTGCTGATGGATGCCCTCATGCCGGAGATGGACGGGTTCGAAGCCTGTCGGCGCATGAAGCAGATCAAAGCGCTGGCCTCGGTGCCGATCGTGTTCATGACCGGCCTCACCGAGAGCCAGGACGTCATTCGCGGCCTAGAGGCCGGCGGGGTCGACTACGTCACGAAGCCTGTCGCGCCCGACGAGGTCGTGGCCAGAATCAACGTCCATCTGGCCAACGCCCGTCTAACCCGCAGCGCCCACGCCGCGCTGGACGTGACAGGGCGCTTCCTGCTGGCCTGCGACCACGAAGGGCGGGTGCTGTGGTCAACCCCGCAGGCGGCGGAGATATTGGGCCAGAAACACGCCAGCGGCCAGCCAGTGCTGCCGGAAGCGGTCCGGGCCTGGGTCGTCCGCTGCCCCAACATGCCGGCGGAACCGGGGCTGGCGACGCCCCTGGCTATCATTTCCCACACGGGTACGGCGGGCCAGCATCTCGAGATCTCCTACGTGGGCCGCACCGGTCCGGACGAATTGCTGTTGCGCGTGGTCGCCGCCGATCGGTCGAGCGAGGAGTTGCTGCTCAAGCAACGCCTGGGACTGACGACGCGGGAGGCTGAAGTGCTGCTGTGGGTTGGCCGCGGCAAAACGAACAGAGACATCGCCGAAATCCTGTCCCTGAGTCCGCGTACCGTGAACAAGCACCTTGAAGTCATATACGCGAAGATTGGCGTCGAGAACCGCTCATCCGCCGCTGGAATCGCCATTCGAACGGTCGGCATGACCTAAACGTTTCGATCCACGACTTCGTTGTCGCACGTATCGCCCTCGGGCGCGCGTCACAGCCCGCGGACCGACGGCCGAACGCCCGCGCGACCCTTTGAACGCATCCGTGAAGGCGGCGTCCACGCAAGCCGCGATATCTCGCGACGGGCGGCGTAGCCGCATATCGCGGTGATGAGACGGCAGCGCGACGATACGCCAGGCCACGACATCGCATTGTTTGCCGCGCACCTCGTCCGCTCTTCCATGGGCTCAACCATGCATCGGCAAATGGGGCTCCAATCTCGTCCCGTCCAGAAGCCGCCATCCCCCTCTATACGTGCTTTAACGTATAGACCCGCCGGGTCCAAGATGCTCAAAACTGACCCATGGATCGCCCAGTTGGTGATTTCGGGACTCTAGGATGGTTCGCGATCATCTGCCGCTTCCCGTCGCGCCACGCAGGCATTCGGTTCATGACCATGATTTTGATCGACAGCGCGTATGTAACGCCCCGGGCGACCAAATGAGCAGGAACGAGACGACGGACCGCGAGGCGGCGCGAACCCGAACGACGGAACCTCGTGATGCAAACCACGAGAATAAGGGATCGTAAATTGTCTGCCACCTTCGCATCTTCGCAAGAGAACTCGGGTGTCGATTTTCTTCGTCGTGCTTCGAATTCAAACGGCGCGCCGGACCCCTTCGACGAGCGACCAAGAGGGGAGCCCTCCCTTCATATTTTTTGTGCCTCGCGAGCCTATGACGCGACGCATGGGAGAGATCAACAATGATGCACGGTGACATTTCCAGCAGCAACGACAGCGTCGGCGTCGCTGTCGTCAACTACAAGATGCCGCGCCTTCATAGCAAAGCCGAGGTTCTCGACAATGCTAGGAAGATCGGCGAGATGCTCATCGGCATGAAATCCGGTTTGCCAGGCATGGACCTGGTGATCTTCCCGGAATATTCGACGCATGGAATTATGTACGATTCCGAAGAGATGTATGAAACCGCTTCGACAGTCCCGGGCGACGAAACCGAGATTTTCGCGGCGGCCTGCCGGAAGGCCAAGGTTTGGGGCGTATTTTCGCTCACGGGTGAACGTCACGAGGAACATCCGCACAAAGCGCCTTACAATACGCTCATCCTGATGAACGATGAAGGCGAGATCGTCCAAAAATATCGCAAGATCATGCCATGGACGCCCATCGAAGGCTGGTATCCCGGCGACAAGACCTACGTGAGCGAGGGCCCGAAGGGCCTCAAGATCAGCTTGATCATCTGTGACGACGGCAACTATCCCGAAATCTGGCGAGACTGCGCGATGCGCGGCGCCGAGCTCATCATCCGTTGCCAGGGCTATATGTATCCGGCCAAGGAACAGCAGATTCTGATGTCCAAGGCGATGGCCTTCGCAAACAACTGCTATGTCGCGGTCGCCAACGCCTCGGGATTCGATGGTGTGTACACCTACTTCGGTCACTCTGCTCTGATCGGTTTCGACGGACGTACCCTCGGCGAATGCGGAACCGAGGAAATGGGGATCCAATATGCCGGCCTGTCCAAGTTCCTGATCCGCGACGCGCGCAAAAATCAACAATCGGAGAACCACCTCTTCAAACTCCTCCATCGCGGCTATACCGGCATGATCAACTCGAAGGAAGAGCAGCACGGGCTGTCGGAATGCCCCTACGAGTTCTATCGTAATTGGATCGCCGATCCGGAGGCGACGCGCGAGGCCGTTCACGCCATCACCCGCTCCTCGGTCGGAACCGAGGAATGTCCGATCAACGGCATTCCGCTCGCCGAAACGCACGATGCGCCGATTCAACTCGACAAGGCGCGGGCGAAAAAAACCGCGCCGAAGCCCACGACTGTCGCGGCCCGCTAGCAGATCCTGAAACGCTTCCGACCACTGTAAGGCCGTGGTCGGGAGCCCCCCTAATTGAGAACATCGCAACCGATCGCCAAAGCAAATTCACACCGCGTTTCACATGCCGCGCGTCTCAGAGCGTGCGCAGCGTCGCCCCCAAATCTGACGACCCAAGACGCGTTTCATTTAAGCTGACGGCTACATTTTCACGCTGCTAACTGAAACGATACGTCCCGCAATCCAGAAGCGGGTCGCCGCATCGAAAATTCCGGCGGGCCCCACGCGATCATCCGCGGCCAAGTCGCCGAAATACCGAATAGCGACTAGCGCCCCCTCCCCCACGCATCGACTCGATGGCATCGGCAGAACGCATGATCATTCGATATGATCCGCGCGCCCGCGATCTCGCCGCGATTTCCGATTTTCAAAAACAATGAAACAACAAAGGCGGCTTGCGGCCGCCTTCGTTGCCTGCAGGATCGGATCCGCCAATGCGCGCGGATCACCCTTGAGATTGAATCCCAAGAAGGACGCCGATCGGAACGACAAAGGTTCCACCGAGGTACCAACCGTCGCGTGCATGCACCGGCGTCAGCGGGTTAAAGTAGCTATCGGGATGAATCTCGTATTGCGCCACCGGCTCGAATCCCATGCCGAGCGGCAGCTGGATGTGAGCGTTTGCCTCAAACACGAAATGGTTGGTCGAATAAGCTGCCCCCGTTCCCCCCGACGCCAAGTTTGCCGCGCCAAGATATTGCGCGTAATTTGCGTTGAGCTTTTCGTAGTTCACCTTGACGCCGAAGGTATCGGCGGGGCGAGCGACGAATGGCGACATCAGAGTCGCGCCGACCCACATATCCGCCGCGATGGGAACGGTTGAATCGAGAGATGACGCGAAGCTGCCATAAATCTTGAGCGCGGTTGGGGTCGCATCGGCCGGATCCGCACCATTGTCTTTCCGCCAAACAATTTTTTCGCCTTGCACGACAACGCCCGACGTACCCGACGCGGTTCGGCTCGTTCCAGTAAAGGCCGAGCTCGAGTTCAAATCGGAATGAGTCGAGGAGTTGAAGAAACCCGTGAACGAAATGGCATAGGGCATCACGTCGTTTGCGAAAGACGTTTTTGATCCGACTTCGGCCATTGCCAAGGTCCCGACATATCGTTCGTCGGGAAAATCATAACCCACATGCAAATTCGCGCCGGTCTGAACCGCGAACGCACCCGCTTGCGCGTAAATCGTGGGCGTTACCTGATAAGCGATATTGCCGCCAGGAACCGAGAATTTATAGGAGGTGTAACCCGCGTCCAGATAAAGAACGCTTTGAAAGCACGTATTGATCGAGCTGCAATTGAACTTGGCGTAATAGTAGGCGGGATGAGTGGACCCCACCTCGATGTCGAGTTTTCCATCGGCGAGCTTCTGCTCGACCGTCGCCCGCGAAAGCCGTGCAACGCGCGGCGTGTACGGTGGTTGGTACCCGACCTGGCTATCGCCGATCTGCGGCGCGATGTTAATGTTCTCCACTCCGGCGAAGAACACATTCTCAAAGTGAAGCGACGTTCCCTTTAAGCCGGCCAAGGTCGCAAGATCGAAGTCGACGCCTTCAACGATGTAAGCGGAATTCGCCGCATGGCCGGTTTGAAGCCCCAAGCTCGGATCATATTCCGCGAAGTCGAGAGCCACCGCGTGAAACGTGATGCCTTGCGCCGCAAGCGGAGCCGCAAATGAAGCGAGCGGTCCGGAAAAGCCAGGCGAGACCGGCGCGAAGGCCGGAGCTGTTGCCGTGGACGGAAGGTCGGCGGCCAAACCGACACCTTGCCCAATGAGAAAGGCGGAAATCGCGGCCCCTCCCAGAAAAAGGGCCTTGCGACCGCCAGATGCCAAACCTCGAGTGGACTGGCTCATCCTGTAATTTTCGGTTGATTTCATTAACTGCGCCTCCAAGTGCGCCGGCCACGCGTCATGGTACAACTCGCCGGGTCACCGGATTAAACTATGTCACTTAAGCGACGGGGAAAATCGCATATTCGCGAGAGCGGAGAAGCTTTGCTCTCGTATGGTTTTTTGGTCACAAAGAGCATCGTGACATCGTGCATATCCGCCGAATAAAGTCTGCTGATATTCTCGCCAATATTCGAACGATTCCTTGTGCCATAGCTTATAAATGCAACGGCGCTGACTACGATAACGTCATGCGTGGCTGCAAATAGGGCATAATAGTTTGAATCAAAATCGTGCGCCGCGTGCGGACCGCGGGAGCTACCCGTGCACCTGGCGTAGTCCGCGCGCCGTCCGAGCCGGCTTCGTTTCCGTCGAAGTGAAAAAGCCGGCGCGATCTCTCATGCGAAAGCCGATCACGACGCCGCATTCGGCGAGAATTCAAGGAAACCCGCGCTCGCCGCAATTCGGTGGGACGATAGAATCACTTTTTTCTGGCGGCCTACTCCCGGCCCCAAGGTTGGTTATGCCAGCTAGAACGATCGGGGCCGGTACAGTCCGTATCCGACCACTGGCCTCTTACGTTTTTGCAGGTGCGTCGGCTCGCGATTCGTGTTGACGACCTCTCGATCGAAAGCCGGCGATATCAAGTCCGCCTCCCTCCATATCGGAGCCGCGACGATCGGACCGAGTGCCACGATCGAAGCGGAGTTGCGCCAGGGACACGGATTCTTGGCGGACCGGCGATATCGAATTTGCGATTCAACGCGTCGGGCGGCGCATTAGACCCGACCGTGGGGAAGCGAGATCGTCTTCCCAATGCCGGGCTCACGCGCTTGTGTCCGAAAGCTCGACTTTCCCTCACTTCTGCGAAGGTCGCGCGATGCGAAATCGGTGCGATAGGCGCCGAATCTCCCATCGAAGCGACGCGCCACGAACGGCGAAATTGTTTTTGATCAAACGAAACTTACGCCGATGTGCTCCGTGCCGTTTTGACTGAATATTCATGGCGCGCCAGGTCCGTATAAACGTTTTGCATCATACGAAACGGTCCAGCCATTCGCCTTTAGGCCGTTCCGGCCGCAGCCTTGTAGGATGGTGAATAAACGAATGATCTCCAACCTTCTTCGCGCTTTTTGGCGGGCATATCTCCGGCCTCGAATGGCGTTCACCGTGGCAAGAAACGCGAATTTGAATTCTCGAATATGACCGGAACGAGCGTCGATTCCGCCAGATCTCCGCCGACAATCCACGGTGGTGAAGGCCTCCACGAGGCCCGCGAACGAGGACAGCCGCGTCAGACCGAGATCGAGCAGCCATACGTGTCGGCGCCAAGGACACTACGGTGATGGCCATTGCCGGTCCCGAAGCGCTCATCGGCGAAGTTCGGTTCCGGATTTCCGCGCGGTCGAGCCGTATTCATTCAAACTATCTTGCGTACAAAGGGGAACGGGGCCAGGTTGCGGTCGCGACCGACATTGGCGCTCGGATGGCCGCGACGCCGATCTCTTCGGATAGGCTCCCGCCGCCCAAGTTCCACGCGCGCCGTCGTCTATCGGCTCGACGTCCTAGCCACCGGAATGGGTCGCCTTGGGAACATCCCATTTAACAATCGGACCGGTAATGGCGTGAGAAAATGGCCGACATTCGCGCCCCGCTTCCGCTGTGCCTTGAGGACCGGGAGCATGCGATTTGACAATCCCACTTGCCCGGCCAGTGGCTCGAATTAGGATCCGAAGGCTTAGCTCGACCAGATTGCGATCAAGCGGCAAACTGGGCCCGCCTGAGGGGAGGCGCGCATGTCAACCCGAAAGGCATCGCTGTACCGATTTCGTTAGCCCTCGCGGCCCAGTTTTTCTGACCTGCCCCTGAACTTTCATCCAGTTCGAACCAGAGTCTCGGCCGTGATTACGCCGTCTGGCGCGGGGTGAGCAACAGGCCGTCCCGCAGAGCTTTCAAATTGCGCCGCGGGTCGGCCTGTTGCGTTCAGGTGCGCGGC
>JARLIW010000091.1 GCA_031291515.1 Beijerinckiaceae bacterium | reverse complement strand
GCCATATTGTCCGAAGGCCTCCACCAGGGCCGCGCCGCTGCAGACCGTATCCGGCCCCGACGAGCCGCGTCCGCCCGCGAAACTGATCGCCGCGACGAGGCCGGGCGGCGGATCGGCGGTCAACGCGACCGTCGCGAAGCCACCGGCGGACACACCCACGGCGAGCACGTTCGACGCCTCGACATCGCTTCGCTTTTCGAGAAACAGGATCGCGGTTTTGACATCGGCGGCGGCGCGCCGGCCCGCGCTCGCATAATCGGCCTTGTCGCACGGCCCGTAGGTTTCCGCCCATCCGCCCGGCGACGTGCCGTAGCCGCGCCGCAAGACCGCGACGGCGACAAAGCCGCGCTTGGCGAAGACCACCGCCTCCGCGAGCATGTCCCGCGCGCTGAGTTTCGCGCGGTCGTTGCCATCGCGCGGCGAGCCATGGCTCAAAACCACGAGCGGATGCCGCCCCGCCCCCGAGGGCTTGACCAGGACCGCCTCGAGCCCCTGGCTCCCCGCCTCCGCATCGGGAATCCGGAGATCCTCGGTGACGAGACTTTGCGCGAGGGTGGGGAGAGGCGCGAGAAGGAGGGCCACGATCGAGAGCCGTGACAGAAAACCAATCGACCGCATGACCCGGCTTTCTCGGATGTTCGCGGCCCAAGGGGCGGCGGCACTGTTAGAGATCAGAAGCCGTTAGAGCGATGTGGGCGAGGAAAGACAAGCCTTGAAAGACGGTGGCAAGCGACGGCTGAAAACGCCGCGCCGTCATGCCCGGCCTTGTGCCGGGCATCCACGCCGGGACATTGCGGATTCAATTCCGGATCGGCTTTCGATGTCTCGGCGTGGATGGCCGGGATAAACCCGGCCCTGACGGGAACGTTTGCCGTTTCTCACTCCTCCTCGCGCTCCCGGCGCAATTCCGCCCAGCGCTCCATCCGGCGAGCGATTTCCTTCTCGAAACCGCGTCCGGTGGGCTCGTAGACGCTCTGCCGGCCAAGGGCATCGGGCCAATAATTTTGGCCGGAAAAGGCGTTGGGCTCGTCGTGATCATAGGCATAGCCGCTGCCATAGCCCTCGCTCTTCATGAATTTCGTCGGGCTATTCAGAATGACCTTGGGCGGCATCAGCGACCCGTGCTCGCGCGCGAGCCGCGTCGCGGCTTTGTAGGCGACATAGGCGGCATTCGATTTCGGCGCGGTGGCGACATAGATCACCGCTTGCGCGATCGCCAATTCGCCCTCGGGCGAGCCGAGAAAATCATAGGCGTCCTTGGCGGCATTGGCGATCACGAGCGCTTGCGGATCGGCGAGCCCAATATCCTCGACCGCCATGCGCACGACGCGGCGCGCGATGAACAGCGGGCTTTCGCCGCCATCGAACATCCGCGCGAGATAATAGAGCGCCGCGTCGGGATCGGAGCCGCGCACCGATTTATGCAGCGCGCTGATCAGATTGTAATGCCCCTCCTGGCCCTTGTCGTAGATTGGCGCGCGGCGCTGGACCAGCGTGCCGAGCTTTTCGGTATCGATCCGCGCGCCCGGCGGCACCGCGCGCCAGATTTCCTCGGCCAGGGTCAGACAGGCGCGCCCGTCGCCATCGGCCATCCGGATCAGCGCCGCGCGCGCATCGGGGTCGAGCGGCAGCGGCTTGTTCTCGATCGCCTCGGCGCGGACGAGCAGCTTTTCGATCGCCTCGGCGTCGAGCGACTTGAAGGTGAGCACGCGCGCGCGGGACAGCAGCGCCGCGTTGAGCTCGAAACTCGGATTTTCCGTGGTCGCGCCGATCAAGGTGATCGTGCCGTCTTCCATCACCGGCAGGAACCCGTCTTGCTGGGCGCGATTGAACCGGTGGATTTCATCGACGAACAGCAGCGTGCCCTGCCCCATCGAACGGCGCTTGCGCGCCTCCTCGAAGACCTTTTTGAGGTCGGCGACGCCGGTGAAAATCGCGGAAATCTGGACGAAGGCGAGCTTGGTTTCGCCCGCAAGCAAGCGCGCGACGGTGGTCTTGCCGGTGCCGGGCGGCCCCCAAAAAATCAGCGAGCCGAGCGACCCGCTCGCCACGAGCCGCGACAGCGCGCCACTGGGCCCAATGAGATGATCCTGCCCCGCGACCTCATCGAGCCGGCGAGGACGAAGGCGGTCGGCGAGCGGACGCGGCGCATCGGCTTCGAGACCAGCTGAAGAGAAGAGATCCATGGAATAGATGTGGGCCGGAAAAATAGGAAAATCCAGCGACCTCGACCAATTATTGTCGGCCGACGGGCCAGGCCGGCGCGAGTCCAACCATTCGATCCGCCATGGGAAACGCGCTTCATCGGACATTCGCGCGGTCGGATGTGGCGCACCCCCTCGCCTTTCTCGCCAAAGCCGCGCCGTCCGGCCGAAAACGATCGGACACGATTAAATAGACAAGGCTAAGGTTGATTTTCTACCTGCCTCCCTGCGACCGTTGGCGCGGGAGGCGATTCTTATGTTTTCTGACCTCGGAAATTGGCTTTTCAGTTCGTCCGGACCGACCGCCCACGGTTTTTGCTTGCTCTGGGAGCCAGGACTGATTTGGACCTTTGCATTGTCCGATACCAGCGTGGCGCTGGCCTACTTCTCGATCCCGATTACCCTGGCCGTGATCGGCCGCCGGCGGCGCGACCTGGTGTTTCGCCCCCTGCTCTGGCTGTTTGCAACCTTCATCCTGCTCTGCGGAACGACCCATTGGCTCGATCTGCTGACGCTTTGGGTGCCAGTCTATGGCCTGGAGGCCGTTATCAAGGCGGCGACCGCCGCGGTCTCGGTCTTTACCGCGATCGTCTTGTGGCGGCTTCTGCCAGATGCCCTGGCCTTGCCCTCCCCGGCGCAAATGCGCGAAGCCAATGCCGCCCTCCTAGCCAGCAGGGAGCAACTTTCGCAAGCCCAGAAAATGGAGGCGGTAGGTCAGCTCACGGGCGGTATCGCTCATGATTTCAACAATATGCTTCAAGGCATCACCGGCGCGCTGACGCTGATGGAGCGGCGGATCGCCGAGGGGCGCATTGACGAGACGGGACGTTACATCGCCGCGATACGCCAGGCTTCGGAAACCGCGGCGAGCCTGACAAACCGGCTTTTGGCCTTTTCCCGGACGCAGGCGTTGCAGCCCAAGGCCGTCGAACCCGACGCTCTCGTGGCGGGAATGGAAGAGTTGATTCGCCGGACCTTGGGCCCCTCCGTCGCCCTGGAGCTGCGGTTGGGCGACACCAGCTGCGACGCCGTTTGCGATCCGAATCAGCTCGAGAGCGCCTTGTTGAATCTCGCCATCAACGCGCGCGATGCCATGCCAAGTGGCGGTGCGTTGACGATCACGACGGCCGCGCGGATCCTGACACCCGCCGACGTATTGGACCAGGGCGCCAAACCTGGCAGATACGTGGAAATCGAGGTCCGGGACACCGGCATGGGGATGACGCCCGACGTTTTGAGCCGCGCATTCGAACCTTTCTTCACCACCAAACCGATCGGCGTGGGAACCGGTTTGGGCCTATCGCAAGTCTATGGTTTCGTACGGCAATCCGAGGGAATCGTCCGGCTCCAAAGTCGACCCGGAAAGGGAACGGTCGTGAGCCTTTACCTTCCGGGCCACGAGAAAACAGCCGCGAGCCGATTGGAAGCGGTCACATCGGCGAAGAAAATCGATCCATCCCCTTTCGTGCGACGCCGGGCGCTTGTCCTCCTCGTAGAGGATCAAAACGACGTCAGACGCTGGATCGCGGAGGCCCTGACGGAAATGGGATGCGACGTCGTCGAAGCGACGGATGGACCGGAAGGATTGAGACGTTTGCAGTCGAGCGAAAGTTTCGATCTCATGGTCACCGACGTGGGGCTACCAGGCTTGAATGGCCGCCGGCTCGCCGACGAGGCTCGCGCCCTCAAACCGGATTTCCCAGTCTTGCTCATCACCGGATATGCTGGCGCGGCGTTGGATCGTTTAGAACCCGTGACAGGCGTCGAGATCTTGCAAAAGCCTTTCTCTCTCGACGAACTCGCTTCGAGGGTGCGCGGCTTATTGGCGCCGACGACCGCGCGGTGAAAAAATGCAGCGGCGCGAATTCGCGATATTTTTCGGCGCCCGCGAGGCCGCTCCAAGCGCTTGGCGCCCTTAAGGCGTCGGGCAGTATAAAGCGTAGAGCGTGCCGAGGAGGGTCAAGACTTTCGGATCCGCCACGGCGTAATAGATTCGCTTCCCCTCCCGCCGCGTGGTGACCAAGCCTTCCGCGCGCAACACCCCCAGCTGCTGGGACAAGGTGGGTTGCCGGATATCCAACTGCGCTTCCAGATCGCCTACCGAACGCTCCCCGTGGGCCATTTGGCAAAGCAACAAAAGCCTGTCTTCGTTGGCGAGGGCCCGCAACACGGCGGTGACGGATCGCGCGGAAGCCCTCATCTGGAGACCATCTAGGGTTGCCGGCGCGCCGTTCATGACTTCCTCACGCTTAATCGACATATATTATATTGAAAGACATAATATATATCTATATAATATCACAATGTGGCGATTGGCCACTAGGAGAATCAACATGAGCCTTTCAGCCGCATCCTACCGCGATCTCACCCAAGGCGTTTCCAAAAACCTCGCCAATCTGCGCGTCGATCTGCCCGAAGTCATGAAAGGCTTCGCGGAGTTGTCGCGCGCGGCGACGCAAGACGGAGCCCTCGACAAGAAGACCAAGGAGCTCATCGCCCTCGCCCTGGGCGTCGCGGCGCGTTGCGACGCCTGCATCGGCTTTCACGTCCAAACGTTGGTGAAACTCAAAGTATCGAAAGCCGAACTCGAGGAGATGTTGGGGATGGCGATCTATATGGGAGGCGGTCCCTCGCTGATGTACGCCGCCAACGCCCTTGCCGCCTACCAGGAATTTTCCGAGGGCGCCTGACCCCGTGGAAGATGAGGCCCAACTCGCCGCCGCCACCCTCACGCGATCTTCCGCCACGGAAGCAGTTTTTTAGGAACCTTGGTTTACGATTCCTTCCAATCGGGGGGCGCCTGCGCGGCCGGACGTTCCTCCCCGGCAATGATAGAGCGGAGAAGGTTCGATGCGCAGTGTGGCGATGGTGACGCAAAAGGGTGGTTCGGGGAAAAGCACGCTGGCGGCCTGTCTCGCCGTCGCGGCGCAGGAGGCGGGCGAGCGCG
>JARLIW010000090.1 GCA_031291515.1 Beijerinckiaceae bacterium | reverse complement strand
ATTTTATATTTGGGTCAACATGGCGGACGAAAAGGTGAAAATCGATTTGTAGCCCCAGCATGAGGTCGTAGATTCGATGCGCGAAGGATCTGGATCGTCCTCCAACGCAAGCGGAGCTAACGGGGAATACAGGCCTGACGATCCGCTTGCAGCGGCGGCGGCCGTCGCTCGGTTCGCAACCGGCGAACGCGATGAAGCGCGCAAGACTTCCAAAGCCATCGAGGTCGACTGAAACCCCGGTAGGTCGTCAGCGGATCCGGCATGCGGTTCTCCTGGCCGATAATCATCGTCACGTGGACGGCCTTCATGTCAGAGGGCGCGGATGACGCGAGCTCGGTTCGATCGCGTCCCTCGCCAGCGCAACGACCAGATATTCGGAGGTCCGCCGATCGGGGGCATGGTGTTTCCTGGCACGGGCATCCAGGACAACTTCGCGGACAAAGCCAAAAACGCGGCCTTCCCGTCTGGAGTTTCGGCAGGGGCGGTGCTTGAGGCCCCGCATGACCATTCTCGGCATATGACAGCGGTTTCGCCGAAGTCACTCATGCGTTCCACCGCTTGCGTTTTGGAGGTTAACATCTAACCCTCGGCCTCGTTCCGCCCGCGCACCGGCGCGATCATTGTTGGCTGCGTTGCCTGGGGCAAGGGGCGCGGTTCGTTCCCGCTGGAAAGGAGCGGCGGATTTCTCGAGGTCGGGCATCGCATCAGCCCCTCGCGCGACGGGACAGGGCCGGTCGTCCGGGGCATCGCCGATTGTTTCGATGCGATGGGTGCCCAGAACCATGGCCGAACCCGGTATCCACAACATTCCCTCGCGGGTTCGGTAGGCGACCGCCGATCCGAGGCGCCGCGAAGCCCGGCCTTTCGGGGCGGCGCGAAACTCGTCCCGTTTTTACGCGTCAGCGCCGCTGTTGAAAGACCATGCGTTCGCTGAGGGAACCGGCTTCAGCCAAGGCCGCTCCCTATAATCCTCGTCGGCCGGCGGCCATGAGGACCTAACCGATCGGTCAAAACGCTTGCCGGACACTGAGCCTGATCTGCTGGCCCTGAAGTTCGCGGGTCGTGCCACTGAGGAGGTATTCGATATTGGCGCCGAGGCCATCGAAGGTTTCGGCGTGCAGGATCAGGCCGCCAGTGAAGAGATCGCTCGCTTCCGGGGTGGCGGTGAAGACGTAATTGGTGCCCGGCAAGCCGGCATAACTGAGCGTCTGCGAGAACGAGCCCGTCAGCGCATGGCTATATTCCATCCGCAGCATCGGCGTGACTGTGCCCCAGCGTTGCGGGATCGCATAGCCGATCCGGGTGCCAAGAACGGCATAGACGTTCGTCGAGGTGAGTTCGTTATAGCTCAGATTCCAGGTGCTCGATCCATTTTCGCCATAGGCCGCGAGATCGACATGGATCACATCGAGCCGCGTGTAGGGCGAGAATTTCCAGGCTTCCATCTTCACGTCTTGAGTCAGGCTGACGGAGCCAAATACATCACTACCGGTGCGATTGCCGGTCAGCATGACATTGCCATCGGCGGAATAGCGGTCGAGCGAGAAATTGACCCGTCCATAGCCCGCCACCGCGTCGAGGAACGTGTGGGGCAAAAAGCGGTAGCTCGCGTAGATCGTCGCATTATAGGCGACCGCGTTGCTTGTGGTCCCATCGGTCCCGACTTCGGTGCGATCGATCCCCATGCCAACGGCAACGCCTGCCTTGAAGCCATTGAACAAGCGGCGGTCGATGCCGATCGTCAGGCCCGAAGTCGAGAAGCGGTTGTTGTAGCTGCCGTCGGCGTTGACCGTGCCGAAATCGACGGCGCCAGCGAACCAGATATGAAATGGCAGATCGGCGCGCTTGTTCAAGGCGGCGATCGCGGCCGGCATGATGCTGCTCAGGGCCTGGATGGCGCGGCCGCTCTGGTTTTGACCGTCCTGGCGCATAGCCAATCCGGCGGGCGTGTCGGCATAGGCCAAAGGTTGCCCCGTCCCGGCGAAATCACCAAAGGCCGTTTGCGAATGCATGCCGAATGCCGATGGAAGCGCCCCATAGGGGTTTCGCGCATCGAGGGACGCCTGCTGCCGCGCCGCGCCCGTGTCCGTTTGGCCGTCCGGCGCATCGGGAAGCGCCGATCCGCCCAGCCTGTTCCGGCGCGGGTCTCGCGGCGGTGGGAGCTGGCCACCCGGCGCGTCCTCGTCATCCTCGTCGTGGATTTCTTCAAGGCGTCGGCCGACGTTTTGCAACTGCGTCCGTCCGAAACGGGTCGCGGTCGAGACCTCGGCCGTGGTAATGCCCACCACATCGGGATTGAGCGCGGGATTGGGCCGCGCATTGACGGTGATCGCGGCCGCGCCCGACGCCGCGGCGCTATTGTTGCCATCGCCGTTATAGACCGCCGTGATCGAATGCGCGCCGGTGCCCAGAGAGGATATCTTCAACACCGCCGTCGATCCAGACAAAGACACGGTGGCGAGAGCCGTCGCGCCATCCTTAAAGGTCACCGAGCCGGTCGGCGTGACGCCTCCCGACACCGTCGCGGTGAGGGTCTCGGACACGCCAAAAGTGATTGTCGGCGCGGACGCCTGCACCGTGACCGTCGGGGCTGCTTTGTTCACGGTGATCGTGACGGATGCCGGCGCGGACGTGCCCCCCGCATTGGTCGCGGTGTATTGGAACGAGTCGGACCCGTTGTAACCCGTCGTGGGCGTATAGGTGATCGCCGTTCCCGACGCCGTGGCCGTACCATGGCTCGCCGGCGTGGTGACCGCCACGCTCCCGGCCGGGCCGCCCGAGAGATTGAGGATGATCGGATTGGCGGTCGAATTGAAGGCGACCGACGCGGTCACGGTGCCCGCGACGGGCGCCGCGAGATAGGTGAAAGTCGCTGATCCCGTGGCATTGATCGCGGCCCTCGTGTCTCGCACCGTCACGGTGGCGGCTCCGGAACCGGACGGCGTCGTCGCCGTCAAGGTCGTGGCGCTGGTGTAGGTCGCGGCGACCGCCGCCGCGCCAAAGGTCGCGGTATAGGTCTCGCCCGCCGCGAAGCCGCTGCCTGTGATGGTCACGGCGGTGCCGCCCGCCGTCGGACCGGAGCTTGGCGCGATCGAACCGACAATCGGCGTGCTGACATAGGTGTAGAGCGCGTTGGCGCTATTGGTGCCGCCCTCCGTCGTGACGAGGATGCTCGCGGGCTCCGCCGCGCCAGCCGGGGTGACGACGGTGATTGTCGTGGCATTGACCACCGTCAGACTCGTCGCCGCGGCGCCGCCGATGGTGACGCTCGTCGCTCCCGTGAAGTCGGTGCCGGTGATCGTTACGCTGGTTCCGCCCGCCGCGGAGCCGAAAGCGGGCGCGACAGCGGCGACCGTTGGGGCGGGAGGATTGACGGTGAGCACGAAAGTGGCGGTCGCGGTCACGCTGTTGGCGTCGGTCACCGTCACCGTATAAGTCGTGGCCGATGACGTGACCGTCGGCGTTCCGGTGATCGCACCCGTCGATGTCGATAGGCCGAGGCCCGTCGGCAAGCCGGGCGACACGCCATAGGTCAGCGGCGCGGTGCCGCCCGAGCCTGTCACCGGCGTGAACGCGGTTGCCGCGTGGTTCACCGTCAACGATGTCGAGGCGATTGCCTGCGTCGCCGTCACCGCGCTTTTGACCGTCAGGGTGAAGGTCTGCGTCGCTGTCGCGCTATTGGCGTCGGTCACCGTCACCGTATAGGTCGTGGCCGATGATGTGACCGACGGCGTGCCCGTTATCGTACCGGTGGTCGATGCCATGCTCAAGCTCGGCGGCAATGGCGGCGATACGCTATAGGCCAGCGGCGCCGTGCCACCCGAGCCCGCCACCGGCGTGAACGAGGCCGACGGCTGATTTTGCGTCAGCGCCTTCGAGGCGATCACCTGCGTTGTGGTGGGATTGGAGGCGGGAACCTCGATCAGTATTGTTTCCGCCGTGGCATAGTCAGCACCGTTGTCTAAGCTGACGTAAACCGTGAGGGCGACGGCGTAGCCGACGCCCGGGTTAAAGGTCGGCGTATAAAACAGATTAACGTTATCGGTGCTGAAGGTGCCCGGGACCGCCCCGGTATAAGTGTAGGCCCCACCTAGGTTCACGGTCACCGCGCTGGAGGGCGGAAAGGTGCCGGGATTGCCGGTCGAAGAGTCGGGGATGATTCCGTTCTCCTGCGGGTCGCACGGATAGAGACCATCGGTTAGTCCGGAATTGTTGCTGACCTGAATTGACTGCTGATTATTGAGGGGCATCGCGGTGAAACTGGTGATGGTCGTGCAGGGCGCCGCCCAGGCAATCCCTGGCATTGCGACCAGACTGAAGAGCGCGCCAACAAGGGCGAGCAGCACCAAGCGAGCCGCGTTAAGAGTCCGGAACGCTTGGCCCGAGAATCGGCCGATGCGCGGTCGCGAATCGACGGCGCCAGCTCAGGGGCGATTCTCATCGATTGATCCACGTCCATGCCCCGGCAGCCTCACTGCCGCTAGCTCGCTGTCGCGCAGGGGATGAATTCTAATTGTTAAGTTGGCACAAGATATGAAATACGACCGATAGAAAGACAATCGCAGGCCGAGGATAAAGCCGCGTGCCATGACGTTACGTGAAGCATGTCGCGGAAATGCACCTGCATTGGCAGCTCGGTGCTTTGGCGAGTAAAATGGGGCCGGAACCCAAGCGCTTTGACGGTCTCGCGCCGGACAGGGCGCTAACATTTCAGTCGAATTTCAAGATGAGCTTTTCCGCCTGGGGCTTTGGCGCGAAGCGGCGATCATCGGCGGCGCGGATTCACATCACTTCACGCGGATGACGACCGCCTTTCGCGGGCGTCGTATCGTCGACCGGTCGTCGGGCGAACAAATGCCCCGTATTGGCTGAACAGGCGCATATGGAAAGTTGGTCCCGAAGGCGGCTCCGTCTGGAGTCATGAACGAACGACCTTCGGCATGTCATGCGCGGTGACCAATCCCCATCACTCGACTTTTGTGAAGTTTTGAGCCTGGGCATGTTCCTTCAATAATTTGTTGAGTTCGCCCACCCAAACCTTCAACCGGACGACAGTCTCTTTCGTTGTCGTTGCTGGGATCCCGGTTTCGACGTGAATATGGACCGACTCGAGTGTTTTGATCTGTCGCTGGAAGGTCGAACGAATTTGGATCCAGTCCTCGATGAACTCGTTAATCGTTGTCATAGCGCGACCCTCATGTTCCGAGAAATTCGACAGCCTTTTTTTAAGGCGGTCGACGACAGGCCAGTCGCCTCGCGGGACGACCTCCTATCCCACCAGCTACGATCTCACTTTATTCAACATGGCTTGTTTTCGCTATGTTGGGAGGGCGCTCTAAACCGGGTATTTAGTTCAGGTGTCACCGGACGGGCCCCGCGCGCGGCGCGATGCTCGGACTCTGCGCCGTCCTCACCGTCATGCCCATTGCTCTCCAAGCCTCCCGGAGCTAAGGGAAACACCATTCCTTTGAACCCTTGCCAGGAGAAAGCGATGCCCTTGTGGCTCGACCATCGAAGCCCGGATTTCGAGACGGCGTTCAAGGCGCTGCTCTTGGCCAAGCGCGAGGTCTCCGAGGACGTCGACCACGCCGTGCGCGCCATCATCAAGGACGTGGTCGCCGAGGGGGACGAGGCGCTGCTGCGCTATTCTCAAAAATTCGACCGGGTCGATCTCGGCGCGCTCGGCCTGCGGGTCACGGCGGCGGAGATCGCGGCGGCGGTCGAAGCAAGCCCGCCCGAGGCCTTGGCGGCGCTGCGCCTGGCGCATGGCCGGATCGTCAGTTTTCACGAGCGGCAGCGGCCCGAGAATTTGCGTTTCACCGATCCGCTCGGCGTCGATCTCGGCTGGCGCTGGACGGCGATCCAGGCGGTCGGGCTCTATGTGCCCGGCGGCACCGCGAGCTATCCGTCGTCCGTTCTCATGAACGCGGCGCCGGCCAAGGTCGCGGGCGTCGAGCGCCTGGTCATGGTGGTGCCGGCGCCCGATGGCGTGATCAACCCACTGGTTCTTGCCGCCGCCGCTCTCGCCGGCGTCGATGAAATCTACCGGGTCGGCGGCGCCCAGGCGGTGGCGGCCTTGGCTTATGGCACGCGAACCATCGCGCCGGTGTCGAAAATCGTCGGGCCGGGCAATGCCTATGTCGCCGCCGCGAAACGGCAGGTGTTCGGCACGGTCGGGATCGACATGATCGCGGGCCCGTCCGAGGTTTTGATCCTTGCCGACAAGAGCGGCAATCCCGCCTGGATCGCGGCCGACCTGTTGGCGCAGGCCGAGCATGATACGGCCGCGCAGTCCATCCTCATCACCGATGATCTCGAACTCGCTAAAGCGGTCGAGGCGCAGGTGGGCCGTCAGCTCGAAACGCTCTCGCGGCACAAAATCGCCTCGGCGAGCTGGCGCGATTACGGCGCGATCATCCTGGTGCCGACTCTCGCGGATGCCGTGCCGCTGGCCGACCGGCTCGCGCCCGAGCACCTCGAAATTATCGCCGCCGATGCCGAAGGTTTGAGCAATGCGATCCGCAATGCCGGCGCTATATTCCTCGGCGCCTATACACCGGAGGCCGTGGGTGATTATGTCGGAGGCTCGAACCATGTGCTGCCGACCGCCCGCTCGGCAAAGTTTTCCTCTGGGCTCAACGTGCTCGACTATATGAAGAAGACCTCGCTCCTGAAATGCTCGCCCGAGAGCCTGGCCGCGATTGGCCCGGCGGCGGTCACGCTCGGCTTGGCGGAGGGTCTTGACGCTCATGCGCGGTCCGTCTCCTTGCGTCTCGACGCGCTTTCCGATCCCGGCCGCTTATGAAGGAAGCGTCCCGCGATCGCCTCAAATCGGTCGTTCTCGATGCGGATTCCATCGGGATCGGCAGCCCTGACCAAGAGCACGAGCGGCAGATCGCGATCTACGACCTGATCGAGGAAAACAATTTTGGTCTGCCGAACCTCGACGCCGGCCCCTATGCGCTGACGCTTTCGATGCACGATTCGAAATTGATGTTCGATATTTGCGACGAGGCCGGCGTCCAGCGCGCCGTGCATATCCTGTCGCTGACGCCGTTCCGGCGGACGTTGCGCGATTATTTCATGATTTGCGAAAGCTATTATCAGGCGATCCGCACTCAGACGGCGACGCAGATCGAGGCGATCGACATGGGCCGGCGCGGGTTACACAACGAAGGCGCGGAGCTTTTGCTCGAACGGCTCAACGGCAAGATCGTGAGCGATATCGACACGGCGCGGCGCCTCTTTACCTTGATCACCGCTCTGCACTGGAAGGGCTGACCCGTGGCTCGGCGCGGGATTCGTCCGCGATGACCGGTCCCCTCGCGCGACGCCCCGGCGCGGTTCTGTTTTCGTGCTCCTTCAACGCCGTACGCTCGCCGATGGCCGAAGGGCTGACCCGCCTCTTTTTCGGCCGCGAGATCTATGCCGCCTCGGCCGGCGTGAAAGAAGGCGAGCCCGACCCCTTCGCGATCGCCGTCATGGAGGAGATCGGCGTCGATATCACCAAACACAAGCCGCATACGTTCGAGGATTTGGAGGATTCGAGCTTCGACCTCATCGTCACGCTGTCGCCCGAGGCGCACCATAAAGCGCTCGAATTCACCCGCACGCTGGCTTGCGACGTGCTGTATTGGCCCACCATCGACCCGACCGCGGTCGAGGGCTCGCGCGAGCGCAAGCTCGAGGCCTATCGCGAGGTGCGCGACGGATTATCGAAGCGGATCAAGGCAATGCTGGATTATCGGCCGAT
>JARLIW010000324.1 GCA_031291515.1 Beijerinckiaceae bacterium | reverse complement strand
GGGAAAATCGGTCTCGGGCAGCGATTGCAGATTGAAGCGGGATCGGCCGGAGCGCAGCACGAGCTGCCCGGTTTCGCCGACCGTTTCGAGCGAGACCTGCGCGCCGTCGGGAAATTTGCGGACGATGTCGTAGAGAATATGGGCGGGCAGCGTGGTCCCGCCAGCCTGGCCAACGTCCGCGGCCACGATCTCGGTGACTTCGAGGTCGAGATCGGTCGCCTTGAGGGTCAAACTCTGGCCTTCGGCATGCAACAGCACGTTGGACAGAATCGGAATCGTATTGCGACGTTCCACGACGCGATGGACGTGGCCCAGCGATTTCAACAATACGGCGCGTTCCAACGTGACTTTCATGACGCAAATCCAATCCGGGTCCCAGTTTTCTTAGCTAGGGGCGAGAGTTTGGCTGGGGGCGAGACTTTGGCGCGGCTGGTGGCAAATCGCAAGCATCTGGGACGCAGAAATTGGATTCGCCCCCACTTTGCTTCGCGCCGTCCCCGGAATCGCCATTTTACCGGCCTTTAAGGCGGGGCTGTTAACCTAGGGTTTGGCGCATCCTTTTCTGGTGGCTTCAAGACACAAGGCTTTGACTGAACCATCATGACGAAGCGCCTCCCTCCCGAACGCCGCGAACCGCGCTTCGATCGTGATTATGACGAAGAAGAGCGCGCCGAGCGGCGGCCAAGCCGGGACAAGCCGAAACGATCGAAGCGCCGGGGCCGGCGGCAAACGTCCCTTTTGGGTCTTCTTCTGCGCTGGACCCTCGTGGCCTGCATCTGGATCGGCATCGCGGGATCGGCCGCCGTGGCCTATTATGCCTCCAAACTGCCGCCGATCGATCAGCTCGCCGTGCCCAAGCGGCCGCCGAATATTGCGATCATGAGTATCGACGGCCAGCTTCTGGCGAACAGGGGGGACACGGGCGGGGCGGCTGTCCATATCGCCGATCTGCCGCCCTATCTGCCCAAGGCCTTCGTGGCGATCGAGGACCGCCGGTTCTATTCGCATTTCGGGGTCGATCCGCTCGGAATTCTGCGAGCGGTCCTGCGCAATGTGACCGGGCGCGGAACGATGCAGGGCGGTTCGACCTTGACGCAGCAACTCGCCAAAAATCTGTTTTTGACGCAGGAGCGGACCCTCCCGCGCAAAATCCAGGAAGCAATCCTGGCGCTGTGGCTCGAGCACCGTTATTCCAAAACCCAGATTCTCGAGCTTTATCTCAATCGCGTCTATTTCGGCTCCGGCGCCTTTGGCGTCGAGGCGGCGTCGCGCAAATATTTCGGCCACGGCGCCAAGGATGTGACGTTGCAGGAGGCGGCGATGCTGGCGGGCCTGATGAAGGCGCCAAGCAAGCTCGCGCCCAACCGCAATCCCGAGGCCGCCGTCGAACGCGCGGCGCAGGTCGTCGCCGCCATGAAGGACGAGGGGTTCATCACCGACGGCATGGCGAAACTGGCGCTCGCCAAGCCGGCCCAAGCCGTCAAGGACGCAGGCGCCGGCTCGATCAACTATGCCGCCGATTACGTCGTGGACACGCTCGACGATACGATCGGCGCGATCGAGGACGACATTGTCGTGACCACCACCATCAGCCAGCCCCTCCAAGCCGGAGCCGAGAAAGCGCTGACGGAGGAACTCGATAAAAAGGGCGGGAAGTTCGGGGTCACTCAAGGCGCGATGGTGGCGATGGACCCCGACGGATCGATCCGCGTCTTGATCGGCGGGCGTGATTATGCCGCGAGCCAATTCGACCGCGCGGTCTCCGCCAAGCGGCAGCCCGGCTCCTCGTTCAAGCCGTTTGTCTATCTCGCCGCCCTCGAACGTGGCCTGACGCCCGAGACGGTCCGCGAGGATGGGCCCATCAACGTCCGGGGATGGCAGCCCGAAAACTACTCGCACGAATATTTCGGGCCAGTGACCCTGACCAAGGCTCTGTCCTTGTCGCTCAATACGGTCGCCGTCCGTATCTGCCTCGAGGCTGGTCCGCGAACCGTGGCCACGACGGCGCACCGGCTCGGAATCACGTCGGAGCTGCAAGCCAATGCCTCGATTGCGTTGGGAACGTCCGAAGTCTCGCCGCTCGAAATGGCGACGGCCTATACGCCCTTCGCGAACGGCGGGATCGGCGTGCAGCCTCACATCATCCTACGGGTGAAGACCGCAAGCGGGCGGATGCTGTATCAGCGCAAGACCGGCAGCAACGGCCGCGTGATCGACCCGCGCTATGTCGAGATGATGAATACGATGATGACGGAAACACTGATCAGCGGCACCGCCCGCAAGGGCGAAATCCCGGGCTGGCAAGCGGCCGGCAAAACCGGAACGAGCCAAGATTGGCGCGATGCCTGGTTCATCGGTTACACGAGCCGGTTGGTGACGGCGGTCTGGCTCGGCAACGACGATTCCTCGCCGACCAAGAAGGCCTCGGGCGGCAATCTCCCCGTCGAAATCTGGTCGCGTTTCATGAAACAGGCCATGGCCGGCGAGCAACCCGAGCCGCTGCCGCTCGGAACCTGGCGCGGCGACGGACCAGCCAACGAAGCCTCGCCGCTGTTTGGCCGCGACCCGCGCGAAAGCCCGATGGCAAGCGCGACGCCGCTACCGCCGCCGCCTCGCGATCCAACATCCGCCGAACGCGCGGCCTATGGCTATCAAGTGCCGCGGCAAGCGCGCCGCGATGCCGGCGACCCCGTCCCGCCCGCCGATATTCCCGCCGAGGGCGGCGATTACCGCCGCGTCGCGAACCCTTCGATGTTCGAACGGATTTTTGGTGGGGGTTAGAGCCTCATCGCTCGGCGGAACGATCCAAGCGATGAGAATTTGGGCAATTATCACCTTGACATAGTAGGCTCAAATGCTAGATGAGACAGGACAGGCCGGCGCTACGGATATTGAAGTGGTAGTAACAACAGAGATGCGTATCGCTGGGGCGCTTATTTTGAGCGATCCTGATCTCGCATTTTCGGCTCAGGAGAAGGCTGAGGCGGCTTATATCGCCATGGTCGAGGCGCGAAATCTCGCGCTACAATCGCGCGAGTTTCCTCGTTAGCATCGCTGCGTTCGGCGACTAGCATTGCTAAAATAAAAAACAGGTCCGTCCCCATATCTTTAAAGTCGTCGATACTTATGGAGAATGTTTTAGGCTTTAACGGTTTTCTATTTGTGTTTGTGACGATGAAGTCATCTTCGCTTTTTGCAGCTCCCCAATGGACAAGGTTATTTCGAATGGTTCCAATCGTTGCCATTTGAGAGAACGGAGACCTAAGCCTTTCCATTCTGTCTGTCTGCTTTGTTGCAGTGAGAATGTTGTTTATAGCGTCTCTTGCTCCTTCCGCTCGAACGCCGTTGAAGATTGCGCCAGAAACTTCCTCTGAGGTTCCCGCCACGTCCCATAGTAAAAATAACAGAGCGGACTCTGCTTTTGCGAACTGTGATACGAAGCGGCCCAGATGGAACCAAAATTCGTGATATGGTTCCTCGAAGAAAACGGTGGCGTCGCCGAGACCGCCCCCGCCATAGTTTGGGATTTCAGGCATGACGGACCCCGAGACTGAAAAAGGCGTCGATCTGCTTCCGGACGCGTGGGAGAGATTTGAGCGAGCGGTTGACGCTGCGGTCAAGAGCGGGCCGATGCATCGTGATGCGAAAGCGGCGCGATCAAATGGCATTAAGGAGCGCCGCTCGCGACCCATCGAGGAGGGTCAGAAGCCCCGTACCAAGTAAATTTCTTTTGCGAAAAAGACCGTGAAAACCAAAGAGTTTTGTATTCAAATATCGGAACTATGATCGCCGACGTGACTGGCCCGTTGACGAGATTGCACGGGTAAGTTTCAGTTTCATCCGGTTCTATCTTGGTCGGCAACCTATCCCAAGTTATTGAAAATTGAGAAAATCGTGATCCGTCGGCGGTTCGCGCATCTTCGATCCCGCACCGCCATTTTATGTCCGTCATTGCGAAAAGGCGGCTCTTGTTCTTCACGACAAGAGGCAACGCAAAAGGTGTTTTCCCGTCCCCGGCGATCTGAATGTCAGGCTTCGTATCTTGGAATAGCGCATGGAAAAAATCGAATGTTGAAATGCCGCCCTGTATGGTCCCGAGCATGGCCAACCCAGCGACAAGCATCCCCCACCATGTATGAAGGACTTGCCAAGGGAGTGACGTTTTCGGCTCTATTTGGGGTTGCGGTTGGGTTCGGGCTTGTGGTTGCTTTGATTTTGGTGGCTTGGGCTTTTTCATAAATTTTCCATGTCCGCAATCTATGTGCGCTTGGAGCGGCGCCTCCAGCGCAAAAAATCGTTCGCCTGAACCTTAATTCGCCCTTGCTTCACCAGCGCGCCGATACGTCAGGCGCTTGCCGGTGATGCCGTCAATTGACGCGGTGAAGCGGACAAAATCGGTATCCTTGCGCGTATTCCATTTGAAATCCTGCTCCGCCGTGTAGCGGTGCAAATGGGCTTCCGAAACATGATGGAAGGTGCCGAAAACGGCGCGCCTCAAGAGGCTGAAATAGCACTCGACCGTGTTGGAATGCCAGAAATAGGCGCGGGCATATTCGTTGGCGGAATGGTTCACGGTGCCATGCATCGAGAATGTTTTGCCGATCTTGGTGTAGATCGGGCTTTCGTCCGTCATCAGCGCGCTGGCCTTGTGAATGTTGGCTTCGATGACCGGGCCAAGGGTTTTTGACGATACTTGAGCCATATGGAACGAGCGTACATTGCCGTCGCGCTCAACGAGTGAGAACACGGCTTGCTTAGGGGCGGTCTCGCGGTGCGCGCGGTTCTTGGCTTTGCCGCCAACATAGGTTTCGTCGGCTTCTACGACTTTGCCAGAGCCGCCCATGGGCGCGAGGTCGGGGGTGGTCTTCAAAGACTCGCGGATGCGATGGCAGAGAAACCAAACGGTTTTGTACGGGCGCTCGATCATGCGGCTGATTTGAAGAGCCGACATGCCTTTCTTGGACGACATCATGAGATGCGTCACGGCAAGCCAGATATGAAGCGGAACCTTGCTGCTTTCGTAGAGCGTTCCGACGGTCACGGTAAAGGGCTCGCGGCAGGCATTGCATTGATACAAGCCGGGGCGGTGGCTCTTGCCTTTCATGAGCGTGGATTGATCGACGGTGCCGCAATGAGGACAAGTGCGGCCATCCTTCCAAACCCGCGCTTCAAGCCACTCGCGAGCGGCTGTTTCGTCGTGGAAGATAGGGTTTGAAAGTTGAGACATGACGGCTAGCTCCAATGCCAACCAATCTACACCTAGAGCCTACTATGTCAAGGTGATAATTGCCAGAATTTGTTACTTTAGCGCTCATTACTTGGGTGGAATCACCCAAGTAATGAGAAATCGCTCTATTTTGAAGAAGTGAAGCGCATGTCCTCGATCGAAAAAGTCTTCAACTTTTTCGGGACATGCTTTAATGCAGGCTGACCATGCGCAGCTCGTTCTCCATCGCACTGGCGAGCGCGGCATCGCGGGAGTCCGTCACGATCAGCGGCTTGCCGCTCGCGCCGAGCAGCGCGAACAATTTCAGCCCGGCCTGGACCGCGGGCGCGCCAGGAAACAGACTGTTCAGATCTTCCGAGCGGATCGGCTTGACATAGGCCACCTGGCCCTCGCCAAGGATTGCGAGCTGCTCTTGCGTCAGAACCGCGGGAACGGTGTTTTCGACTGTCTGGGGAACCATTTTATTCTCCTCTCGGCGTTCGCTCGGCGACCCGCCTCGTGTGCGCACCTTAGTCACGCACGGTGATGTCGATCACCTGGCCTCGGCGTTGCGGCTCCGGCCGGAAGAGATCGACGGATAGAAGGCCATTTTCGAGATTGGCCCCGTTGACTTGCATCCCGTCGGCAAGAAGGAACACACGCTGGAACTGCCGCGCGGCAATGCCACGGTGCAGATAGGTGCGGGTCTTGTCGTCGGTCTGTTTGCCTTTGATTAACAGCTGGCCCTCCTCCACCAGAATTTCAAGCTGATCGCGGGTAAAACCCGCCACGGCCAGGGTGATCCGCAGCGTCTCGGCTTGCGTTTCGGTCTGGCCGATTCGCTCGATATTGTAGGGGGGGTAGCCATCCCCGGTGGAGCGGGTGACGCGCTCGAGCGCACGCTCGATCTCGTCGAAACCCAGCAAGAACGGGGAATTCAAAGACGGTACGCGGGTCATGATCGAAGCCTTTATGGCCTTCGGTGAAACGAAGCCCTCTCGAGAGGCGCTTCACGGCTCGCGCCGCATTGCAAGATATGGCGAGCGGCGACCGGCATTCAAGGCCGCGGTTGATGCGAAAGCGCCGGGTTTTTGACGCCCGCCCGCTTAAAGATACGGCCCGGCGAAGGGTTCTTCGAGGCTGGTGACCGGGCGCATCGCGTCGCGGATCAGCCGCGCCGCCGCGATGTGGCGCGGATTGTCGGCGTCGAACACCTCGTCCGTCGCGGCCAGGAACAACCCG
>JARLIW010000323.1 GCA_031291515.1 Beijerinckiaceae bacterium | reverse complement strand
CGCGCCAATCCGCAGCCGATGGATGTGACGCCGATCCTCGCCGACATTGACGCGAAACTCCCGAATGCGTCGGGCAGCGTTCAAAGCGCGCTGCAAACCGCCAAGAGCTATCTCACGCGCGAGATTTCGACCGTTCCCGGTCCAAACGGCACGAAGCTCAGCATGATCGTCCCGAAGGATGATCCCCAAGCGCTTATGGGCGCCCGCCAGGCGCTCGACGACTTCATTGAAAGCCGCGGCGACGCGACGACCACGGCAGGCAAGAACGCGCTCGGGGCGGCCAAGAACGTCCGCCAGCAGCTCGACGCCGTGCTGAAAAGCGATCCCAACATCGCCCAGGGCGACGCGGCGTTCTCCGGCCACATGGGGCGCCTCGACGCCCTCAATGAAGGTACCGAGATTTTCAAGCCGGGCACTCGTATCGAGGATATGCAACGCAGTCTCGCCGCCAAGACGCCAGAACAAGCCGACGCCATGCGCACCGGCGCGCTCTCAGCCGTTCACGATGCGCTCGACAACGCCCGCGGGGGCGATTTCGCTGCGGCAAAGAGCCTGTTTTCGAAATCCACCGCCAATCGCGCCAAGCTCGATGCTCTCTTTCCGAACGCCGGCAAGGTGTTCGACTCGCTCGACGCCGAGGCGACGATGCGGGCGACCGAACAGCAAGTGGCTCGCAATTCGGCCACTGCCGAGCGAACCGCGGCCTCGCGCGAGTTCACACCCGACACCAAGCCCAATCCGTCCGAAGTGCTGCCGCTCGCCGCCACGGTGCTCGGCGGCCCGGCGGCGGGCGTCGGAACAGAGATCGCTTCGCGCGGCTTCCGCGGCGCCGTCAGTGCGCTCAGCGCAGCGTCGAATGCTCGGTTGCGTGATCAGACTGCGCGCGCTCTCGGCGCAACGGGACCGCTGCAATCGGCGCTGCTCGATCAGATTGAACACGCTTTTACGCGCGTGCCGCATATCGCCGCCGCGGCGCGCGGCGGGTCGGCTTTGACCAACGCGCTCAGCCGAAGCGCGCTGGCGGCGCTTCCCCCGTGGGTGCTGCCGCATCCCTATGGCGCCGGCCTTCTCTCCGCCTTAGCAGGATCGTCGCAGTGACGAGTAGAAACGCGGACCACAGGACGATCTCGGCGCCGATCACGAACCCTAGATGAAGATCGCCGGAATCGCTCACGCCGAGCAGCGAGAAAATCGAAAGTCGGCGGCATAGGTCGTCGAGAATTGGCGGCCCGACGGCGATCCCGCACATCACCCCCCACACGCGCGGCGCGCGGGGCGCAATGGCGAAAAACACCACGACGAAGGCCACAGGCCAGACGATCGAAACGATGTCCGATAGGGGCATCTAAGACCTCCGCCGCATAAGGAATCCTTTATGCTGACCAGACTGCGCTCCCTTGGCGTCGCGGCCACGCTCGCGCTCGCCCTCTTTGGCGCGCTCGTGCCGCGCGCCGCCTATCCCCAGGCTACTCAGCTTCCGAACGGGGAGCAATGTTTCCAGGCCACGACAGGGGTCAACGGCTTCGTCGGGACGCTGGGGACGATCACCGGCGGCACGGGCGGGACGGCGGGAACCTATGGCGGCGTCGCGCTGACGGGCGGCTCCGGCACCGGGGCCACCGCCAACATAACCGTTTCGGGCGGGGCGGTCACGGGCGTTTCCATCCTCAATCCGGGGATAAATTATCTCGTTTCCGACACCTTGTCGGCCGCCTCGGGCAACATCGGCAACGTCACCGGCTTCTCGGTCCCGGTCGCCTCGATCGCGATCAATTCGGCGGTCGCGGGCGGCACGGTCGGGATGTATCTGCCGGGCACCCTGACCCCGGCGCAGACCTGGCAGAACGCCGCCGAGACGATTCTCAACTCCGATCCGGTCCCGCTCGATTCCAACGGCTGCGCGATTATCTATGGCGTCGGCAACTATCGCCAGATCCTTTCCGACAGCCTCGGGAACACGGTTTGGGATCGCCTGACCTCGACGCCCTCGGGCCTGCCCTATTGGGCGGGAATCGCCAACGGCACCGCCAACGCGATCACGCTGACCAACGCCCCGGTGCAAGACGGCCAGATTACTCAATTCATCGCCGCGGCTTCGAACACCGGGGCGACGACGATCAACGGCATCCCGGTGGTCAAGAATTTCACCACCGGCGCGGCGGCGCTGACGGGCGGCGAAATCCAAAACAACACGCTCACCCAAGTCTCCTACTCGGCCGCCTTCGCCGAGTATTTCATGATCGCGCCGATCGAGCCGGTCGGCGTCGGATCGCAAGTCACGATCGCCTCTGCCTCGACCGTCGATCTCGGCACGGCGCCGGGCCATCTGGTCAACATCACCGGCACGTCCTCGATCACGTCGTTCGGCTCGAGCGCCAGCACCACGCAGCCGATCTATTACGTCGTTTTCGGCGGCGCGCCGACGGTCGTTTACAACGCGACGTCGATGATCACGCCCACGGGGGGGAACCTCACGCCGAGCCTGGGGGCGAACGCGCTCCTGCAATATCTCGGCGCGGGCAACTGGAAAATCCTCGCCTACAATCCATCCTCGTCGGGCGCTGGCGTGGCGGCTATGCCACCGCCGCAAGGACGCTTGACGCTCACGACGGCCACGCCTGTCCAGGTCGCGAACGTTTCTGCGGCGTCAACGGTCTATTACACGCCAGATGTCGGCAATCAGGTGCCGCAATGGAACGGCGGATCGTTCGCCTCATCCACTTGCGCGGAAAACTCCAACGTGCTCGCCAACTCGGCCACGGGCAGCGCCGGACCGGCGGCGGCAGTCGCCAATGCGGTCTATGATTTATTCGTCTGGTACAATTCCGGTATCTGCACTCTGACGCGCGGGCCGTTATGGAGCCAGGCCTCCGGCGTCTCGATCTCGATCGCCACGCCCGCCGTCATCACCTGGAACGGTCACGGCCTTGTCGCCGGCCAGCCGATCATTTTCTCGACGACCGGCACGCTCCCGACGGGCCTCACCGCGGGCACGGTTTACTATGTGATCGCGGCCGGTCTCGCGACCAACACCTTTGAAATCTCGACCTCTGTCGGCGGCGCCGCGGTCAACACGACGGGATCGCAAACCGGCGTGCAAAGCGCGATCTCCGGCAGTTACGCTGGGCGCGGCACGGGCGCGGGCACGACGCAGCTTACGCGCGTCAACGGCTTCCTGGTCAATCAGTTCGCCATCACCAACGGCCCCCAGGCCGGTTACGGCCTCTATGTCGGCACGATCATGACGGACGCTTCCGCCGCTACGGTGACGTTTGCTCCGAATCCAGCAGCAGCGAACGGAGGCCCGACGACCGGCTCCGGCGGGGGCAATCTAGGGGCGTGGATAGGTCTCTGGAATGAATATAATCGGGTTATGGTTTCGGCGTCAGAACAAGACAATACAGCGTCGTGGAGTTATAGCGCTGCGACGTGGAGACCGTCCGATAATAGCAATTCAAATAGAATAAACTATGTCGTCGGGTTTGCAGACGACGAAATCACATCCAGGTTCGTCGACGTGGTTCGTGTCACGGGAACCATCGTAGCCGCTACTGGCATAGGGGTTAATAGCATTACCGCGCCAAATGGCGGAAATGGTGGGTTTAGTATTGCGACTTCCGCAAATACCGTCAGCAGTCCATTGATGGCAGAGTACACCGGTCCTTCAACGACAGGGCGTAATTATCTTCAAGCAATGGAGAATGCTGTGACCGGAACAGTTCCTTTCATCGGCCTTCTAAGCAGCGTCGCCCAAGTCCATCAACTTTCCGCTCAGTTGATGTACTGAGATGCGATGGTTGGCGATCATTCTTCTGTTCGTGACGCCGGCGCCCGGCGTGATCGCCGCTGGCGTCGGCGCCGTCACACGGCAGCGTCGCGGCTCAGCTCCCGAACACGCCGCTGCTCGGCCGGCATTTCTTGTCGGCGATGGAATACGGCAGCGGCACGGCGGTCGGCACGTTCTACGGGACGGGAACCGGCGCGGGCGGCGGCCCCGGCCAGTTGATGAACCTCACCGCCAATATGACCTTCTGAGGGCCGCCCCGATGCGCTTCACCGTTGCGCGCCTGATTTTTGGCGTCGCGTTTCTGGCACTCGCCTTGGCGCCGGCGTCTGCGCAAGTTTCAAGAACGCGCGCGGCCCTGGAAACTCAGACCCAGGCTTGCGTCGTCGACAACACGACGGGATCGGTGACGCCCGCCTGTCTCAGAAACGCCCTGCTGAACATCGTCGCCAGCGAGGCGACGCTTTCGGATTCCACCAATCCGCTCAACCTCTCCGGCGCCACACTCGCGCCTGGATCGACGATCCTCTCGCCGTCGACGTCCGGCGGCGTCCTATCGGACAGCGCGGGCACGCTCACCGACTCCACGACATTGCCGAGCGGTCTGTCGGTCCCCGGCGCCAATCTGGGAACGCCCGCGGCGATCAATCTCGCCAACGCCAGCAATCTTCCTCCGCCTTCGGCCTCCACGCTTGGCGGCGTCGAAAGCATCACGTCGCTATCGCACAACTGGATCGACTATATCGGCACGTCGGGCGTCCCGCATCAGTCGCAACCCACGATCAGCGACGTGTCGGGATTGGGATCGGGTGTCGCTACGGCGGCCGGCGCCGCGCTTGATGGGGCGAGCGGTCTGTCGTCGGTTGCGGGCCTCGCTACGACGATAGCTGGGGGAACGCTCCCTGGCAGCTTCACCACGCTTGCCGCCTCGACTTCGCTCAGCTTCGCCAGACTGGCCGACTCAGCCACTCCTCCCACGATCTCGTCGGGCTGCGGCGCCGGTTCGCCGAGCATTTCCGCCGGCAATGGAACTGACGCCTTCGTCGTCACCATCGGCACGGCCAGCGGTTCGACTTGCGTGATCGCGATGCCGACGGCGACGACGGGATGGGTCTGCTCGGCCAACGACATCACAACGCACACCACGGCGAATTTCCAGGTGCTCCAAACCGCCAGCTCGGCCAGCTCCGTCACCGTGACGGACTATTCGGACATCGCCGGCGCCGCGACTTGGGTCTCAGCCGACAAGATCGGCTTTCTCTGCCGCGCCTATTGACGACCGCCCCCTCCCAAAAAAAGGAGACGATCCTAATGCCCGATTCCCGCCTGCCGCGGGGCGCGCTCGCGCGTCTCGGACTCCTCGCCCTGGTCGTCCTGTTCTTTGTCGCGCCGCGGCTGGTGCGCGCGCAGGAAGGCTCTGGGTCGAGTTGCCAGCCGCTCGCCAAGCTTGAGGCCGAGGCAAAGTCCGCTGGCGGCTCCCCCTTTGCTCACGCCACCGACGCGCAATGGCAATTCGCGCGCGGCCTTTATGTCGCAACGCCGCCGGTCTCGTCGGAGTTCCCCCCCGGCGACAGCGCCATGATCAGCACGTTCCCCGACGGGTCGGCGCAAGTCCTTTTCATCGACGACGGGGAGGCTTGCAATCAGATGATGTTGGCGAAGCGCTTCGCCGCCCTGGTGATGGGCGCGGGCGCCGGCGACATCACCCACGCCAAGGCGGCGGGGCAGCCGCTATGAGGCTGCGGCGCGTCGTCTTTGCACTGTCTCTCGTTTTGTGCGCGTCGCAGGCCTTCGCCAACGGGCGCGCCGGGCCGGCGGGACCGAACATCAATGCGCCGACATGGAAGGCAGGCGCGCCGGCGTTCGTCGCCCGCGCGGCGTGGCACACAGGCCAGCGCGCCTATGTCGCCAGTTCGCAGCTCGTCGCTGTGGCGTTGGGCGATCTCGGCTCAGGCAAGTTCACGCGGCTCCCCGGCCCGTGGTGCGCCGACGCCGTGTCGGCGTGGCTGGTGCGCGCCGGCAAGCCGCCGCTGGCGAATCGCATGGCGGCGAGTGCGCTCGCCTATGGGTCGCACGTCTCGAATCCATCGCCCGGCGATCTCGTCGTCATGGCGACGCGGCGCGGCTACGCCGGTCATGTCGGCATCGTTGAGGGCGTCAATCCCAACGGATCGATCGCGATCATTTCCGGCAATTGGGGCCACCGCGTCGCGCGCGGCGTGATCTCGCGCGGCGTCGTCACGGCGTTCGTTCAGACGTAGGAGGTTTTCATGGTCACTTGGTGGGCATTGCTGGCGGCTGCACTGATCGTCATCGGTATCCTGCTTCTGTTCGTCACGTTCGCCGACGGGATGTCTGACAACCCGCAGGACAACGAAGCCGCCAATAGTCCCTTTGTCGGCGCCGTCATCTGCATCCTCCTGGGCATCCTCATCGCTGGATGGCGCTGCGGCGTCCTGTTTCATTGGTGGTGACGGCGCTTTGACTGTCGGGCGTCTTCAAATCCTCCTGCTCGGGGTTGCGCTCGGCGGATGGTGGGAGGGCTCCGGCAGCGTCATTTTCGCCGCGGTCGCGGCAATCGGCATCCTCGAATTGATGAGCATCGGATGACCCTCGTCCTTCCCGCCCTGACCTGGCGCTCGTCGCCGAACTACAGTTCGCGCTACGGCCAGCGTGTCCGATTGATCGTGATCCACGACTGCGAAGGCAGTTTCGGCGGTTCGGTGTCGTGGTTCGCGATGGCCGTCTCGCAAGTCTCGGCGCATATCGTGCTGAGTGCGGACGGCTTGCAAGCGATCCAGATGGTCGCCTGGGCGAACAAGGCCTGGCACGCCTGCAACTTCAATCCGTTCTCGGAAGGCGTCGAAGCGGCCGGCTATTCGGCGCTCGGTCTCGGCGCGGCCGAGTGGGCGGCGCTGGCGGCGATCGTCGCGTTCCGGCTGCACGTCAACGGCATTCCCTGCCAGCGCGCCAACGCCGCGAATAACTGGACCGGCTATTGCGAGCACGTCGAGCTCGGCGTCGCCGGCGGCGGCCACCACGACATCACCGACGATCCGTCCAAACAGGCAGCGTTCGACGCGCTCGTTCGCGCGGCTTTCGCGCAGGACATGCCGGCGACGTGGGGCATGGCGGCGATCCCGGCGATGGTCCCCTCCGCGTCGGCCGGCTGGAAGCCGATCGGCACCGTCCGCCACGATCTCGCGCCGCCATCGCTCGAATGGGCGCAGATGCGTCTCAACGCGCTTGGCGTTCCCGTCGTTCCGCTGACGGTCGACGGCCTCGACGGGCGCAACACCCAAAACGCCGTTGTCCGATTCCAGCAGTCGCGCGGCCTGTACGTCGACGGCGACATAGGGCCCGACACGATCAAGGCGCTCGAGGCGGCGTCCTGAGCCGCGCGCTCGCTCTGGCGATCCTGTTCGCGGTCGCCTTCACGTCGAGCGGCTGTCGCGGCGCGTTCGACGTCGGCCGCGCGGCCGCCCTTTGCATCGCAGACCCGCGCAATTGCAACTGAGAGGAGAATCGAAATGAGCGATCCGAATACCGTCCTGACTGGCGCGCAAGCCGTTTCGGACGCCGCGCCCTACGTGAACGCCGTCGTCGGCGCGGTCATCAGCGCGCTCGGCGGCTTCATCGCCGTCCTGGTCAAAAAATACATCGGAATCAGCATCGATCAGGCGATGCTCGCCAAGGTCGAAGGCCTGGCGACGCAATACGCCGCCGCCGAGGTCGCCAAGGCGGCCGACAATCTCGCCACCAGGCAGATCGACGTCAAATCGCCGATGGTCAAATCGATCGCCGACCAGATCCTCGTCGACGCGCCGAAGGAACTCGATTCGCTCGGTCTCGGCCCCGATGAAGTTAAGGGCAAGGTCACGGCGGCTTTCGGCCAGTTGCAGGCGCAAATGACCGCCGTCGCGGCTCCCGCTGCACTGCCGCCGGCCGCCGCGCCCGCCAAGCTGTGATCTGGGCGCTCTGGGCCGGCAGCCTAATCGCCGCCGGCCTATTCGGCTTCGCCGTCGGCGCCGAGCGCCAGCGGCGGGGCGACAAGGCGCTGCGCGCCGCCCTCGAGACGATCGGCAAGGAAATCCGCGCCATCGCCAAGGCCACCCCGCAACCAAAGGAAACCCCATGAAGAAAATCGCTCTCCTGGGCGCGCTGGCGCTCGCCATTTCCGGCTGTGCCGCAACCGACAACCTCGCCCGTCGCGTCGCGGCCGGCATCACACACGCCGCCTACGACATCAATGCAATCGACGCCGCGCTGAACGATCCAGCGACGCAGGCGGCCATCGCCGAACTCAAGGCCGGTTCGACCATGCTGGCCTGCGGCTTCGCCGACGCCAGCAGCGAGACGGCGGCGATCGGCGCGGTGCTCAGCAATTCCAAGTCAGGCGGCGTCGCGGCGGTCGTTCATTCGACGACGATCGCATACGTCGTCGTCGGCAGTCTTTGCCCTGCGATGGGCGGCACGCTCATGGCCCCGGTCGTCGTCAAGGCTGCGGACATCCCGGCGACGACGAAAGTCCAGTGAGCGCCTTCCTCAATTGGCTGGCGGGCGTTTTCGCCCGCTGGCTTCACCCGAAAGGATCGCCCGTGACGAACCCGACCATTTCCCTGACGCCGGCCGAGACGGCGATCGCTTCCACCACGGCGCTTGTCGTCGGCGATCTTGGCGCGCTCGGCAACGAAGCCATGACGTTCTGGAATGCGCTGGTCGCGGCCGCGGCGGCTAAATTCGGCAATCTCACCCTCGACGCGATGGCCGGCGGCTATGGCATGATCGTCCTGACCCAAGCCGTCGCCGACGTTCCGAGTCCGATTTCCGGCGCCGCCTCCATGGCGCTCACGGTTGAAAAGCTGGCGATGGTCAGCATCCCCGAGATCGCGGCGGCCGGAAAGATTCTCGCCGTCCTGGCCGGGCTTGGCGCGCTGAATATCAGGGGCGCCGATCCGACCCTGCCGGCCAGCCAGGGCGGCTTTCCCAACGGCCCGAGCGGCGGTCGGACCGGCAGACCGGCCCTTTGATTTCGGAGCGAGACGATGGGGCTTCCGAATCCACCGAGCGATGAGCTTTCGATCGTCGAATGGGCGATCGGCGGTCTCGGCGCCGTCGCAACGATCCTGGTCGGTGCCTTGTGGCGCGTCGCTTCAAAGGCGGGCAGCGTCATGACAGACGTCGAATCGCTTAAGGATTGGAAAAAGGCGTTCGAAAAGAGCGTCGACGACAACCAGCGCAAAAACGATCAGCGCCACGAGGAAAATCTCAGGGCGCTCGGCAGGATCCCAGACGTCGAGGATTTCCGCCGCCTCGAGGATCGGATGGACGCCAATTTTCGCGAGATCAAGGAATCGCTCGGCATGCGTCCGCGACGCATATCGTCGGAATAGGCCGGCTTGGCAAAGACATTCCGCCCCGCCGGCCTCGCGCCGTGCGGGGCGCTTTTTGCGTTTTGGGCATGAAACTGCCCGGAAACTGTCCGACCACAAGTTTGCCTGGAATTCCGGCAAACTCAAGTTATTGATATTTCTTTATGAAATTGGTCGGAGTGAGAGGATTCGAACCTCCGACCCCCTCGTCCCGAAGGGGGAACGCCAGCGCCGCCGCTTCCGACAGCCGCAGGGGCGCGCTGCGGTCGATCTGACTGGCGTCGGCCTGAGTGACGGCGGCGGGGCGTCGCGACATGGGTTAGGGCGAGTCCTTTCCCGCCGCCAGTGGCGACGCGGCGAGCACATTGGCGCGGATAACGCGGAAACGAAGGGCGGTCATGGAATAGCCTCGCAGACCGGTGTGTTCGCGAGTTCGAGCAGAACGTCGGCATGACAGGGCGCGCCCGGGTTGCACCAGCAGGCAAGGTTCTTGCCGCGAAGTTGTTCGCGAACTTCGGCGACGGTTGTAAAATCAGCCGGTATTTTGCCTTTGGGCCAAGGGAGCGGCGCAGAAAACCAACCACCTTCCTTCTCAAGCATCAACCGAAACGAGACGACGGAAAGTTCCGGCGGCATTCTCTCTTGGAGCGGCGATCCAGGGTGATTGAAGCGGAACGGGTTTCCCCATCGCGTCGCGCGATCGACTTTGACCGCCGGCAGCCCGTTGACCTCGCGCGACCAAGCGTGCAAGTCGAACCCCCTCCTCCGGCTCAGTTGCAATCGGACGGAGCGCGGTTCTGTCATCACCCCTCCCCCTTCTCGCCCGGCGTAAGGGGCGACGCGGCGCGTTCGTGTTCAGCGGCGATCGTCCGAAGGACGCGAGCGGCAGCCGAGTAAGCCCGGTTGGCCGTCATTTCATTTTCGGAGTAGCATCGCGACATATACGAGCCGCCCATTTGGCTTTGGGTTTGCGCTTGACTCATTTCTGCGTTCATCGTGTCCATGCCATCAACGACTCGCGCAGCCTTTCTCCAGATTTCAGCTTGCTCTTGTGGGGTCATTTGGCGTCTCCTTTGGTCAACGCCGACGCGGCGAGGAAAGCGGATATGGCGGCGCGGGCGGCGTTGCGACATGAACACGTCGCCGGGACGCAGGCACGAAATCCGTCGTCGCCGTCCTCGCATCCGGCGTAATCCATGATGGCTCGCGCGACCGCGCTCTCGCTCTCCGGCGTCACGTCGCTGAGACGGGCGGCGATGAGGGAGAGGATGGCGCGGGCGATTGCGCTCGGCAGTCGCGGTTCTTCCTTCAATAGTTCGTCTGCCACTTCCTTGACGAGGGCGGCGTGAGAGGGGCGGGTGGTCATGTCCATCCCCCAAAATAACGAGATCGCCGCTCGGCCTGTTTGCGTCTTTCATCTTCGGTAGGCTCGCGTTCCCGGCGCTCGGCCTCAGCGACACAAGCTCCGCAAGCTGATTGACCCGCGACCGTCATGTTGTAGACCTTGTATGGAGTCCCGCAGATGGGACATTTACGAGTGGTTGGCTGTGTCATGGCAGTGTGTTCTCCCAAGCGTGCGCCTCAGCTTTGACGGCGACATAGACCTCAGCGCGCGTCTTGACCGAGCCGTCCGCGTTCTTGTTGAACGGGTTGACGGTCTGGTAGAATGTCTTCTGACGACGCCGCTTCTTGCCGTCGACGACCTCATACCGTGTTCCAACAGCCTTGACTTCGTCGAAGGTGACGCGAGTGCGTCCCATACTGAGTTGAATAAAGCTCATCCCTCCACTCTCCCGAGAGCAGCGTTGATGGTCGCGAGGGTGACAACTGCACGGTCGAAGTCAGCGAACGAAGCGCCGGCCCACATGCGTTTGTTATCCTTGGATGCTTTCTTGTGGCGCTCATACGCTGCCGCAAACGCCCCCAGCGCCCCTCGCGCTTCCTCCAGCGCGGCGGTGAGGGTGGCGATCGTGGCGTCGCGCAATGCGAACGCCTTGCTGACCTCCTTGGCAGTCTCAACGGCGTCTTCGATCGCAGCGTTCCAAAGGTCTTTGTAAGACGGTGTCTTAATCACTCTCCTTCTCCTCTCCTCGCGCGCGAACTGCTTCGCGTTGCTGTTTCGTCGCCTCGATATGTCGGCGTATGGCCATGAGAATGTGTCCTTGGTCGTTGACTGCAAAACGAAGTTGATGAACAAGCCCGCAGTCGCAGCAGGCAAGGCGCAATCCTTCATCAACGCGAACCCACCGAGTGAACGCGCGGCTGCTCTTTTGCAGCGCTCGACGATATGGTCGCGGCGGCTTCATTTTTTCTCTCCCCGCGCGCGGATGGCGGCGGCCCAGAGTTTGTGCTGGCTGATTTTGTCGCGACAAAAATTGTTCGACGACGAGTAGCGGCCGTGCTGGCCGAGGCTATCAAGGTAGGAGTCGTTTTCGACGATCTGGCGTTCTAGTCGTTCGACTTCGGCGTCATGAATCTTCGCGCACGCCTCCCTCTCCCCTTCCACCGCCTCGCGGATGGCGGAGGGGTGGGACTCGGAGAGACGGAGGGTGGCTTGAACTTCGTCAAGCAGCGCGCCGCTAAAGACCTTGGCGTCCCGCGCCTCAGCGAACCTCTCGCTCAGCTTCTTGTCAGTCGGGGTGTCAGTCATGGGCGGAGTCTCCTCGAAACCAGACGATCCGGCGGCCGCCCGTGCTCGCCGTACAACCGAGCGCATGCCGTCTCGTTCATGCAGAACGGCGTGCTTCCTAGCCCACCCCAGCAGACGGCGGAGACTTGCGGGAAGCCGTCGTGACAGATGTGGGCGCCGGACTTGTAGGACGAGCACTCATGGAGCGGCGGTTTGTGATAGGCGCAATCGTCAGTCATGGGCGGGGTCCTTTGGCGGGGAGGGGAGGGCGTAGGCGAGAATACGCGCCATGATTTCCTTGATCGTCGTCCAAGGGACTGTGACCATTTCGATGTTCTGCCCGTCTTCATCATCGCCGGTGATCGCGAATTTGAACTCGCCGATGTATTCAGCCTTCGTGTCGGCGCTCGGCGTCAAGGCACCGCGCAGTTTCGCCAGTTCGGAGAGGGCGGCGTCGCGCTCGGCGCGGTCTGCATTGGCCGTCTGCACGATAATTTCGGCGATGTTGACGAGCAGGTCGTTGGGGATCGGAGTGCCGTCGATTCGCCGCCACCACTTGGCGTTGTGTGGTTCGTCTCTCCACGCTTCAAGTCCGCGCTTGCAGGCTTCCAACGCCTCAACGAAGTTCAGTTTCGTCTTTTCGAGATAGGCCGTCCGCTGCATTGAGGCTTGGAACGCAAGGTTCGCCTCGTCCCTCTCCCATTCCGCCTCCCCCACCCTCCCCCTCGCTTCGCTGAGCGCGGCGGAGAGAGCGGCATTGGAAGCGGTCAATTCAGCGATTGCTCGGCTATTTACGTCGAGCAACTCATGCAGACCTGCGTTGGAGGCGGAGAGGGCTTCATATCGCAGCTCGCAATCAGCAAGATCAGCAATGAGCCGTTCATTAGTGATTTCGTCAGGCATTGTTGGCTTCCTTACGAGGTCTAAATTCGCCGCACCAGTCATCTCGGTATGATCGAGCCCAGCTGACTTCGTCGCTCGCAACAGCACTGGGAGCGCGGCAGAGGCAATCACCCCACGGGCTTGGTTCGTTGGAACCGACAGGCCAATCGGTGACGATGAAATTTTTCTCACCGTCGATTTCACGAAACCCGCGCCGCCAGAACTCGCAGTTTTCGCATCGTCGAGCCGCCCCCACCGCCTCCGGGGATATGTCGATCGCTTTCGGGTCAGCGGGGTTAGGCATGGGGAGGCTCCGGGGTGGCGGGTGGTTTGCGAGATTTCTTCATCGCCCATGCCATCATGCGCTTGACCTCATCGGGCGACAGCGGATAGCCGGTCGTCACGTTGAACTTCGGAAGAATGTGTGTGTTGTCGCTGCGGCGAGAGTTGCAAGGAGCGCATGAGGACGTTAGGTTGTAGCGATGGTTCGAGCCGCCCTTTGACCGAGGGATCAGATGCTCCGCCGTGACTTCGTCTCGTTGCATCTTTTTTCCGCACAAGGTGCAGAAGTATCCGGCATCTCGGGCGCGCTTCATGGAATTGGTGACGCGTGCGCGCGTGTAGCGGCTCATCGCTTCGCCTCCCAAAACCGCCCTTCGGCGCCGCACTCGGTCTGTTTCACATCGGCGTAGGGGCGTGGCGCCCGACGCTGGAAACTGCACAGCGCGATTCTCCACGGCGCATCCATGATCAGCGCCATGCCGACATGCGGGGCCTGGCAGGCGTTCCAGATCCACCAGCGATAGCGGTAGCGGCAGGACGAGCAGGGGCGTGCGGTCATTTCCTCACTCCAAATCTGCGCCCGATCTCGCTCGGTCCCGGCGCCGTGCGAACGGGCGGCTTTGCAGGCTTCACAGTCTCGGGGAAGCCGCGCGATTGAATCGGCCGCTTCTCAGGCCCGCGGACGCCGATCGCGCGATCCTCGCGCCGCTTAGCCTCGGCGATTGCCGGGACGTCGTGCTTGGTCGTCTTTTTGCCGTGGCAGCTCTCCGGGAAGCCGGAGCAAAGCAACTGGCCGTCGGCGGCGGTCAGCGGCTTCGATTTGTCGCGCCTCAACCCGTCCGCGATGATGTGGTCGATGTGGAATCCGCCAGGCTTGACGACGCAGCGGCAACCTTCGCAACGGATGCGGCCGTCGTCGCCAGTCGCGCGCTTGATGATGTCGCGCTGTACGGGCTTGGTGAATTCAAGGCGCTTCGCGCGGGCCATCAGATGAGGCCCTTTTCGAGCGCCAGCCATTCGGGCAGCGTCACAACGGCAACGTCCGAACGGCCTTTCTCGTATTCGATTTCAATCTGACTGCGGGCGAGCCAGACCTTTTTCGCGTCCTTGTCGTCGTCCTCAGCGACCAGGATCGCTTTGTCCGAAGGCTCGTCACGGCAGACGAACAACGTCAGGTCGATCAGGTCCGATCTCATCTGACGTGCGCCCATGTTCTGCCGGACTTGACCATAGAGATCGTCGGGCGGCTCACTCCAAGGCGGTTGGCGAGGGCCGTGTGACTGACCGTCGATCGCCGGATCATGCGAACGTCATCTTCGGTCAATCTCGCTCGGTGCTGCTTAGACCCGCGCTGAGATCGACCGTGGCGAACCATGTCGGCTTGGTTTTCAACGTGAGATTTCCACGCCAAATGCCGGCCGTTGGCGCAACCAAGATGACCATTCCCGCATAGGTGAGCCGCTTCGGAATCGTTCTGCGGCGGCGCTCCATGAACGCGCTCGCAGATGCGCCGATGAGCAAGAACGTCGACGCCGTTATCCGAGAAATGTCCGTAACCTGCGCTATTGCGCGCGAAGGGCCACAACAGGCAGTCGTCGCTGTCCCATCGTTCGGCGCGCTCTAGCCAGTCGGCGATGTCGCCTCGGCGCGGCCTTAGCGGAGGCCCGGCGTGGACGTCGCCGAATTTTTGCAGTCGCTCGCGATGTGCGTGACAAAGCCCTTGGGCTTCGACTGGACGTCGGCAATCTGCAATCGAGCAAGGTTGCGTCATGCCGCGCGCCTCGCGTCTTCCGACCACACGACGTCGCGTTCCGCTCCGAAGCTGTAGATAAGCTCGATCAATTCCGCCATGTCTGCGCGGGCCAGCTCGCTAGATCGATAACCGAGCGGAACGATCTCGGATCCATCAAGGCTCGGAGCGAATTCAGTCTGCTTGCCAAGCGCGTGCATGAAGATCGCTTTCCACGCTTCGGCGTCGTAGCGTCGCCCGTTGTGCTCCACCTGTTTTGCAACATCGCCGAGCGCGGCCCAGAAACGAGCATTCTGCGGAAGCGAGCGGCGCGGCTCGGCGATCTCGACGCGCCAGCCGGTCGGCGCCGTGCGGATCGCGTCCATCGCATTCCGGCGCACGGCGTCATTGGCGAGGATGAAGCGTTTCGCCGCCATCAGTTCACCCAGTATTCGGCGCCGGCGTCGCGCACCATTGAGTCGATTTCGTCGTGAACCTCTTGCGGCAGCGTGGCGGCGATCGGCTGCACCATGCGGTCGTAAACGGCGTTAATGTCATCGAGCGATCCGGCGCCTTTCAGGGCGGAGCGCAGGGCGTGGAAATCGAAGCCTTTCGGCTTCGCCGGCGGCGGCGGGGCGGGCGGTGTCTTGGCCGCTTGCGGAGGCGCTGGCGGCGGTGGCGGAGCGGGCGGCGTAGTCTCGCGCGGCGCGGCGGTCTCCGGCGGCGGGGCGCCAGGCTCGGGCGGCGGTGGCGGCGGAGGCGGCAATTTCGCCGCTGGCGTTTCCGGCTCGCTCGGCGCGATCAGCAGCGCATGGCCTTCCATTTCTTCGGCGGTGTATTCGTTGCCGATCTCCTCGGGGAAGGCGCGGCGCAGCGCGGCGGCTTCGGCGCATTTCTCGATTTGGCCGAACGGGCGCTTGCACCACATATCGTTCGGGACATCGGTTTTGCCGACTCGGCCATAGCTCTCGAGCCAGAACACTTTCGGTCCGACGAAATCGACCAGGTGGCCTTTGATGATTCGGCGCACGGTGATCTGGCACCAGTCGGGGAAAACAACGGTCTCGTCTTTCGTGTAAGTCCCGTTCTTTTTGCCGTTCTCCCAATTGTCGAATTTCCCGCTGAAATGCTGCTCGCGCTCCGGCCCGAATTCGGCGGCGCCGCAGCCGGCATATTCGCCGGTTCGCGCGGCCGTCGTGCGCAGCTCGGCGATACCCGGCCAGACGGTCTCGATCATCTTGTTCGCGGCGCTCGACCACATCGGCACGATATGAATCGGCCGCTTGAACACGTCGAGATTGCGCGCCTTGCAATAGCTCAGCGCCATCGCGATCGATTCAACCGTCTTCGCCGCTGGATAAACGGTGTCGATCAGCACCTTCCAGCGAATGTTGTCGATCCCGAAGCCTTCGGCGAACACGTCGTCGTAAGGCAGGCGGAGATTGTTGAACGAAACGCTTGTCACAAGCTCGCGGCGAGTGTCAACGGGGGCGGGGGCGTTCATAACAAATGTCTCCACGTTCGCTTGGCGATCACGTCACGAATGGTTGAGGGGCTGACCGCAAATTCAGCGCCGAGCGTCGAGGGGTCAGTGCCCAAACGACGGCGGATTTCAACTACATCTTCCGCGGTCAATTTTGAGCTAGAAACGGCTTCGCCAAATAGGGCTGTCCCATGAACGCGCCGATCTAATTGATTTTGCGTCGGCGTCTTCCAAGAGAGATGGTTCGGTGCGATGCATCCAAGATGGCCGCGGCCGCATTCATGCGCAGCTTCATGTTCGCCAGTTGGAGGATCGCCATGGGTCATGAAGCACATGGCCCGAGAGGCCGTCATCAGAGTTCCGCGAAAAGTGGTCACTCCGTAGCCGCCCGCATTGCGCCCGAACGGCCAAAACAAACACTCGTTTCCAGCATACTTGGCAGCTTCGGACAGAAACCGAGTATGCTTAGTGATCGCTACGTGAGTAGGATTCCCATGCTTCCAACGTCGGAGATAGTGACGGTTGCACAGTCCCTTGCATTTTGCAGGGTGAGAACATCCTTCTACGCTGCAAAAGGACGTGAGCATGTCAGGCTACCTCTTCCACCTGCCGCGTCGAAACGCCGGGGATAACTACGCCAGCCGCGATCAGCTTGCGCGCGATTGCTTCGCAAACCGCGAGGAGATCAGGCGGCGGACTATTGAAATTCGCGAGATATTCCAAGAACGCGCGCAGATCGTTGATTTCGATAACCGTGCGCGATCGGATTGCGATGCGGCGCCCGGAGCTTCCGGCGCCGGCCTTTGGCGCAGGCGCGGGCAAGGGCGGCGGGGCGTCTTGCGGCGCTTCTTTCGCCGCCTTGGCGGCCTCCGCTTCAATCCGGCGTTGTTCGTCGGCAATCCGTTTGCGCTCGGCGATCAGGAAGGCCTCGGCGGCCTTCTTGCTCCACGTCTTGCATTCGGCGGCGCGATCAATCACGGGTTTCCACGCCGAGTCCACGGCGCGTCCGCCCTCTAGGAAGGGCGCTTTCGCGGCCTTGTGCGCCGCGTCGCCGCGCTTCTCCAATTTGGCGAATTCGTCGGCGTAGTTCGCCGCCTTGTCGGCGTCGGCTTGCGTCTTCACGGCGCCGCCGATGCTCTCGAGCCATTTGCGCGCCTGGTCGCGAAGGGCGGCTAGCTCGGCGTCTAGCGCTTCGTGCGGCTTGGCGTCGGGCGGGATCACGGCGCCGGGCGCTTCAACCTCATCGGGCCAGCGGCCGGTCTGCTGGAAATTCTGGAAAAGCTCGTAAGAGCAAGGATGCGGCGCGCACCATCCGAACAGCTCGTCGATCGAGTCGGCGTCGGTCGGCGTCGGATATTTGCCGGAGCGCCAGCACAAGAGGAATCCGTCGTCGTCGCGCCAGAACGCAATCGCCTCGTTCTTGACGCGATAGTAGCCGGAGCGCGGATTTCCTACCTCGGTGTCCACCGGCTTGCCAGTTTGAACGGCATGGCGCCAGTGGTGAAATTGATCGATTTGCGCGGGCGCGTTCATGGGTCACACTCGCTCTTTGGCGTAGTGAACAGCCGGATCGGGGCAAGCGTTGAGCGCGCGGAGCTTGCGGAAGATTTCCGCCGCGGCGCGGGCGTCGTCGATCGCGGTGTGTTGCTCGGTCTGCGCGATCCCGAAATGCGCGCAGGCCTCGGCGATCTTGGGGAATTTGTAGCCCTTGCCGCTGGCCTTCGGCGCCTTCACGATGTCGGTCGCCGCGCGCATCACGCAGATATTGCGCGTTTGCTCGAATAGATCGGGCAGGCCGGCGCGCCGCAGCTCGCCGCGCATGATCTTGGCGTCGAACTGCGCATTGAAGGCGACGACGACGTAGCCGCATTCGATCAGACCAGCATAGAGATCGAGGATTTTGCCGATCGGGCGGCCTTCGGCCTCGAGGCGTTCCATCGTCAAACCATTGATCGTCGTCGCCTCGGCGGGAAGGGTCCAGCCTTCGGGCTTGATCAGGTATTCATCCGCCCCTTCCTCGTTTAGCTCGGCGTCGAGGCGGATAACCGCCAGCGAGGCAAGGCGCGGCTGGCCTTCGGCGTCGGCCGGCTTGCTGAAATCGAATAGGCCAGAGGTTTCGGTATCGATAACGGCGTAGCGCATTGGTCAGGTCCTTTCGAGATTGCGCCGGAGCGCTTCGTGAGTCGCGTCGCGATAGCGGCGGAAAGCATCGCCCTGGCCGCGATGATGGCGGCGAGCGGCGTCGTATTGCGCTTTGAGCTGCGCGCGCGTTGGCTTCGGCGCGCGGCGCGCCCGATGCCATTGCGGATAGGTCGCCAGAAAGGCGATGATCTCCGGCCAGATGCCGAGGCTGCGGATCATGGGGAAGCTCCCAGGGCGTAGCAGGCGCCAATGAAAAGGCCGATCGCGCCGAGCATCAGTCCGCCGGCAACGGCGAAAGCGATCTCGGCGCGCGTGAGGGGCGCGGGGCGCGAAGCGGGCGCGGTCATTTGGCGGCCTCCGCTTGGCGCATGGCGGCGCGATTGCGCGCGTTCATGCGGTTCTGCGCCCGGCGATCGTCCATGAGTTTGAAAGCCCATTTTTCGATTGCTTCCTCGGTAAGCATCGCGATCAGGCCGCGCGGATTGATGCCGCAGAGATCGCGGAAGGCGCGGAAGGTTCTTTCCGGCCCGTAGCCGTCAATCACGGCCTTGCAGCGCGCCAGGCGAAGCGGCGTCAGCTCCGTTCGCATCGGCTTCATCGGCGCGCCCTCCGCAGCCGGCGCGCGTCGCGCCAGTTCAGGAAGGCGATTAGGATCGGCGTCGCGGCGCCGAGAATGAGCAAATCGAGATAAGTGATCGTCACGGCGCGGCCTCCGCAGTTTTGGCGATGCGGGCTTCATGGGTGGTGAGATTCGCCCGTTCCCATTCGTTGAGCGTGCGTTCGCAGAGCGCGATAACCTCGCGGCCCGGCACGATGTTTGATCGCAAGAGCGAGAGAACGGCCTCGAGCCGCCCCGCCATGCTGGCGGCGGCCATGCGTTCGTCGTATTCGGCGCGCGCGATCGGCGTCGGGTGAGGGGCGAGAGCGATCGTCATGCCGCGCGCCTCAGTTCCTTGGGGAACACGCGGCGAACCTCGCGCCATTCGTCGGCGGTCAATTGTCTGTCGATTGAGCCGATAATCTCGCGGTGGCCGTTGGGCGCGGCCTCATAAACGAGATCGATCGAATGATCTTCGTCGTAGTTTCCGCCCCAGAAAACGTCGAGGCTATGAAGCCAATCGGCGCGAATTTCGAGATCGTGCTCAAGAGCTTCGGTCAGGCGCGGCCAGGCGTTGAAATCCGAGTCGAGATAGAGCGTCGTCTCGGAAGGCCCATAGGGGCAGTCTGGCGCGGGGTAGAGGGTGATCTTGCGCATGGGCGCGTCTCATCAGTTCGATGAGGGGATATTCTCACAGGGAATAAGCGCCGTCAAGAGAATAATTCGCGCGGCGAATATTTTGTGATGCCAAAATGCGGCGCGGCCGAATCGCGGCCCCAATGCGGTTAATATTTACAGGAAAATAAAGTTAACGGTTCGCCGCTCGGGCGGCGCGGGCCAAGAGCATGACGCCGGAACGGCGGGCGGAAATCGCGAAGGCTGGCGCGGCTAAGCGTTGGGGGAAGAGCTAGATCGACACTTTGTCGACCAATCGGCTTGACAGACATTTTGTCGATCATGTATCTCCGTCGACAGGCGACCCTCCCAAACGCCACTGCTGACGTTTCCGCCTCGGTTCAGCGAGGCGGCCGACGGTAATGAGAGCACACAGTCTCCCAATTACCGAACCTGAGGCGGAGATATTGACGGACGTGAACCGTCTTTTCTCCGCTCAGGGCACCAATAAGCAACATTGTCCTTCTCCATTCACGGGTGCGCCCCGGGGCGCATCAGGGCGCTGGGGCCGTGTTTGGAGAGAACGCGTGTTGCGAATCGACGCGATTCTGACTCTACCCTGGCGCGCGCACGCGGACTAGGGGTGAGTGAGGATAACTGGGGACGGCGTTGGGACGACTGCCCAATCCACCCGCGGTTGCGTCAGCTACATAATTCCGCATTTCCCTCTTATCACGGGGAGCCGAACGCAAGAGCGAGAAGGTATGCGAAAGTGTGTCGTTTTGACGCGGATTGACCGCAAATAGGTCTGATGCGTCGCATTTATATATCACCGCCGCACTTTCGAGAAAGTCTTGATTGTATGGGATTTTGCCGCGTTCGATCTTGCTGAGCGTGCCTTGTTCAATTCCGAGCTGCTGAGCGGCCTGGTCTTGCGTCAGCCGAGAGTTCTGGCGCCACTCACGCAAATAGGTTGGCTTTCGGAATCGCGTACCCATGCCTCCATCATCGCGTTATGGGTTGTGACGCTCCAGACCCGCAGCGGAATATAATTCTTGACAGGACTTATTCTCTCAGCGAATATGCGGGCATGGATCTCGATGCCTATATCCGCTCGTCCGATGCCACAGAGGCGGACATCGCTCGTCACGCCGGCTGTTCGCAGTCTTCCGTCAACAAGGTGCGCAACGGCGTCGGCAATCCGACGTTCGACCTTCTCCGCAGGATTTCCGAAGCGACCGGCGGCGCATTCACGCCAGCAGATTTCCAGCCGTCTCCGCGCACGCAGTCTGAGGCCGCCGCATGACGCCTCGCTCCGAGATTCCGGCCGCAGCACTGTCCCCTAAGCCCGCGGTCGGCTACTGCGCCGAGGTTCGAGGATCGCGCCTCGCCTCGGCGCTCTTTTCCATTCTGTTCGGCGGGACGGTCGCGCTCGCGACGTGGCAACCGGCCGAGGCGCACGACATTTACACCGGCATCCACGGCAAGAACGGGTTCTTGTGCTGCGGCGGCAATGATTGCGCCGCGACCACCTATCGCGAGAGCGGCGGCGATTTTCAGTTCCTCACCCGCGAAAACGAGTGGGTGACGATCCCGCAGGAGCGCATCACCTTCCTGCCGATCCCGGGCGACGCGCCGAGCGACGATTCTCACCACGCCCATTTGTGCTATCGGCCGGCGATGGACACCGACGACCCGGCCAGCACGTTCGGCACTCGCTCGCCCATCCATCTTTACTGCGCCTTCATCCCGCCAACCTACTTCTAGGTGATCAGCTTGACCGCTAGTCGCTTGACTTTCGTTCGACCGGTCGCTTCGCGAGGCACCGGAAGATTGGGGCTGTACCGCTGCGTTTGCGGCAACGAAATCACGGTTCGTCTTTCGCAGGCCGAAAGCGGAAAGACGAGGTCGTGCGGGTGTCTGCGACGCGAAACGACTGCCGCTTGCGGAAAGAAAAACATCACACACGGACATTTTTCGAACGGCCGATCGTCGCCAACGCACAAGTCGTGGGAAGCAATGCTTTCGCGCTGTCTCAATCCGGGCGACAAAGATTATGCCCGATACGGCGCGGCTGGGATAACGGTTTGCGCGGCGTGGCTCGATTTCGAAGGTTTTCTTGCCGACATGGGGGAACGCCCCGGCGGAACGACAATCGACCGGATAAAGAACGATCTCGGATATTCGCCCTCTAATTGCCGATGGGCAACGCCAACCGAACAGGCGAACAATCGGCGCGTCACGAAGCTTTTCGATTTTCATGAAGAGAAGCTTTCCGTTCCTGAGATTTTGCGTCGCCGCAAGGACTGCGCTCCGCTCGCAACTGTCTATTGGCGCATAAGCCGCGGCATTCCGATCGAACAGGCGATTCTGCCCTCCGAGAGGAGCGCCTGATGTTGCTCAAGCGCACCCGCCGCGCGCCGCCCACGGCGCCGACTCCATTCCTAATCGAGACCATCCGGCAGCTCTCCGCGCAGAAGTTGACGCGGGATGAGATTGCCACTCGCATCGGCGTCAGCGTCTCGTCCGTCGCCAGGTGGCAACGGCAATACGGCATCCCCGCCATGTCCCGATCTGAGGGGCGCATGGCGTCGCGTAGCCGCGGCGCGGATCGCCGGGACAACCTTGGGAAGTTCTGCCCGAAGGACAGCGGTTTTAGAAGGAATAGCGCTTCTCCCCGCAAGGGAGGGGCGTGATGGATGCGCGGTTCGCCTGGACAGACGAGCGCGTCGAGAAAATTCGCGCGCTTTGGATCGACGGCAAGAGTGCGTTGCAGATCGCCGCAGCGCTTGGCGTCACGCGCAACACCGTGGTCGGCAAATTGCAGCGGATCGGCTGCACGGGCCGCGCTGGTCGGCCGAAGCCGGAAGGATTGGCCGCGCCGGCGCCGGTCATGCCGCGCGCGCCGCGGCGTCACCCCACGCCGCCGAAGCCGGCGCGCGCCCCCGCGCCTGAGATCGAAATCGACACGCGCCCGATCGTCGAGGACGTCGCGATCGTCGTCCCGATGTCGCTGCGCGTGACCATCGTCGATCTCCATGCCGCGATGTGCAAGTGGCCGCTCGGCGACCCGCAATCAGACGAGTTTAGATACTGTGGGAGCGAGGTTTCGTGCGGTCCCTATTGTTCGGGCCATCGGCGCATCGCGTATCAGAAAGTGCCTCTTGGTTCCAAGCAGTTGCGGGCGCAGCAATGACCGGAAAACCGCACGCCTTGATGACGCAGGCGCAAATCGAGAATCACCGCGCGCGTTCTCGGCGTTGGGTGGCGGAGAATGCCGAACGGAATCGGCGCAGGGCTGCGGAGTGGTCGGCGAACAACCCGGAGCGCAAAGCCCAAAAAGACCGCGAACACTATCTGGAAAATCGAGAGACCATAAAGAGGCGGATCGCAGATCGCGCTAAACGCCTGAGCGCGGAACGCGACGAAAGATTCATAGCATCCAAAATCGCCGGAACGCACAGATACCGCGCACGGTTGCGCGGCAGCGACGAACACTACAAACGAGGAGAATTGCAGTCTCTTCGGGCGAAGTCCAAGGGACGATGCGCCTATTGCGGCGAGAAAAGGAAATTGGAGATCGATCACATTCGACCGCTGTCTCGCGGCGGGTCGAACGCGATCAGGAATATCCAGCTTCTCTCCGCTCCGTGCAACCAATCCAAGAATGCGCGAGACGCGATCGATTTCGCGCGATCAAGGGGGATGCTCCTATGAGCGGCCCCTACTGCGCCCACCATCACAAACTCGCCTATGAGCCGAAGGCGATTGGCAAAGCAAGGCGCTCCGCGCGCGGCTCACGCGGGGAGCGCGACACGAGGTTGTCCGCATGGTGAAAAAGCCGGAACCGCCGAAGCAACCACCCGAGCCGTCGCCGGAAGGCATGGAAGGGCAGTTCCTACAGGATCCCCAGATCGACGACATGCAGGCCGAGACGCTGAGCGGCGATATTCGCGATGTCGTGCTCACCCGCTTTCGTTCGATCGTCGTGCCCTGGGCGATGCTGAGCGAGGAGGAGCAGCGCGATGAGATTTATGGAATCGAGGCGATGTCGGCCGACCTGGTGCGGCGCGCCGTGGGGCTGGTCTCGGCCTCGAAATTCCCGGTGATCAACGTCACCGTCGGCGCCTACAAGGTCGACAAGGGCTGCGAGATCAAATTGCAGACCAACGCCAGCGTGGCGAACATCACGCGGCTCGCCGAGCATGGCAAAGGCTCCGGCGTCTTGGTTCTGGCCGAGGCGGCGGACTATTTCGGCGAGCGCGCGCCGGCCAAGCCCGACAAGAATCAGCGCGAAATGCCGTTCGACGCGCCCGAGGCGCCGTGATGGGAACGGCCGCGCGATTCATTCCGAATTTTGGCGTGAAGCGCGGCCGTTTCGCCGTCGCCGACAAATATGCGCGCACGATCGACGGGATTGTGTTCGACAGCGAGAAAGAGGCGGTTCGCTACGGCGAGCTGCGCCTCCTTGAGCGCGACGGACAGATCAGCGGGCTTGATCTCCAACCGACGTTCGTCGTCGAGATCAACGGCAAGCGGCTTTGCCGGTTCAAGGCGGATTTCGCCTATCGCTGCCCGCAGCGCGGCCGGGTGATCGAAGACGTCAAGAGCAGCGGGACGGCCAAAGACCCGGCCTATCGGCTGCGCAAGAAAGCCGCCGAGCTGGCGCACGGAATCAAAGTCACGGAGATCATTCGATGAGCGCGGACTGGCACGTCGGGCAGAAAGTCGTGTGCGTGAGCGACACCTGGCAACGCCCTTTCAAAAGGTCGTATTTCGGGGCGTGGTTGAAGCTGCTCGGCCAGCCGTGCCCCCGTAAGGGCGACGTCTACACGATCGCAAGCATTGATGCCGACCCATACGGACAGGTCGGCATCTTCTTCGTGTTGCGTGAGCTTCCTGAAAGCCTTTGCGAGTCGGTCGGCTTCCGCCCCGTCGTCGAGCACAAGAACGACATTTCGATCTTCACCAAGATTTTGGATCGCGTCAACGCGAAAAGCCCGGCGTTGTCATGACGCGGGGACGGGAACTCACGCACGAATTGCTTTTGCGCTTGCTGCGCTACGATCCCGAGACCGGTCGGTTCACTTGGCTTGTGTCGAGGGGCGGAAAAGCTCAGGCCGGCACCAATGCTGGCGCGGTCAACAATCACGGCTACGTCGTCATCTACATCTTCGGCAAATGCTATATGGGCGGTCGACTGGCTTGGTTCTATATGACCGGGCAATGGCCGCCAGCGCTCATCGATCATCGCGACACGAACCGCGCAAACAATCGATGGGGTAATTTGCGCGAGGCATCATCCTCTCAGAATGGCGCCAACAGCAGCCGGCCATCCACAAACACTTCCGGCGTGAAGGGCGTTTACAGACGCGGCAGTCGATACATCGCGCAAATCGCGTCCGGCGGTCGCCGCATCTATCTCGGAATCTTTGACGACATGGAGTCGGCGGCGGCCGCCTATGCGAAAGCCGCGCAGGATGAATTTGCAGAATTTGCGAGGGCAGTATGACGCAGCATTGCATCCTCGACCGCGTGAACAAGCGCAAGCCGGCGAAGGTTCGCGCGTGAGCGAGACCGCCGAGCCGCTGCACGAGGTCAAGGCGCACGCCTGGAAGCGCGATGCGCTGGATTGGTACGTCGAGCCGAGCGAGGCCAGCGATGCTCTTTTCGCGGTCGAGCGCTTCATCGGCGCCATCTGGGATCCCGCTTGCGGCAACGGCAACATCGTCGAGAGCGCGCTCAAGTGGAACTATCAGGCGTTCGGCACCGACGTCCGAATGAGATTGAACGTCCACTGGTTCGTCACCGAGGCCGATTTCCTCGACTGGTGGAAAGTGCCGCTGGCGCCGAACGTCGTCGTGAACCCGCCCTTTTTCCGCGCCAAAGGGGCCGAGGCCTTCATTCGCAAAGCGCTCGCGCTGGCGACGGGAAAGGTAGCGGCCTTCGTCGACATTCGATTTCTAGCCGGCGCGGATCGCGCCGATGGGCTGTTTGCTGAGCATCCGCCGTCGCGAGCATGGATTCTCGCTCCCCGCGTCTCTTGTCCGCCCGGCGACTATCTGCTGGCTGGCGGGAAGGCCGGGAACGGCTCATCGGATTGGTGCTGGCTGGTCTGGGACCGCACGGCGCCGCCCGGTCCGACGGTCCTCAATTGGCTGCGCTGGAAAGCGCTCCTGAAAATCTAGCGTTCGTAACCCGGAGTGGAAAGCATGAGTTCTGCGCGTCAAATCGCCATTGCGAAGGTGAGAGAATTGAAACTGGCTGGCGCGACCGACGCCGAAGCGGCGGAAGCTATCGAGCGCATGGGCGTCGCGCGCGAGCTGGTGTCGAAACTCATGCGGGTCGCCCGGGAAGGCCTCGGATTGCGCTCCGATGGCTCAATCGTTCGGGCCGGTCTGCCCGTCCTGGCGAGAGAGAAAGAGCAGAGTCCAGCCGATCTCGCCCAGGCGAATGCGGCCTTCCTTCGCGATCTCCAACGCTTCGAGCGCGCCCCGACCGTCCGCCATGTTCGCGAGGGCGTTCCCGTGCGTCTGTCGTCGCCCGTTTCCTCGGGTTGCGGCTCGCCCGCGGCCTTGTGCGCGGGGGGATGATGAAACGTCCCTGGTCCGACGCCAAGCTTGACGCCTACCTCGACGCGCAATGGCGGCCGTTCCCGGCCTTCATCGGACCCGTCATGCCGCCGATGATCGCCTGGCTCAAGCGCGGCGGCCAGTTCCATCCTGGCGGCCCTTATCCAGGCTCGATCAACTATCCGAAGCTCGGCGAACAGTTTGCGCTCGTCTTTGGCGAGGAGCGCGGATGAGCGAGATTTATATGATCTGCGCGACGTTGGATTCCATCCCCTGCATTGATCCAGGGCCAGGATCGCCATTCAAAATTGGTCTGAGCGACAACCCAGATGCTCGGCTACGCGCGCTCCAGACCGCGAGCCCATTTTCTCTGTTTTTGCGAGCTACGTGGCCGTTTGCCTCGCGGGTCTCGGCGATGGATTTTGAGAGCGCCTGCCATTCGCGTTTGTCGGCGTGGGGCCTGACCGGCGAGTGGTTTTTTGGTGACATTTCAGAAGCCGAGATGATTGTCGACCAGATTTTCTACGAGACTTTTCCGATGGGGCTGCCATGAGCCAGCCGTGGATGCCGCTCTATATCGCCGACTATTTGGCCGATACGCGGCGGCTCTCCACGCTTGAGCACGGCGCTTACATGCTCCTGATTATGGACTATTGGCGCAACGGTTCTCTGCCGAATGACGAGGAAAAGCTTGCGCGGATCGCAGGTCTTTCGCGTCGAGAATGGGCGTCTGTCCGCGATAGCGTCGCGCCGCTGTTTCACGACGGATGGAAACATAAGCGAATCGACGCCGAGCTTGCCAAGTCGGTCGAGAAATCCAATGCGGCGCGACAATCGGCGGCAAAGCGTTGGGATCGGCAAGGCAGTCTAAACGCAGATGCGAACGGTATGCGATCGCATACCGAAGGCAGATGCGAAATGGATGCGAATGACATGCTGTCACAATCACAGCCACAAACATCTCAAACAGCTAGCGCTGTTTTCGATGGCGCTTCGCGAAAGCCAAAACGATCAAAACCGAGAACGGCAATGAGACCTGACGCCCAGCCGACTGAGGCGGATTCGCGGGCGGCAGCCGAGGCCGGCCTGTCTGGCGAGCAATACCGCAGCGAGTGGAAGAAGTTCCGAGATTATCACACCGCCAAGGGTTCGCTTATGGCCGATTGGTCAGCAGCGTGGCGGACGTGGCTTGGGAATATGTCGCAATTCTCGCGCGCCGGCCCGCCGCCGCCCGGTAAAACCAATCTCCGCATGGAAGCCATTTTGCAGAGCCAAGCCGATGACGAAGCAGGAATTGCAGTCCATATCCCCGGCCTCTAGGCCCGAGCCGCCGCCGATGTCGCAAGGGCTACACACGGCGCTGCGAATTGCGCGCAACGCGCTAGTCGGCGAGCGGGAACTCTTGCCGGAGGCGCTTCCCCAAATGGCGCGGATCGGCCTGAAAAACCGGCTCGCCGATCTCCGCATGGGTCTCGCTCCGGCCGAGCGCAGCAGGATCCGGGAAATCCTGGCGACGCTCGCCGACATGCCGAAGCAAGTCGAAAACGACCCGACGAAACAGCGCTATTCGCTCGAGCGCGATGTCGTCGACCTGTCGGAGTTTCCCGAGTGGGCGCTCGCCTCGGCGGCGCGGGCCTATCGCAAGGGCGAGGTTGGCGACGGGCGATGGCAACCGACGGCGGGCGAACTGGCGATCCTGGCGCGCGAGAAGGTCCAGCGCTTCGCCGAGGAGGCCGCACAGATCGACGCGGTGCTCCGCGCCCCGGTCGCGATGCCGCACAAGCCGATCGATCCCGAACGGCGCAAGGAGCTCGCCAACTTGGTCCGCGGCGCCGCGGGCCTCGACCCCGAGTGACCGGCCGCCGCTTCTACCCGCCGCGCCGCGGCGAGCGATGGATGCGTTTCCGCGGCAAGCGTTTCCGCGTCGTTGTGATCGTTCTTGGGCGTTGGGGTTCACCCCCGAAGACGTCGACCGACCCTCTTTGGGATCGGCTGAAAAGGAAGCTGAGCGCAGCATGATCCGCGTCACCACTTCGACGAACACGCCGGTTCGCCGGATCAAGCCGAAGAAAAAGCGCGCCAAGAAAGCGGCGCCCGATTTCGCGCGGGCGGTTGTTCTTCGGCACGTCAAAGCGATAAGGTGCGAGTCCTGCGTTGATCTGCTTTTTGGAATCGACAGGGGATTTCCATGAACTCGACGACGCAACGCATCGTGTTCACGACCGAAGTCCGCGGCATCGTGCGCCGAACGCCGAAAGAGGAAGCGGCCCAACGCGAGATCATGGCGGTGGCGCTGGCGCAGCCGCACCGGCGCGGGTCCGACGATCCCCGCATGGCGACGCCGCTCGGGCGCTTCGTCGAAAAGACATGGAGCCATAAGGAAAGCCTCTATTTTTCCGGCTATCGCGCCGGTGGAGATTATGCTCGCGACGTCCATGCGGCGCTCGTGGCTCGCGGGTTCAAGGTCGATGGGTTCGAGCCTGAGAAGCTTGGCCTAGTCGGACTGCCGGACGATCCGACGCCCGCGCAAATCGCCGCCCAACAGGCTCAAATCGCCCAACTTGACCGCGCGGTCGCCCGCGCCAACGAAACGCTGGTCGAGGTTCATGCGCGCCTTCCCCGCGCGATGGAAAGGCTCTGCTGCACGCTGATCGATCCATCGCCCTATGACGAGGATATGCTCCGGGCTGGTCTCTGGCGCCTCGCCGGCCACTATGGATTGCTCGACCGCGGGATCAACTCCCTCAAGGCGTATTGACATTGCTCGCGGATTGCGAAAAGATGCGCGCGCATTGTCGCTCTAATTGCGACCTGAGCGCGGGCCGTTGAAAAACGGGCCCGCGTTTCGATTCGGAAAGGTGGCCGAGAGGCTGATGGCGCCGGTCCCGAAAACCGGAGCACCTTAACGGATGTCGTGAGTTCGAATCTCACTCTTTCCGCCAATTTCCAATCCCAAGCGAACGCCCCTTAACGAAGCGCGCCGGCACAAGCTGACGCGCGGGTCGGGCTAGTAGGCTCGCGCCGGGCGGACGGCGCAGAGACGGCCGAGGCTCGCCCGCTTCCGGCCGTCTCGCTATTCCCTCGAGGTAGCATGGAATCTCCCGTTCCGCCGGCGCGCCCGTTCTACATCGGCGAGATCGTTCGCCTGGCGCACGGTCGAACCGGCCATGTGGTCCGGATCGGCCGCGATCCCGACGGGACGTCGGTCGCCGAGGTCGCCTGGTTTCAACTCGGGACGGTCCAGACCAATCAGTTTTCGCGCGCCGACCTGGCGAAGATCGCCGAGGAATCGGCCGCACAAGCCGCGTGAGGATCCAGCATGGCGAAGATGAAAAAGGGCGCGAAGCCGAAGCCGATGAAAACCACCGGCAAGCCTGATGATCGGTCGCCGCCCAAAACCAAGATGAAGGGAAAGGGCGCGCGGAAGGATTGCCGCTGATGGCGCCCGCGGGAAAGCCTTCGGCGCCGCGCCTTACGGCCGATGATCGCCGCTGGCGCGCCAAGGAGGCGCTGTCAACGATCACGCGCGCCGATGAGATTAAAAAGGATTGGCGATTATAACGATGACAAAGCCGGAAGAAACGTGTTATAATCCCGAGCGACAGGCCGATGCAAAGAAGGCTCCCGTCGTAAGGCGGGGGCTTGCTTACGAGAAAGCCATTACACCGGCGATGATTTCGGCTGGTCTTTATGAGTTGGCCTGCCTTTGCGGGCCTGATCAGGAGATTTCCGAGATTGGACAACTGGAGTTGGAGGCAGTTTATACTGCCATGCGCCGTGCAGAGATTCTTTAAGTTCGGGGTGGCCGCCCCGTGTTTGCGTCTATGGCAACCATTATGCACACGGCATAGGATATGTCAAGAGCATATTTTCATAAGATAGGGCTTGCCATATCTTGTGAAGTGTGCATACTCGGCATATGGAAAAAGAACCGCGAATCATCACTCCTATGCCAGCCGATCTCGTGGAAAGGATTGATAATTTTCGCTATGCCAATCGGATTCCAAGTCGGTCCGAGGCGGTCCGGAAGCTGGTCGAGGGCGGCCTTAAGGCGCTCGGTGGAAAGCCGGAGGCCAAATGAAGGGCCCCGCTTTCGTCTATCTCGCGCGCCGCAATTCTGATTGGGCGGTCAAGGTCGGATATGCGGCCGATCCATGCTTGCGGATTCGGCTGCTAGGCCAGCAAACACCGTGCGAGCTGCGCAAGGTCTATTACGCGGAGAGCCGCGAAAGGGCGCGTGAGATCGAGGCGGCGGCGCACCTGGCGCTTGAGGATTGCGCCCTCGGCGGCGAATGGTTTTCGGCGCCGCTCGATTCCGTCGTGCGCGTGGTCGGCGCGATCGTCAGTGGCCGCCGGCCCTATCGCGAATATGCGGGGCGATTGCTTCACGTTCGGCGGGTGGCGGCCGCCCGCGGCCATGCGCGATTCGCTGCGGATTTGCTCCAATGAGCGAGGCTGATTCCGAACCGCTCGCCGCCCTCAAGGCGAAATGGCCGCACGGCGCCGCCCTCTGGCGCGAATGCGCGGCCGATCAAAAGGGCGGCCCGTTCCTGGTCTCATTCTCGCGCGGCAAGGATTCCATCGCCGCGTCGCTGGCCTTGCTCGAGGCCGGCTATGATCTCGTCCCGTTCTATTGCGAGCGCGTCCCGGGAATTTCGTTTGTCGAGGAGTCGCTCGATTATTTCGAGCGCCACTTGTTCAAGCGTCACATTATCCGCGCCTTGCATCCCTCAACCGCGGGCCAACTAAAATCAGGAACCTTTCACCCGCCGCACTATCTGCCGATCGATGAAGCGCTCGGGATCGCCGATTTCACTTATGCCGATGTCCAGTCGCTTGTGATCTTGAAAGAGAAGCTTTCGCCGCGCACCTGGTCGGCAACCGGCTTGCGCGCCGCCGATTCGCAGATGCGGCGCAAATCGATCGCGATCCGCGGCCCGAAGGCGCCGGGCAAGCGAACCGTCGCCGCGATTTGGGATTGGAACCTCGAGCGCGTCACGCAAACCATCACCCGCGCCGGGATCAAATTGCCGGCCGATTATCAGCTCTACGGCCGCACGTTTGATGGTCTTATGGGCGAATTCGTCGCGCCGCTGAAAAAGCACTTTCCGGCCGATTACGCGAAGGTTTTGGAGCTTTTCCCGCTGGTCGAGGCGGAAGTCTTTCGCTACGAAAGGGCGCACGGATGAAACGCCCGGCGCCGATCGCCCGAACCGTCAAAGTCGCGCCCCGCGCCGCGCTTCCCATCGCTGGCGCGCGCCGGCGCCCGAAGCTTGAATTCGAGGTCGAGCAGGCCCGCGATCCGATCGTCGGCATGAAGGCCGCGCCCGATGATGTCGAGACCCAGCGCGAGGAAATCCTCTCGCTCACGGTCAAGGCCTATCGCGATAGCGAGGCGCAGCAGCGCGCCAAATATGGGGCCGCGAATTCTACCGCCTATTTCCGCGTCCTGGTGTTCGATACGCCAGCCCAGGCGGAGGCCTTCGCCCGCGCGATCGGCGAACCGGCCGATCAGCAATATATCGATGGCCGCAAGGCCTGCGATGCGCTCAAGATCGAAATACCGGCCGCCGAATGGGCGCCGAAAAAGGCGAAGGCGAATCCGCGCCTGGCGGCGATGGCGTTGCCAGCGAAAAGATAGGCCCGCGCCCTTCACTTAGAGGAATAACCCAGAGGCGTCTGGTAAGGCTCGCAAGGCCCCCAGCCGGTTTAGACCGATCAGGATCATAGATCGCGCCTCGCCCTCCCAACCCGCCCTGACCGGCGGGTTTTTTGCGTCCAACCCAGGAGACCCGCCATGAACCGTGACGCCCTTCGAGCCGCGCGCAACATCACCACCGGCCGCGGCCCGACGACCGGCTCCGGCGTCCTCGCCCGTCGTGAAGGCGAACGCGCCGTCGCCCGCGCGCTGTCCGGCCGTCGCGGTCGCCGTGGACGCGCCCAGGGCTTCAATTACGAGAGCCGCTGAGACCCCGCGTGCCCGTCAACCCCAAGATCGGAGCAGGCCGCCCCTCCAAGAAGGACAAGAAGGCTCACAAGACCTCGCCACGCGAGATCGTCAGGGCCCAACGGGCGGCCGAAATTCTCCAAATGAGGTTACAAGGTTACTCGCTCAGAGCGATCGGCGAAGCGCAGACGCCCAAAATGGATTCGTCGCGCGTTCACCAGATCATCACGGCCGAGCTCGCCAAGAGCGTCGAGGAACCGATTGAGTCCGTTCGCAAATTGGAGCTTGAACGGCTCGACGAAATGCTTGTCGGCGTCTACGAGCGGGCGATCGGCGGCGACGCGATCTCGATCGACCGGGTGCTGGCGATCCAGAATCGCCGGGCATCGCTTGCAGGCTTGAACGCGGCGACGAAGATCGAAGCGAGCGGGCCAGGCGGCGGCCCGATCGAAGTCAAGGACGCCACCGACGCGGAGATCGCTGCGGCGCTTGTGGCGTTTCTCGCCAAGGCAGGGGCGAAACCACCGGAGGCGAAATGAGCACGCGCGTCAACCGGATCGCCGAGCGCATCTACGATCTGATGATGAAGCGGGGCGGCGCGTCGACGCGCGCAGAGCTTCGCGCGCGCCGCGCCGACGCCAAGGAATACGCCCTGGCGATCGACGAAATGCTCGACGCCGAGGAGCGCGAGAAGGCCGAGCCGCCGGAGCTCGACGCCGGCGTTCCGGTCGCCTGACGAAAAACAATGGCATTACAATGCCATTCCATTGCTTCCGCCCCGCCTCCGCAGCGTCCGCCGGCGGACTGCGCAAACACGCTCCGATCCTTCAGGGGCGGAAGACGCCGCGTCGCTCAGCAGGGCGCGGCGGGGACGCTCACAAGGAAATCGGAGAAGCCGGCACTATTTCAAGGGCTTGCCGCGTCTATACCAAGTCCGGCGGCTTAGTCCAAAGGCCTCCCAAGGCCGAAGGCGCGTAAGGGTTTCCTCCGTCTGCGAGGCCAGCGGACGCCCGCGACGCGCCGGCATTGGCGAGGCTCCCGACGTTGGCCGCTTCTCGGGCATAGAGGGCGGCGAAGTGTCGATATTGATCTTGGCGGATTTTGTCTTCGTAGCTGGCTGGCGCGATTTGTGGGGTTCGCCTAGCGCCGAGGAAATATCCGGCGACGAGACTGCCGATTGCTGACCCGACGATGAAGAAGATCGCGGCTTCGATTGGCATTTGTCTGCCTCGTTCTTGGTGGTTGGGATGTATCTGATAGCCATGACACGATTTGACACAATTTGGCACGATTAGTCAACCAAATGGAATTTGGCCGCCCGAGCCGCGGGCGAGCCATTCAACCGGCCCGCTGGCCGGCGCCAGGCGCGACGGCCGCCTAATCCCGTCAACCCTCGCTGGCGCGCCAGCAATCCTCGGAGACAACCATCATGACTCGTAAGCTCGCTTCCGCGGGCGTGCTGGCGCTCGGCCTCACGCTTGCCGGAGCCGTCGCCTGGGGCGCCGGCATCTTCTCGACGCTCCCCATCGTTGGGGACACGTCGTTCTGCGCTTCGTACATCGGCAGCCCGACCGGCCAGACCGGCGCCACCGGCACCGGCGGCGGCGCGGGCGCTGTCTGCGGACAGACCGTCCCGGCCGGCCCGACCGCCCTCACCGGCGAGGAGCTGATCCCCGCCGACATTCCGAACACGATCGGCGCGCAGCCGCTCACCGTCGCCGTTCCTGCGGCGATGCTCGGCGCTTCGCCCAATCGCTTGATCGGCGGCGACTTCACCACCAATCTCGCGCAGCGCTTGCAGACCACCAAGGGCATCGCCGCCCTGGCGAGCACCAGCCCGACTGCGGCGATCATCACCGCCGATCGCTGGTGGGTTGTCGCCCCGGCCGCCGGCATCACCACGACGATCGACTCGACCGCCGCGACTGCGGTCATCCCCGGCCTTAACAACACCAAGGCCCTGCGCGTCGCGCGCACCAGCTCGGGCGCGGCCGGCATCGCCTGCGTCGGTCAGACGCTCGACGCTGCCGCCTCGCAACCGCTGATCGGCAACAACGCCGTCTTCTCGTTCTGGGAAGAGAATGGCTCGACCCAATCGGCCACCAACGGCAATATCACGGTCAACGTCGACTATACGTCGGCCGCTGACGGCGCCGCGACCCAGGCGACCCTTGGCTACGCCGGTCTGAACGGTTCGCTGTTTGCCTTGGGCGACGTCGGCCTGACTTCGGCCGGCCCGACCAATATGACCCGCGCCATTGCGGGCTTGACGCCTGGCACGCCCGGTTCGGTCAGCTCGGCTGGCGTCTCCACGATCCCGGCCTCGACCACATGGACCCGCTACGGCGTTTATGCGCCGATCCCGGTCAACGTTCCCGGCACCACCACGCCGGTCACGTCGGTCTCGGTTTCGGTCTGCTGGACGCCCACCGCCACCACGGCGGTCGCGACCGACTACATCGAAATCGAAGGCCTCCAACTTGAGGCCAAGCCGTCGACCGCGACCGCTTCGATGCCGGCCGGCGTCATTTCGCCGTCCGCCTTTGAGCGTCGTCCCCCGGCCGTCGAGCAGGCTCTCGAACTCTACTACTGGTATTTCAACTACGAAAGCCAGACGCTCGCCTCGGCCGTGGCGACTTGCGAGAACACTTCGGCCTCCGTCGCGCAGTGCTACGTTCCGTTCCCGGAGCCGATGCGCTTGGCCCCTGTGGTGAAATACACCGCGGGCTTCCAGGCCTTCGCCCAGGTGGCCGAAACCTCGGTCAGCGCTTGCTCGGCTCTTGCGGCGGCGACCACGCTGACGACCGTTCCCTCGAATGCGGGCGCGCTTGTGGCCTGCACCGCGTCGGTCGGCGCGGCGGGCACGGCGAACCATCTGCTCGCTCTCGGCACGTCGTCGGCGACCGGCATTATCTCGGCCTCGGCCGAGCCGTGATCTGAGACCAGCGGGGCGCTTCGCGGCGCCCCGTTTCGTTTTCCCCTCCAACAGAAAGCAATCCCATGTCCAGGAAAAGCGGTTACGGCGGCGGCGACCAGATCGGCGTCGTCAAGGGCGTCAACGGCACGTCGATGGAGCTCAACACGCAGCGCATGATCGGCGGCGAAAAGCCGGCGTTCACCGGCAAGGCGAGCCCCGGCGACTCCAAGCCGCCGATGGTGAAGGAAGCCAAAGTCCCGATGCCAAAATAGGCGCGGCTAAGCAGTTTTGTTCAGGTTGCGTTTTTGCGCAACTTCGCATTCCCGCGCGCCGGCGGATTCCGGCGCTCTCTCGAAAGGTGAGCCAAGATGGCATCTATCGAAAGCACGTCCGACGCGCGCACGGTCAACAACACGATGCGCCACCAGTATCGCGTCCTGAGCGACGCCGAGAAAGCGAACATGGCGAAGATCAAGGACATGGGCCTTGAATTTCACGAGCTCGTCGCCGGCATCGGCAACAGCCGCGAAATCTCGGTCGCCAAGACGAAGATCGAGGAAGCGGTCATGTGGGCCGTCAAGCACATCACGGCCTGACGTCGCATGGCGAATTCCTGGAAAGACGGGCCGCTCCCGCGCGTGAGCATGGGACCGGCCTGCTACCCGCCTCCGCATCGGCAGAGCAACGAGTTTCGCGCGTCTTTCCGCGTGCTGTCGTTTTACGACCTTGCAACCGACAGCATTCATACGCGCCTCGACGTCGCCGTTGACGGCAAGACGGACCCGAAAGATGGCGTCGTTGATGGTGATCGGGCCGGCGTGCTGATCCAATCGAACGCCGGATTGTCGCCCGGCGAAGATCGGAAGCCTCGCGACGGCGAATTGCCTTTTCCGCGCGCCGTTGGTGGCGTCGCCGGCTATAGCATCATGGCGGAGCCCGGCGATCTTTCCGCCGCGCTGCGCGGCCTCGCCGACGCGATCGACGCTTTCGCAGCGCGCAAGAACGGCGCGCCGCCGAAGCCGATGCAGCCTCACCCCGTCGTCGATCCTTTCGGCCCCTGAATCGGAGCGCCCTAATGCGCAAGACGATCCTCGCCGCAGCCGCGGCGCTCCTCGCCTGTTTCATGCTCGCCGCGCCGGCGAGCGCGGGCCAGCCGGTCAATTCCTGCGCGCTCGGGATCAATCCGCTCGGCGGCAACACCGAGGGCTGCCTGATCCAGCCGCAGGCCAGTTCCGCGGCCGAGGCGAGCCACGTCTTCAAGGCGACCGGGCCCGTTTCGCTGGTCGATTTCTCCGTCGCCAACACGTCCGCGTCGTCCATCTGGGTTTTCGTCTTCGACGCCACCGCAGCGCCGGCCGACGGGACCGTGACGGGCTGCGTCAACGCCGGGTCGACGCGCCCGTGCGCCGCCAAGTGGTATCAGGTCGCCGCCCATGCCTCGATCAACGTGACGTGGAATCCCGGCCCGTTCCCGCAATTGCAAACCGGCGTCGTGATCGAATGCTCGAGCACCGGCCCATTCACGCTCACCGCCGCGACGACGACTTGCGCGTTGTCGGCCGAGGTCATGTGAGGCGTTGATCCCGAAGCGTCGGAACGTTCCATGTTGCAACTAACGCCGGAGGAAGCGCTCGCCCAGGTCGCGGCGATGAACCCGCTCGACAAGGCGCAAGTCTGCCAGATGATCGCTGGCGAGCTGGCGACGCAGCGGACGCTGACCAGGCTCCGGGAAGGGCGCCGATGGTCGCCGCGATCCTACCAGCAAAAGCTCTGGCGCTATCTCGAGAAGGGCGGCACGCGGGCGATTGCGGTCTGGCATCGCCGCTCCGGCAAGGATGACGTCGCGCTGAATTGGACAGCTGAGGAGGCTTTCCGCCACGTCGGCGAATATTGGCACATGCTGCCCGAAGCGGCGCAGGGGCGAAAGGCGATCTGGGACGCGGTGAACCCGCACACTGGAATTCGCCGTATCGACCAGGCGTTCCCCGCCTTCACGCGCAAGCGCACGCGCACGCAGGACATGGCGATCGAATTCACCAGTGGTTCGCTATGGCGCGTCGTCGGCTCGGACAATTACAACTCGCTGGTCGGCTCGACGCCGCGCGGGGTCATCTTTTCGGAATGGGCGCTCGCCGATCCCGCCGCGTGGGCGTTCCTGCGCCCGATCCTGATGGAGAACAAGGGCTGGGCGATCTTCATCACCACCCCGCGCGGCGAAAACCACGCCAAGAAGATGCTCGATTTCGCGCGGTCGGACGATGAGTGGTTCGCCGAGACGCTAACGGTCGACGATACCGGGATTTTCACCAAGGAAGCGCTCGATAAAGAGCTCCGGGAAATGCAATCCGAGCTCGGCCTCGAGGAAGGCCTGGCGCAGTTCGACCAGGAATATCATTGCAGTTTCCAGGCCGCATTGATCGGCGCCTATTACGGCGCGGCGCTGCGGCGGATGCAGAAAGAGGGCCGCGTCGGCAACGTGCCGATCGATCGCGGCGTGCTCGTGCACACGTCATGGGATTTGGGAATTTCGGATTCGACCGGCATCTGGTTCATTCAGTGCGTCGGCAAAGAGCGCCGGCTGATCGACTATCACGAAGGCTCGGGCGTCGGCCTCGATACCTACGCCAAGATCCTCGAGGAGAAGGCCGCGAAATACGGCTGGACCTATGGGACGCACTGGCTTCCCCACGACATCGAGGTTCGCGAGCTCGGCAACAAGGGCATGTCGCGCCGGCAAACGCTCGAAGGCCTCGGGATCAGGCCGAAAACGGTGCCGCAGCACAATCTGCACGACGGCATCAACGCCACGCGGCGGATGCTCGATTACACCTGGATCGACGAAACGCGGTGCGAGCGCGGCCTGGCTGCGCTGCGCCAATATCAACGCGCCTGGAACGAGAAGACCAAAATGTTCTCAGACGGGCCGCTGCATAATTGGGCGTCGCACGGCGCCGACGCGCTGCGCACCTTCGCCGCGGGGCATCGCGAGCCGAAGGAAAAGGCGCCGGGCTCGGGCAAGATTCCTGATTTCCGCTCGCATGTCCGCTCGAGCAACGGCTGGATGGCGCGCTGATGGTCGCAATGCTCGCCCCGACGGACGACGACAAGGCCGCCGTCGAGGACGATGACGTCGTTAAAGAGGCCTATGAGCGCTTCGAGTCCTGCAAGGATTTCCAGGGCAAGGAAGACGACAAGGCGCGCGAGGACATCAAGTTCGCCAACGCCGACCCGATCAATCTGTGGCAATGGGATCCCGACGTCTTGGAGTTGCGCGCCGGCGAGAACGGCGAGGACGATCTCCCCTGTCTGACGATCAACGTCACGCGCGTCCACAACGATTTGATCATCAACTCTATGTCGAAGAATCGATATGGCGTGAAGATCAAGCCGACCGGGGGCGTCGCGACCTATGAATCAGCCAAGGTTTTCCAGTCGCTCGTCAACCGCATCGAGTCGATCTCGAAGGCCTCGGCGCAATATCGCAAGGTCGCCGAGCACCAGGTCGACGGCGGCATCGGCTATATCATCATTTCGACCGATTACGTCTCGGGTCGCTCGTTCAACCAAGAAATCTATCTCCGGGCGGCGCGCGATCCGACCGGCGTCTATCTCGACCCGTGGGCGAAAGAGCCTGACGGCTCCGACGCGCGGTTCGGCTTCGAATTCGAGCGGATGAGCCGCAAGGAGTTCAACCGCAAGCATAAGAAATGGAAAGGGGCCGTTGCCGCCGCGCCGCTCGGGCAGGCGATGGAGCTGTGGATCACCGACAAGGAAATCGTTCTGTGCAAATACTGGCGCAAGAACGAACAGCCCGACACGCTGATCGGCTTCAAGGGTGACGACGGCAAGGAGACGCTGAAACTCGCCTCGGAAATCCGCGAGGAATCGGGCCAGGAAATCCTCGATCAGTTGCTCGACGACATCGACAACGGCGTGATCGACGGCCAGACGCGCGAAGTCTCGCGCGATAACGTCGAATGGAAACTGATCGCTGGAACGACGATCGTCGATGAGGGTGAGTGGGCGGGCAAATATATCCCGATCTGCCGCTGCCCCGGGCGCGAGATCGTCATCGACGGGACGCTCGACCGCAAGGGCCACACCCGGCCGCTGATCAATGCTCAGCACATGCTCAATTACAACGCGAGCGTGAGCGTTGAGGCGGCCGCCACGGCGGTCAAGTCGCAATGGCTCGGCCCGGCGCGCGCCTTCGAAGGTCAGGAGCAATGGAAAAGCGGTAATCTCAAGCGCTATGCGGCCCTGACGTACACTGACATCGACGAGGAAGCCTCGGGCGAAGATCGGCGCATCGATAAGCCGGAGCGCATCGATCCGGCGCAAGTCGTGCCGGCCTACCAAGCTGGAATGCAGGACGCCGAGCGTCAGATGATGATGATCTCGGGCCAGTTCCAGGCCCAGATGGGCGAGAACGACACCCAGGCCGCCGCTTCGGGCAAGGCGATCGGGGAACGCCAGCAGCAGGGCGACACCGCCACCTATCATTTCCCGGAGCACCAGGGCGACATGCTGCGCTTCATCGGCGTGCAGCTCATCGATCTGATCCCGAAGATTTACGACACCGAGCGGATGCTCCAAGTCGAGGGCGACGGCGACGAGAAGCACTGGATCAAGATCGATCCGTCGCTCTCCGATCCGATGCAAGTCATCCAGGAATCGAAGGACGACGAGGAGGCGACGAGGCTTCTGTTCAACCCGGCGGTCGGCGAATACGAGTGCGTTTCGGACCCGGGCCCGAGCTATGCGACGCAGCGTCAGGAGGCATGGAGCGCCTTCGCGATGATCATGCAGCAGAGCCAATGGGTCGCGGCCTGCGCATCCGATTTGCTGATGAAAGTTGGCGATTTCCCCGGCGCCGAGGAATTGGGCGAGCGTCTGCGCAAGGAGATCAAGGCGACCAAGCCTTATCTGTTCGACGACGGCGCGCCGCCGCAACTCGCCGAGGCGCAGCAGCAATTGCAGCGCCTCCAAGCCCTCAATGTCGAGCTTATGCAAAAGCTCGCTCACCGCGACATGGCGCTGAAGGGCAGGGACGAGCGCCGCGACATCGAGGCGTTCCGCGCCGAGACCGACCGCATGTCGGCGAGGGTCGAGGCGATCGCCAAGATGGTCCTTACGCCGGCGCAGCGTGAGCAGATGCAGCACGAGATCACGTCCAAGACGCACGAGGCGATCCTCGCCAACATCACCAGCGCCAATCAAGCGGCGATTGACGCGCAGAGCGACCAACAGAGCGGCGCGCCGCAAGCCGGAGGCGGACAGTGAGCAACGAGACAATCGGCTGCAATCTGCGGATCAAGCTGCCGGAGGCTTGGAGCGTCGAGGTCGGATCGAGCGTCGGCGTTGGCGCTGAGGCGCGCGTCGATCAGTGGACGCCAGAGGAGCTATTGCACACCAGCGCGGGAAGCGCATCCATCCTCACGCTGCAAGAAATCACCCGCCGCTTGTGTCAGGCCGCTCTTGAGCGCGACGTCGCCCTCGTCCTCGCGCCTAACCCGTTCGTCGACCTGTTTTCCCAGGGCTACGTCGCCCCGCCGATCACCTATCGATCGCGCTTGCGCGGCTTCGCCAACGAGACGAAGCGGCGCGCGCGCAATACCTGGCTCGCATTGTGCGGCCACAACCTCGAGGACTGAATGGGTATCTTCAATCTTCCCGGTCTGTTCATGAAGATCGACCGGATGAACGACGGCTGGACCTTTTCGGCGTCCTGGGGCGGCGGCAGCGTGTGGGGCGAGAAGCGCGCCAGCTCGACCGAGTGCTATCTCGAGATCGTCGGCATGGTTGCGCGCGCCCGCGGCGCGATCGGGTTGGCGTGACGCATGAAAGTTGATCTGCCTGTTCTTTCTAGAAATGGCTATGAACGCTTCGACGCACAACGGAATGGGCTTTTCTACGTTCAATTACACGATTTATATGTCGTTAGTTTTACAAATGGGCACATTGATGGGCCGGCGCGGCCACTCGATCAACTCCGAGAATTAGCTAGCTACATTCGTCGCGGATACTCGCTGAATGATGAGATGGCGGCCGAATGGAGGGTAATTGAAGATAACGTAAGACGTATTGCAGTGGCGCGTGCTCCAGAATTAAGCCCCGTCTCTGTCCCTGAATGGGGTGATCCGCCGGAATTCGTGAAAATGCACCGTCGCTTTGAGAAATTGAAGGCGGAGAAAGTAGAGCGCGAAGCTTTCTATCGCCAGATCGGTATCGATCATGCCACGCGAGATCGCCGCATCTACAGGGAAAGATTGGATGGCGCGACATACCGAGCAATCGGCGAGAGATATCGCATTTGCGCTCAGAACGCGCGACAGATTTTCCAGAGGATGAAGCGCCGATCGGGCGAAGACGCATTTGAGTGGGCTAGCAAATTTTCCCGAGGCTTCGTCATCGATATGGGCGGTCAAGATGGCTTGTGGCGCACCTGGACGCCGGAATCCTTTTACGCAGAATTGCAGCACGAATCGCGAGGCGAGGCATGGGAACCAACATCAGCGTCGGCGGCGAGGTCGTCTCAACCGAGCAGGCGATGAAGCTCGTCGACAAGCTCTATGCGCGCGCGGCCGATCTCGCCGGCGCGTTCTTCGAGGGCAACCGCTCCAAGAAGTTCCGCGCCAACTGGAAAAGCGCCGACGACTACGCGGAGGCGAACAAGAACGCCTTTATCGCGCAGGCGCGGGCTGACTTTTCGAAAATCCTCGCCAATCCCAAGGCCGACCCGAACGAGCAGCGGGTTTGCTATCTCGCGCTCCTCCTCGAGCGCGCATTCTCGGAAGGCCTCAAGCAATTGGGCCGCGAGACCGACACGCAATTGCAAGTCTTGAAGGGGACCGCGCAGTTCGAGGGCGATTCCCACGAGAACAAGAAGATCGCCGAGAAGTTCGGCGAGAGGCCCAATCTGCGCGCCCAACTGAGGGCGGGCGCGGCGAAGCTCGCACAGACGACCCACCACTGAGGCCAACATGACCATTGAGGCACTGAGGAAATATCTGCGCGTCGCGTTCGACGGGGCCAATGACGGCGGCGCTGGCGGCCTGGCGGGCGCGATCGAACCCGCCGCGGGCGATCCTGCTGCGGGCGATCCCGGCGCTGGCGATGCGGGCGATCCCGCGGCTGGCGACCCGCCCGGCGGCGATCCCGGCACTGCCGATCCGGCCGCGGGCGGCGGCGCGCCGGCGAGGAAACAGCCAAGCCCGATCATCGCCGAGCTGGCGCAGCAGCGCGCGCGCCGTCGCGAGGCCGAACAGCGCAACAGCGAACTTGAGGCGCGCGCGGTCAGGGCCGAGCGCGAAGCCGCCGACGCCAGGGCGATCGCCGAGCGGCTGGCGAAGGGACAGGGGGGCGATGGCGGCGCCGGCGCGACGACGACCACCGCCAGACAGCCGGCCGAGCCGACGAACGATGAGGCGGCGGTCAATCAGCGCGCCCAGATGATCATCTTCCGCCGCGACGTCGACCAGATGCGGGCACGCGCCTTCTCTGCCTTCGGCGAGGCCGATTTCAACCAGTCGATCGCCTCGCTGGCGGCGCTCGGCGCCGACACCGTGAATTTCGTTCAAGACGTGATGGACGTCGACCAGGACAACGCGCACGTCATTTTCCATGAGCTTGCGCAGGACGAAGCGCGCACGCTGCGTCTCGTCAACATGACCCCCACCCAGAGGATTGCGGAGCTCACCCGAATGTCGATTGCGCAGCAGAACAAAGGCAAAGGCGGCGACGCCGGAGACGACAAGGGCGGCGACAAGGGCGACGCCGGCAAGGGCGCTGCTCCCGCGCCGAAGCCTGGCGCTGGCATCAGCCGCGCCCCGCGTCCGGCTCCGGCGGTCACGCCGTCGGGTGGCGGCAAAGACCTTCCGCGCTTCTCCGACAAGAAATCCGACGCCGAGTTCGACAAGGATTTCGCCGACTTTGCGGGACGTCGCAAGCGCGGCTGATCTAGCGGGAGCCGTGCCTCTTTCGCGCGGAGGCGCGAACTACATCAGCAATCTGCAAGGCCTATGTCCGATCTGCAATTGCAGCAAGAATGCCAGAACTCCTGAAGAGTGGGCGCGCGTAAAACGTAGCGTAACGCATAGCCGTAGAGGAATCGGCGCCTCCGAACCGGCGATCCGGGACTAGGACGTAACGCGGGGCTCCTGCCGCAGCGACCTGAGCTTATCAGGGTTAACCCGAAACTAGTTCGACTCGGGATCGAACAAATCGCAGCAGAAAGGCTGCTTTCGCCCCCTCGCGCTCAGTATAGCGCATTCCCGACAGGAGCCTATCATGGCTAACAACTTGCTCACGCCGAGCATGATCACTCGGTTTTCCATTCGAATGTTCTTGAATACCAATTATTTCTTGCAAAATATTTCAAGGCAGTTCGAAGATCAGTTCGGCGAGGCCGGCGCCAAGATCGGCGCACAGCTCCGCATCCGCTATCCGAACCAATACACCGTGACCGACGGTCCCGGCATTTCGGTCCAGGATACGATCGAACAGCAATTCCTCCTCACCGTCGCCACGCAGCGTCACGTCGACGTCGCTTTCACCAGCGCCGAGACCACGCTCGACGTCGACGACTACATGGAGCGAATCGTTCTGCCGCGCGTCAATGCGCTCGCCGCCAACGTCGCCGTGCAAGTCATGGCGAACACGGCCCCGTTCATCCGCAACATCACGGCCAACGTCGACGGCGCGAACAACATTTTGCCCGTCACCGACACGCCGTTCGCGCTCGCCCGCGCGGTGCTCGAGGAAAACTCGGCGCCGAACTTCGGCGAAATGGGTATGCGCAAGGTCGCGCTCGCCCCGCGCTCCGATACGCGCGTGCAGCTCGCCCTGCGCGGCCTATTGAACCCGGTCGAGACGATCAGCCGGCAGTTCAACACCGGCATGATGTACGAGGCCCTGCAATTCCGCTGGTTCGAGGATCAGTCGGTCGTCTCGCACACCACGGGATCGGCGACCTCGGCGACGGTCAACGGCGCGAACCAGACCGGCAACGTGCTGACGATCAATGCGCTGACGGGCACGATCAATCAGGGCGACGTGTTCACGCTCGCCGGCGTCAACGCAGTCAACCGGGCGAACTTCCAGTCGCTCGGCACCCTGGCGCAGTTCGTGGCGGTCCAGGCGGTCGCGGCGGGCGCGACCACGATCACGATGTATCCGCCGATCATCCCGCCGGCGAGCGCGGTCCCTTACGCGGGGCTGCCCTACACCCCGCAGCAATATCAGACCGTCACGGCCTCGCCCGCCAACAATGCGACGCTGACGCCGTTCGCCAACGCCTCCGTCACCTATCGCGAGAACATCGCCTATGTGCCGGACGCGATCACCCTCGTCGTCGCGCCGCTGTGGATTCCGCCCAACGAAAAGGGCGTCATCGCCGCTGCGCGCCACGAATACGACGATCTGTCGATGCGGAGTTTGGTCACGTATGAGCCCTCGACCGACCAACCTATAGACCGCCTGGACATACTTTTTGGTTCAGGCGTGCCTCGGCCAGAGTGGGGAGTGCAAGTCGCCGATTCTACGCCGTAAAAACGGGTAGACAACGACAGATCAACCCATAGACCGATTTTTCTTGCAAGGAGCATAGAATTCGGCCATAAATGGCGAACGGCCGCGGCGTTGCTCCGTCACGGCCGTTCTAACCACCTTGATCGCGAGAGGATCAAAATGGCTGAGGAACTGCTATCACGCGCGGATGCGCGTGCAAGAGGTCTGTCTCGATATTGGACAGGGAAGCCGTGCAAGCACGGCCACATCGCTGAACGGATTGTCGCCAACGGGGCCTGCGTGGAGTGCGTGGCGCTCATAAGCAAGCGCTACAAGGAAAGGGATCCGGAACATTTTCGGGAACTCAGGCGCGGCGTCGAGCAGAAATATCGCGATCTTCACCGCGAAAAGGTGAGAGAAAAGGATCGCCGCAGTTGGGCGGCGGCCCCCGTCGAGAGGCGCCAGCGGCATCGCGCAGCCGACAAAAAATATCGCGAAGCCAATAAAGAAAAAGAGCGAGAACGATCTGCGCGCTGGGCGGCGGCAAATCCCGAAAAAGTTCGAGCTCGCGATAAGCGATGGCGCGACGCCAACCCCGACAAAATACGCGTCAAAAACAAGCGCTACAAGGCGGAGAATGCCGAGCGCCTAGCGCCGATTGCTCGCGAACGTACAAAGCAATGGGAAAAGGACAATCCCGAGAAAGCGGCCGAGAATCATCGCGTCGTCCAACGCCGCCGCCGCGCTCGCGTTGCCGGCATTGAAGGCGACCACACCCGAGCCGAAACCGACGCGCTTTTGAGGACGCAGCGCTTCATCTGCGCTGAGCCGACGTGCGGTGCTGACATCCACAAGCATCGGCATCTGGATCATGTCCATCCGATCGCGCGAGGCGGCTCGAACGGCATCGAAAATCTGCAATGGCTTTGCCCGAGCTGCAATCGGCGCAAGGGCGCGCGCGATCCCGCGGAATGGGCGCAAATCAACGGCCGGCTGCTCTAGCCGGTCGCAACCACCAAGGGCGCTTCGGCGCTCTTTTTCTTTGGAGAACAGCGATGGCCTTCGATCCCGAACAGCACGAAATCCACCCATCCGGCTTCATGGTCGACAAGGAAGACGGCCGCCCGCTTGGCATCGTCCAGGCGCCGATCGCCAAGCATCCCGACGACGGCGCGGACTATCCCAAGTGGGTCAAGGCCCACGAGAGCCACCTGGTTCGCAAACAGGTCGGCGAAGCCTCGCACGTCGCCGCGCCGGCGTTCGCGCAGCTTCACGTCGATCGCGAGGGCGTCGTGACGGTGCTGGTCGACAGCGCCGAGGAAGAAGCGATGGCGATGGAGCCGAAGGCCGAGGAGACCGCGGCCGCCGCGCCGATTCCCGCGGCCGCGCCGCCCGCCAACGATGACGATCACGAGCCGCCGCACGCGGCCTGACGAAACCCGCTCGGCGGGCTACGACGTCCGACACTTAAGCGGCCGGATGGGGGAAGCGGTGACGCTCCCTGATCGCCGAGCGGCCCCTCAACCCCAGACAAGAGGACAAGCCAAATGGGTGACGTATTCAGCGGGCCCGTCGATCTCTCGGCGGTCAAGTCGCCGGTCTATCTCGACCCCGAGATCGCCGGCGAAGGCTACAAGGGCACGCTTTCCAACGGCGATCCCGATCTCGAATGGCGCCCGGCCGAGGTCGAGGCCAATCTCCCGCGCTACGACAAGATCAAGGCGCTGGCGCACCTGTTCGCCAAGAAGCCTTTCCGCGCCTTCCCGGCGATGCTCTACCACCCGACCGAGGATCCGGTCGTCATCTCGAGCAATGAGGAATCGCTGAAACACGGCGTCATCTTCCGCGAGACCAACGCCGAGGAAAAGGCCAAGTTTCAGGGCCAGCGCTTCACCTGGGACTATCTCGGCGGCACCGAATGGCGCGCCGTGCCGTTTGCGCGCGATTTGAAGCCGAGCATTCACAACTCGAGCGGCAAGAACGTCGTTCACTTCGACCGCACCGCCGAGTTGCAGAACGAATTGATCGAGCGCGTCGTCATCGGCGCGACCGAAGCCATCGCCAAGGCGCTCAAGATCGCGCAGCCTGGTGCGCCCGGCGTCGCGCCGACGGCTGTCGGTTCGGCGCCGCAACAGATCGACGGCGCGCTGTGGCAGCGTTTCCAGGCCTTCGTCGCCTGGGAAGAATCCAACAAGGCCGCGCTCGGCCCGGCCACGATGGACGTGCTCGACGCCAACGCGCATCTGCTCAGCGACGGCGAGCCGGAGGAGACCGAAGCGGCCGAGGCCGCGCCCGCGACCTCCGCGCTTGCTGGCTCCACGCGCGTCACCGCCGCCGAGGAATTGGCAATGTGGCGGGCCGAGGCCGAGCGCGTCGGCGTCAAGCCCGACAAGCGCTGGGGCGTCGAGCGGCTGAAAGAGGAAGTTGACAAGGCTCAGGCCGCCGCCTGATGGCGCTGACCTTCGCCGACGTCCAGAAGCTCGCACAATCGCTCTGGACGGGCGGCGGCAGCGTGGCGCTCGACCCGCTCGCTCTGCGCAACAGCAATCAGGGCGCCATCATCCATCACCCGAGCGGCGCTTCGGCGTCGTTCGATCTCACGCGCAAAGACCTCGAGCGCGCCCCGCAGGCTTTCGGCGAGCAAGTCCTCGCCCCTGCGCTGGCCGCGCTTAAGGAGAAGATCGGGGGATAGCGGAATGGCGAATCCTCCGGCCGAACCGGCGCTGCCGGTCGATAACGTCCAGCAGCTCATCGAGAACATGGTGGTCGACGCCGGCGTTGTCGGCATCGACGAGGAGATCGAACAGCCGATCCTCAATCGCGCGTTTCGGCAAATCAATTGGCTCCTCGCGCAATGGGCGCGCAAGCGCTGGCTGGTCTATCGGCTGGTCGACTACTCGTTCGTCTCGACGGGGGCGAAGACCTATTCCGTCGGCAAGGGCGGCGTGGTCAACATCAACCCACGCCCCGATCGGATGGAATACGCCTTCGTGCGCTTCCTCAATACGTCGAACAACAACAGCTTGCCGGTCGACGTCCGGCTCGGTCTGATCACGTCGCACGAAGACTATTCGCGCATCCGCGTCAAAGACGTCGGGACGCTGCCGTGGGAAATCTTCTATGATCCCGATTGGCCGGTCGGCGTGCTGCGGCCCTGGCCGGTTCCCCAGGCCTCGCTCTACGAGATTCACGTCGGCTTCAAGGTCGTCCTGCCGCGCTTTGCAAGCCTGCAACAAGCCATAAATTTTCCGCCCGAATACGAGGCGGCTCTGAATTTTTGTGGGGCCAGACGGCTTCGGGCAAGTTATCAGTTGCCCCCTGACCCAGAAATCAATGCTTTGGCTCGGGAGTCGTTGGCCGTTATTCGCGCGGCAAACATAGCGATGCCGACATTGACTTTGCCAAGGTCGGTCAGAACTAGAAGAACCGCCTATGATTACCGTTCTGACGGCAACTAAGGCGCGTATCGAGAGCGTGGCTCAAGCCATCGCTCCTTCGGCCATTTGTGGATGCGCTCGTACATAGAGCCGGGACTTAGGCCGAGCTTTTTCGCGACGTACATAGCGTTCATCGGTCCCCACGGCGTCTCGATGATGATCGACGCGCGGCGGTTGCGGGACTGTTCTTGAAGCGTCGCCCATCGGCAGTTCTCAGGACAATAATTGCCGTCGACGTCGATCCGATCAATCGACGCGCCCGCGAACCACGTCGGCAGCATATCGGCGGCGAAATTCTCGAACGTCAGCCATCGTTCGCATAGGTGGATGCCGCGGCCGCCATAGCGCGGGAAGCGATTATCCTTTTGGTTGTAGCAACGCTCTTTCATCCGTCCCCACGAATTGTATATGGGATGGCGCGAAAGGCCGTGAGAAGTCTTGTTCTTGGCAGTTGTCTCTGATCGTAGGCAACCGCAAGATCGAGTTCTACCGTCTTTCAATGCAAGACCGCTGATCGTCTTTTCTGTTCCGCAGTCGCATCGCGCGATCCACAGATGATGGCGGTTACGCTTTCGCGAATACGACAGAACGACAAGGCGCCCGAATCGTCGCCCCGTCAGATCGACAAGCCTTTTCAAGGAATCCTCCTGCGAATTCATCGCAGGATTGTAACGCCTCCTAAATTTGCGGGGCAACACAAAACTGGTGCTTTCAAGGGAGACCTCGCATGAAAAAGCTTTTGTTCGCCGCCTTCGCGGCGTTGCTCGCCGGCAGCGTTTCGGCGATCGCCGTCGTCGGCATCCCACCGATCAACGGTCCCGCGCTGGTCGACGGCGCGTGGCTCAATGGCATCGCCGGCGGCTTGAACAACGTCTATGCCTCCGGCATTTCAGCCGTCGGCACGACGCAGACGACCGCGACGGCGCTTCCCGCTGGCGCGTTGCTTCTCGAAGTCGACACGTCGACCTCGGCGGGCACGTCGGGCGTCAATCTGCCCTTCTGCCTCGCCGGCACTGAGCTCAACCTCCTCAACAATACGGCCTACACGATCACCGTCTATCCCGCCGTCGCCAACAATCCCGCGACGGCCGCGCAGGATACGATCATCACCGCCGGCTCGGTCGGCACTACGTCGGCCTCGCAAACCCTCTACAGCGGCAAGGTTTACACTTGCGCCAAGAACGGGGTGTGGCTCGGCAAGTGATCCGCCGCGAGCTTTTCGGCTGGTTCGACCCGAAGGAACAGGCTTTCCGGCTGAGCAAGATTCCGCCGGATTGTCCGATCCGCCCCTGCCTCACCTTCGAAACGAAGGAGGAGACGCGGGAATTCATCCAGCGCAAGCGCGTCACCGTCCATTGGTGGCCGCCCCTGCCTGATCGCGTGGCGGAGTGGTTCAATGCTGCGCTCTGATGGCTTGGTCCCACTTAATGGTGGCGCCTATCAGGCGCGCGACGCCATCGCCAATTGGCAAGTCTGCGAAAACCTGTTCCCAGAGGTCAATCCGCAGGAAGCCGATGCCGAAGCCGCCGTGACGCACTATCCGCGCGAGGGCTTGCGGCCGCTCTCGGCGCCGCCGGCGGTCGGCCTCGGGCGCGGCGTGTTCACCGCATCGAACGGCCAGCTCTACGCCGTGGCGGGCACGAACGTCTATTACATCGACACCGCTTGGGCCTGGCATCTGATCGGCCAAATCGCACCGGCCAACACGCCGACGTCGCTCGCCGACAACGGGACAAACGCCGTCCTCGTCGACGGCAGTCCAAACGGCTATCAGATTTCGCTCGCCGACGTTGCAGGGACCAAAGGCGTCATCGTTTCGCTCGGGGCGATCACGCCCGGCGCGGGCGGCGCCAACGCAACCTATGCCGCCGTCGCTCTCACCGGCGGTTCGGGCGCTGGCGCAACGGCGAACATCACGGTCGCCGGCGGCGTGGTGACGGAAGTCGATATTGTCTCTGGCGGCGACGCTTATCTCGCCGGCGACGTGCTCTCGGCCGTCTCGGCGACCATCGGCAACGTCGTCGGATTTTCGATTCCGGTCGTTTCGGTCACGGCGTTCACGCAAATCGTCGACCCGACCGGCTCGTTTCTCGGCTCGCGGCGGGCCGATTTCTCCGACACCTTCCTCGCCTTCGCCACGCCCGGGACGAACGAGTGGATCGTCTCGCTATCGAACCAGGTGGTGTTTAACGCGCTCGTCAATGCGGCCAAGGATTCGACGCCAGACCCGATCCAGACGCTTTCGTTCAATCTGCGGCAAATGTGGCTGCTCGGCACGCAGCGATCGGAAATCTGGTTTCTCGCCGGGTCGACGCCGTTCCCCTATCAGGAATGGCCGAACGTCTTCATCCCCTACGGTTGCGTCGCCGCCTATTCGCTGGTGCGCGCCGGGGCCTCGCTGTTCTGGCTGTCGCGCAATCCGGAAGGCGAGGCAATCGCCGTCAAAACGGTCGGCGAGCAGATCGAGCCGATTTCCACCCGCGCGCTCGAATACGAGTGGGGAAACTACGCCCGCATCGACGACGTGATCGGGGGAACCTATCAGCGCGGCGGCCACACCTTCGTCATCTTCCATTTCCCGACCGCCGATCGGACCTGGGCTTACGATCTCACGACGAAGCAATGGCACCGGCGCACATGGCTCGACGCGCAGGGCGTCTCGCATCGCGAAAAAGCGGCCTATTACGCCAAAGTGGGGGCTGATGGCGGCTATGCGCCGACGAACGTCGCGCAGGACTGGCAAACCGGCCAAATCTATTCGCTAGATCCCAAGTTCTACACCGACAACGGCCAACCGATCGTCTGTCGGCGCTCGTTCCCGCACATCATGCAGAACATGAAGGAGATCACCCACGTCGCGTTCGTGGCGGATTTCTCGACGGGGAACATTTCCGGCGTCGGCGAGAAGCCGATCGCGGAATCGCCTTGGTCGGCGGGGTTCAGTACCGGATTCGGGCCGATCATCAACTCGCCGGCGCCGGCCCTGTTCATGCGCTACAGCAACGACGGCGGAAATAAGTGGTCGAGCTATCGCCGCAGGGGACGGGTCAGCTCGGGAAACTATCGCTCGATGATGCGCTGGCGCGGCCTCGGCATGGCGCGCGATCGGGTCTACGAAGTCTTATGGAGTTACCCAGGAGAGTCTGCGTTGCAAGGCGCTTACGTCGACCCAATAGAACACGGCTCATAGAAGCAACCCGTTCTCGCGCGCGAATTCTATTGCGTCTTTGCGATTTTTTCGCATGTTACAAGTGGGGCACAACCACTGCAAATTATCGATATAGTTTGACCCTCCGCAGACAAGAGCGGTTTTGTGGTCCAAATGGCGACGTTTGCGAAGAGATTTATTACATTTAGGTCCGGCGCATTTCCAATTTTGCGTTTCAAGCAATTTGGAAATCTGTTCCAGAGTGTGAGAGCCTGGGGCGTTTCGCACGCGTGCGCGCCGATCCCGGCGCTGCTTATTGGCTTGTTCTCGGTGTTCATCAATCCATTTTCTAGTGCGCGCAATGGCAATCGGCCGCAAACGTTCGGCATTTTCTGATTTGTACTTCTTGTTTCTGATTTTTACCTTATCAGGATTGTCGCGGCTCCATTCCCGTGATCTAGCGCGAAATTTCTCAGGGTTAGCTGCGTATTGTTCGCGGGCATATATTTTCGCGCACTCAAGACATTGATTATTAGACACAATCCGTTCGCAAATATGCCCGTGCAAACAAGGCTCTCCCGTAAAGTAACGAAGATGGCCTTTATACGCGGCGGCATTGCGTGAAATTAGTTCTTTCGTCATGCCACACATAATATCGCATGCCGAAAAAAGGTGAAACAAAACCAATTGGATCGGGAGACAAATATGATTGACCCGATCGAGCATGGCGCATGACGGCGCCGGTCGAAAGCGTTCCCAGCTCCTCGCCACTGGTCGGGCCCGACGGGCGCTCCGTCAATACGCCGTGGTTCTCGTTTTTCGTCAGTATCTTCAACGCTCTCGGCGGGGCAGGGGGCAGCGCCAGCGCGCTGCTCGACACCCTGTCATCAATTCCCGGCTCGATGCTGTTGCGCGGCGTCGCGTCGTGGGCGGGGCTTCTGCCGGGCGCGCATAACGCCGTTTTGCGCATGGGCGTGACCTATCCCGAATGGGACACGCTCGACGGCAATAGCTTCGCGCCGCAGGCTCAGAACAGGCTCTTTGCCGGTCCCGCGGCGGGCGCGGCGGCGGCGCCGGGGTTTCGCGCGCTCGTCTCGGCCGATCTCAACGGCGTCGCGGGCCAGATTCCCGGCACCCTGACCAACGACAACGCGGCGGCCGGCGACATCGGCGAATATGTCGCGAGCCAAGTCGTCTCCGGCGCGGCGGTGGCGCTCGGCTCCGGCGTTCCCGCCGACGTCACCCACATCACGCTCTCGGCCGGCGATTGGGACGTCTGGGGTTCGATCTCGACGCTTCCGGCCGGAACGACGACGCAGAGCGACATCAGGGGCTGGATCAACACGGTTTCGGCCACCGATCCACTTGCGCCCAACAACGGCGCCTATTCGGAGTGGCAAAGCGCGATCGGCGCGGGCCTCGGCCAAACGACGCCGATCGGGATGCAGCGGATTTCCGTCGCCAACGGCGTCAACCAAGCCGTCTATCTCAGCGCGACCGTGACGTTCGCCACGTCGACCCTCGGCGCCTTCGGCTTCATCGGCGCCCGGCGCGTTCGGTAATCATGATCAGACCCTTTTTTGTCCTCGCGCTGCCGCGCAGCCGCACCGCTTGGCTGTCGCGCTTCCTGACCTATCGTGAGTGGATTTGCGGCCACGACGAGTTGCGCCATGTGCGCAGCCTCGAGGATGCGAAATCCTGGCTGGCGCAGCCCTTCGCCGGCAGCGCCGAGACGGCCGGAGCGCCGTTCTGGCGATTGCTTCCCCGCTTCGCGCCGGAGGCCCGCGTCGTCGTCGTCAGGCGCCCTGTCGACCAGGTGGTTGCGAGCCTGTTGCGGCTCGACACCTTGGGCGCCGGGGCCTTCGATCCCGTCCGCCTTGAGCGGATCATGCGTCGGCTCGACGCCAAGATCGGCCAGGTGGCGGCGCGCTGGCCCGGCGCGATCGAGGTCGAATTCGCCGATCTTGAGCGTGAGGACGTCTGCGCGCGGATTTTCGAGCATTGCTTGTCCTATCCCCACGATTCGAAGTGGTGGGGCCTGCTCGCCAACGTCAACTTGCAGGCCTCGATGCCGGGGCTGATGCGCTACATGACGGCGTTCGGGCCGCAGATGCAGCGCGCCGCCCTGCAAGCCAAGCAAGCGATGCTGTCCGATCTCGCTCTCAAGCCGAGCGCGCCGATCGAGGGCGTCGAATTCTCCGTCGAGCCGTTCGAGACCTTCTATCGCGATTGCCAGGAATTGTTCGCCGAGCATCTATGCGAGGTCGGCGAGTCGCCGCTCGCCTATAGCGAGAAAAACCTCGAGCTGATGAACTTTCTCGATAAGGGCGGCGGGATGCAGATTCTCGTCGCCCGCTGCAACGGCAAGCCGTTCGGCTACCTGATGAGCGAAATCTCGCCGTCGCGCGAACGACGCGATCTCGTCTCGGCGGTGCACACCGGATTTTTCGCCTCGAAAGCGATCCCCGGCCTCGGTCTCAAGCTCGAGCGCGAAGCGCTGCGGGCTTTGAAAGAACGCGGCGTCGGCGAGGTCTGGGGCCGCGCCGGGCCGCGCGGCGACGGCCCGCGATTGGGAACGCTCTATCGCCGCGTCGGGTTCGCCGAAGATGGCGCACTCTACCGCCTGAATTTGCAAGGGGCTTAAGATGGGCATTGCAGCGGCGGCGGCGATCGGCGGCGTGGCGACGCTTGGCGGGGCTCTCATCAGTTCGAATGCGGCGAAATCGGCGTCGCAACAGCAATACAATGGCACACAGGCCTCAATCGCCGAACAAGACAAAATGTTCAACACCGCCCAAAGCGCGCTCTCGCCCTATTACACCGCAGGCGATCAATCGAATTCGACGCTTCAAGCGCTGCTCAATCCGAGCACGGCGATGCCGATGCTCGAAAATCTGCCCGGCTTCAAGTTTCAGTCGGGGTGGGGCACGATGGCGACGACGAATTCGCTCACCGCCGAAGGCCTCGGCGGATCGAGCGGGCCGCTCGCCAAGGCGATCTCGGATTACAATTCGGGCCTCGCCTCGACCTATTACACGAATTACGCCAACACGCTTCAACAGTCGGTCAATTCGGGCCTCGGCGCGGCGTCCGCGCTCGCCGGCAACGCCACGAACACCGGCCAGTCGATCGGCCAGACGCAGCAGGCCGGCGCCAACGCACTTGCTTCGGGCACGCTCGGCAGCGCCAATGCGCTCGGGGGCGGCTTAACCAGCGCCGGCGGCTCGCTGTCGACCGCGCTGATGCTCAACTCTCTCAACAACAGCGGGGGCGGCATGACCGGCACGCTTTCCGGCCTCAATAGCAGCTCGTGGTTTAGCTGAGAGGAAGCTGACGAATGCCGAGCGCGCTCTCCGCCAACCTCATGCCGCCGCCGGCGCCCAATCCCGACCCGCAGGGCGGCGGCGGGGGCGGCCCTCTCAGCGGTCCCGCGCTCGCCGGCATGGGCGCGCCAGGGCCGAGCCAAGCAGGCGCGGGCGCGCCTGGCGCGGGGCCTGGGGCCGCGCCGACGCCGGGCGGCGTGATGCCTCCCCCTCCCGGCCGCGCCCAGACCGTCGCCGCGCTGCGCCATTTCACGACTATCGAGAACGAGGTCAAGAAGCTCCTCGCCGATCCCGAATGCGGCAAGTCGGACCTGCGATCCCAGGTGATCGACGGGATGACGGGCCTGGTCTCGAAGGGGATCACCACCGCGGCCGATGCGGTTCGGGAATTGAGCAATTTCCCCGACAAGCCGTTCGATCAGAAACAATGGCTCGAGGCGCATCTGTCGCAGTCGGTTCAGGCCGCAAACGCTGTGCTGCAACATCACCGCATGGCCTTCGCCGGGCAGGATATGCCCGAGAATGACGCCTACGATCCCGACAATCACGCTGGGATCATGGACGCTTTGACCAAGCAATATCAGGGGGCAAAGCGTGGCTGACATCAGCGCCCTCTATCCACAACCGCCGCAGCCCAACGGCGCGAACCCGCTCAGCAATCCGTCGAGCGCGCTGTCGCTGCTTAGCCAAGTGCAGCAGCTCAAGCGGATGCAATCCGAGCAAGCGGTCGGCGGAGCGTTGCAAGGCGCGATCGGGCCAGACGGCACATTCGATCCCGCGAAGGCCTTGTCGGGGATCGCCGCCAATCCCAACGCCGCCTATGCGGCCGGGGAAGGCATTACGTCGGCGCTCGACAGCCGCAATCGCCAGATCGCCGGCGACACCGCCGCTTTCGATCTCGCGCGCGGCCAAAACGACTATGTGCAGAATATAGCTGGGTCGCTCGCCAATGCGGCCAACCCCAACGAGGCGATCAAAATTCTAACCGACGCTTCGCGGCGCACCAATCTGCCAACGCCAATGCTGACGAGCATGATCGCTTCGATGCCGCAGGATCAGAAAGGCTTCCGACGGTGGTCGGGCCAATATGCTTCCGTGGCTCAAGGAGCCGCCGCCGCCAACACGCGCACGCCGATCGTCAACCCCGACGGCAGCACATCGCTCGTGCCGCAATCGACGCTGAACACGGCGCCTTCCGGCGCAGGCGGCGAGGCTGGACCTTCCGGCGGTCTAGGTCCGATGACGAAGGCCAGCCAGGATGCCTATCTGTCGGCGCAGGGCAACGCCGCCACGATCGGCGCCTCGATCCGGCCGCTGCAAAACGCCCTGCCGCTGATCGAAAAACTCTCGGCCTCGGACTTCGGCCCCGGCTCGGCGGAATACGCCAAAGTCAAGAGCATACTGACCACCGCGGGGATCATCCCGGAGGGCGCGACGAGCGTCGACATGCGCCAGGAGGTCAACAAATACCTCAATCAGACCGTCCAGGCGGCGCAAGGCGCCGGGCGATCCGATGAGGCGTTGTCGGCTGCGCAGCACGCCAATCCGCATCTCGATCTCACCCAGCCGGCCAATATCGCCCTGGTCAAGAATCAGATCGGCATGAGCCGGATGGATGCCGCGGTGACGCCGGCCTATGACGCCGCCAGCCCTGGCGACAAGAGCAAGGCCGGGTTCAAGCAGTTCCAATCGACCTATTACCAGAACACCGATCCGCGCGCCTTCCGCTTCGACATGATGACGCCGCAGGAGCGCCGCGACACGCTCGACGGCCTCGGCAAGCCCGGCTCGCCCGGCTATCAGAAATTCATCAATTCGCTGCGCATGGCGCGCTCAAGCGGCGCTATCATGCCCGACGGGGGCGCAAGTGGACCCTGAGAACGATCCCCTCCAACTTTCGCCCAACGACCGCGATCTGATGATTCGCACGATCATCGGCGAGGCCGGCAGCGATCCCAGCGCGCCGGGCGTGGCGGCCGTGATCGCCAACCGGATGAGGCAAACCGGCCAGTCGGCCGGCCAGATCGTGCTTGCGCCGGGCCAGTTCGAGCCGTGGTCGACGCGCTCGAAAGAGCTGATGAGCTATTCGCCGACCGATCCCGCCTATAAGGCGGCGGCGAAGGTGGTCGACGACGCAATTTCGGGGAAGACGCCCGATCCAACCGGCGGCGCGACCAAGTTCTATTCGCCGAGCGCGCAGAAGGCCCTCGGCCGCCAGCCGCCGGCCTGGGATGACGGCACCGGCCAGCCGATCGGCAAACAGTTGTTCTTTGGCGGTCAGCAGAGCGATCCGCTCGCCGGCTTCGAAATCGCGCCCGGGGCCAAGAGCGCGGGCGCGCCCGCCGATGATCCCCTGGCGGGGTTTGAGATCGCGCCCTCGAAGGCGACGAAAGCGGCCTCGAGCGCACCTGCCGCGGCGGCGCCGGCCGCCTCGAGCGCGCCTGACGATCCGCTGGCGGGCTTTGACATCGCCGCCTCCGCGCCTCCGCTCGTTAAGGCTGCCGCGCCGCCGCCTCCAACGAGCGCGATGAGCGATCCCGGCGGCGGCGTCGAGTTCATGAATTCGTTTCCCGTCGTCGGCCCGGCGCTGGTCAAGGGCGGCGCGGCGATCGACGCGCTGACGTCGCCGCTGTCGGGCTATCTTGGGGGCGCGGTTCCCAATATTCCGGGCGCGACCTTCTCTGATCGCTACGCCAATCGCACCGCGGCGCTTGAACAGGCGCGCAAGGCCTTCGTCGAGAATCATCCCACGGCGGCGACCGCGACTGATGTCGCCGGCGGCATCGTCGGCGCCGCCCCTCTGATGGCTGCGGCGCCGGCCGCCTTTGGCCTCGGTGAAGGGCCGCTCGCGGCGCGGATGGCAATTGGCGCGCTCTCAAACTCGGCATTGACCGGGGCCGATACGGCGGTGCGTGGCGGTAGCGCCAGCGACGTTTTGCGGTCGGGCGAATTGGGGCTCGCTGGCGGCGCGGCCGGCCCGCTCATCGGCGCTGGGCTCGGCAAGATCGTTTCCGGGGTGGGATCGGCCCTTTCCGGCGTCAAGCCAGGCGTCGCCAATATCGCCGAGACGATGCGCGAGATCGGCCTGACCCCGATCCAGGCGCGCGCCGCGCTCGCCGATCTCGGGCCCTTCGGCACGCTTGCCGACGTCGATCCGGCGCTCACCACGAAGGCCGGCGCGCTGGCCTCGCTCGGCGGCCAGCCGACCTCAATCCTCAAGCGGGCGATGCTCGATCGCGCCGCTGGCGCCGATCAGCGCGTCAACGATGTCGTGACGGGCTCGCTCGGCCAGCGCCCCGATCTGACCGCCGCGCAGGCAGCGATCAAGCAAGACGCGAGTACGGCGGCGAAACCCTTCTACGATGCGGCGCGCGCCAATCCGCAGCCGATGGATGTGACGCCGATCCTCGCCGACATTGACGCGAAACTCCCGAATGCGTCGGGCAGCGTTCAAAGCGCGCTGCAAACCGCCAAGAGCTATCTCACGCGCGAGATTTCGACCGTTCCCGGT